>JACAEO010000386.1 GCA_013388805.1 Chloroflexota bacterium
CTGCCAACACAACAAAGCTTTCATCCTTCCGTGTGGGTGAGCGGCACGGCCGCAGCCCGTAACTTGATGCGTATGGGCACAGCCGCCCCCGCGGCGGCGTGTGGAGCGGCTACGCCACCCCTCGAGGGGTCTGGGGCCTGCCCCAGGGCCGTTGCCCAGGCCCCTACCAGCCCCCAGGGAAGAAAAGATGTCTACCAGGCAACCGGCGCCCCAGGTCGCAGAACAGGCGCAGGCGCGGGCCGCCGAGCAGGCCCGGCGCCGCCAGGCAGCCCTGACAGAGCTCGGCAGCCTGGACTGTCTGCACGCGGTGCCGCCAAACGAACGTGCGCGCCTGCTTGATATGAGCGTCTTTCGTGCCTTCCCGGCGGGGGCCACAGTGCTCGGGCAGCAGAAGCAGGACCGCTTCGTCTTCCTGGTGCTGGCTGGCACCCTCCAGTTGCGCCTGCGCGACAAGAATGGCCGCGAGGTGCTGATGGGCGTGCTGGCCCGGGGCGACTGCTGCGGCGAGGGCCCGCTGTTTGGCGATTTTTTCCGGCGCATGAGCGCCCTGGCGCAGAGCAACTGCCAGTTGCTGCAGATCCCCCTGGCTGAGCTGCGCGCCGCGCTCGACACGCTGCCCGCGCTTGCCGCGGCGCTGCGCCAGGTCTACAAACGGCGCCTGGTCGAGTGCACGCTGGCCCGGGTACCGCTGCTCAGCCAGCTCCTGCCGCTTGAGCGGCTGGCCCTGGCGGCCCTGCTCCAGCCGGCCCACCTCCCGCGGGGTAGCCTGGTGCTGCGCCAGGGTTCCGCTGCCGATGCGCTCTACCTGATCGAGAGCGGCCAGGTGGTGGTGGAGCAGAATGGCCAGACGATCGCCACGCTGGGCGAGGGCGATTTCTTCGGCGAGATGGCGCTGCTCAGCAGCCAGCCGCACCGGGCCAATGTGCGCGCGCTGACCCCGATCGATGTGCTGATGCTCCCGGGCACCGACTTCCACCGCCTGATCGAGCAGCGGCCCGACCTGGAGGCCCAGCTGCGCCGCGAGGTTGAGAAGCGGCTGCGCAACGGCGCGGCGGTGCGCGGCGACGAGGCCCGCGCCCGCGAGCTGGAGCTTGCGGTGCGTACGGGCCTGCTGCGCGGGACGCACCTGTTTGTGCGCACGCCGAGCCTCTGCCCACCCGGCTGCCGCATCTGCGAAGAGGCCTGCGCCGAGCGCCACGGCCAGCCGCGGCTGCACCTCGATGGCGTCCCGCTCGAACGCTCGGCGGCGGGCGCGATCGAGCAACTCGATGTGCTCGATGTCTGCCGCCAGTGCAGTGCCGGCGCCGAGTGCGTCGAGGCCTGCCCCGAGGATGCCTTCGAGCGGGTTGAGAACGGCACGCTGATCGTCACGGACAGGTGTACCGGCTGTGGGGCGTGTGTGCCGGCCTGCCCGTATGACGTGATCAGCCTGCGCCCGCTTGCCCCGCCCCGGACGGACGGTCCGCTCTGGGCGCTGCTCCGTGGCGCGCTCGAGCGGGCCCGTCGCCCCCCGATCATCCCCCTGGAGCTGGCGCGCCCGGCCGTGCGCGCCGACAAGTGCGACCTCTGCCACGGCTTCGCCGACCGCGCATGTCTCAGCCGCTGCCCCACCGGCTCGCTCCGGCTCGTGCCGATCGATGAGCTGTTTCCGTGGTAGAACTTCACACGCGGACCAGCAGTGCAAGCGGGAAGGCGGCCAGCACGTCGCGCAGCCAGAGCCCCGGGACGCCGGCGTGCTCCGTTACCCGCAGCTGCATGCCAGTGAACAGGTCGCGGTAGCGATGACGCGCCTTCGCGTGGGCGAGAGGCAGCCAGGTCGCGCCCCACAACGCGCCGAGCGGAGGGCGCAACTCGCCCTCCGCCAGGCGCAGGCACAGCCGGGGAACCACGGTCAGCGCCTCGGCGCCGCTGGCCTGGCGGGCGAAGGCCACCACGTGCTCAGCGCGCTCGCCCGTGGCGCCAAGCGGGAGGTAGGCCCCCTCGGCGAAGAGGGCTGGCCACTCGCGGCGCAACCCCAGTGCCACCATCGTCACAAACAGTTTCACCCGCCCGTCCGCCGCATGGGCCAGCAACTCGCCCGCGAGGCTGCTCAGGTCGCCTGCGGCGCTGCGCTCGCGCAGCGCGGCCAGTAGCCCGCTACGCAGCTCGTAGTCGACCGGGCGGCGATTGTCCGGGTCAACCAGGCTGAAATTCCAGAGCTCGCAGCCCTGGTAGATATCGGGGACGCCCGGCGCGGTCAGCTTGATCAGGGTCTGGGCCAGGCTGTTGAAGCGCCCGAAGAAGGCGACACGGCGGCTGAAGTCGGTCATGCTCTCGAGGAAGCGGCGACTGCGCCGCGGGTCGAGGATGCCCTCCACGAAGCGGCGCACAGCGCTATCGTAGGCCTGGTTCGGGTTGATCCAGCTGGTATTGACTTTCGCCTCGCGGGTGGCCTTCTCCATGTACTGGACGATACGCTGGGCAAAGTCAGCGGGCAGCAGGTGCGGGTCGGCATCGGGATCAGCCAGTGGCCAGGTGCCGACCAGGGTCTGGTAGAGCAGGTACTCATCGTTGCGCGAGGGCATGGTACGGCCCTCGGCGGTCGTCTTCTTGCGCGTGTTGAGCCGGCTCCAGTGGCCGACCGCCTGGCGCCACTCGCGGGGCAACTCGCTGAGCACATTGATCCGGGCGCGCACGTCCTCGCTGCGTTTGGTATCGTGGGTCGAGGTGGCGAGCAGCGAGGCGGGCCAGTGGCTGGCGCGGTGGGCAGCGCGGCGATGCAGTTCCTCCAGCGAGGTGCCGAACTGCTCGGGGTGGCCGCCCACCTCGTTGAGCGAGACGAGCCGGTTGTAGACGTAGAAGGTCGTATCCTCAACCCCCTTGGCCATCACCGGGCCGCTGAGTTGTTGGAACTTCATCACGAAGTGCAGCACCGCGGGGCGGGCTTCAGCGGCGAAGCTCGTCAGGTTGCGCAGCAGCAGCGTGTCGCGCAGGAAGTTGAAGATCTCCTCGGCGGTGCGTGGGTTGCGCCGTTTGGCCTCGCGTACCGCCGCCTCGACGAAGCGTTCCTCCCAGGGCTGCACACGATCCGGTGAGCTGATGTAGGTGCGATAGACCGGCAGCGCGGCGATCACCTCGCGAATGGCGAAGGTCAGGCTGTTGAGCGTAAAGTCGCGGTAGTGGCGGTTGGCCTCGGTCAGGCGGTCGAGCAGATGGCTGAGCGTGTTGATCTCACTGGCCAGTGAGACCAGCATGATCTCCTTCTTCTTGGCATTGACCAGGTTGGCGAAGGCGAGCTGGGGGCCAGCCACATCGGTGTAGAGTCGATCCATGGCACGGCGGGCGCTGGCGTCCACGAAGATGCCATTGACCTCGTTGAGAAAGTCGTAGCCGGTGGTGCCGGCCACGGCCCAGTCGTCGGGCAGCATCTCGCCCTCCGAGAGGATCTTCTCAGCCACGACGTAGAGCGGCCAGCGGGCAGGCGTGGCGGCGGCGCTGGCCGCGAGGGTCGCTTCGATCCAGGCGCGTACCGGCTCGGCAGCTGCCTCGGGTACCACACCGCCATCGGAGAGGGTTAGCGCAGCCCAGTAGGCGAGATAGTTCTCCTGGAGCTGGCGAAAGTAGGCGGCCGGGTTCCAGAGCCCGTCAGGATGGTCGATGCGCAGACCGTGGGCCTTACCCGCGGCGAGCAGCCGAAAGATGACCTGGTGGGTGGCCTGCAGGACCTCGGGCAACTCGACGCGAATCGCCGCCAGTTCGTTCACGTCAAAAAAGCGCCGGTAGTTGATCTCCTCGGTGGCGACGCGCCAGAAGGCAAGGCGGTAGGACTGCTGGGCGATCAACGAATCGAGCAGATCGAAGCTGTCCGGCTCGCCGACGACGCCATTGTAGCGCGCGAGGGCAGCAGCAATCGCGGCGGCCACCGCCGGGCTGCGCGCGCTGAGACTGTTGAGGCGCCGCTTGATGATCTCCTTCTCGCGGTTGCGCTCGAGCACCCGCTCGGGTGCGGTCTCGTTGCCCGGCGGCAGGTAGGAGATCGCCGTGATGATGCTCTGCAGCTCGAGCACATCGAGGTGGTCGGGCCCCAGGTCGGCGATCAGGTCCTCGAGTTGATAGGTCAGCAGGTCGCTGTAGCTACGCGGCGCAAGTGGGAAGACATGGTCCCAGTAGTGCAGGGTGAACGCGCCTTCGTGGTAGCGCAGTTGCAACTCGCCACGTTCGAGCACATTGCCATACTGATCGCCCAGCACGGGGAGCAGCACCTTATCATGAAGTTGGGCCGGTACGGGATCCCAGTCGATATCGAAATAGGGCGCGTAGATCGAACTGGGGCCATTCTCGAGCACATCGGTCCACCAGCTGTTACGCAGGTCGCCGATGCCCATATGGTTGGGGACGACATCGAGGAGCAGGCCCATGCCGTGGGCAGAAAGCGCCGCGCTGAGCCGTTCGAGCGCGGGCTCGCCCCCGAGATCAGGATTGATGCTCGTGTGGTCGGTGATATCGTAGCCGTGGGGGCTCCCGGCGCGGGCGGTCAGCAGGGGCGAGGCGTAGAGATCGCTCACGCCGAGGGCAGCGAGGTAGTCGACAAGCGGAATGGCGGCCTCGAGCGTGAAGCCGGCGTTGAACTGGATGCGGTAGGTGGCGCGCGGGATGTGGCGCGGGAGCCGGCGGAGCAGGGCGCTCACGCTGGCGAGCTGGCGCTTCTGCGCGGCCATTGACATTGCATCCCCTCTGTGCTGGAGCGGGGCTGGCCCTGCCCCCTACGGAATCCGAAACCGGAGCCGTCGTCCCAGCGAACTGAACGCAGCGACCCACTGGCGAGCATCGAGGTAGCCCTGGCTGGCCTCGTGCTGAAACTCGCGGTAGACGGTCTGGAGCAGCGCGTAGTAGACATTCTGGGTCTTCCAGACATCGACCTCGAAGGGCAGGCTGTGGGCGAGGCCGACGGCATCGTCGAGCTGCTGGAGCATGGCGATCGACTCGGGAGCCTGGCGGAAGGCCTCGGTGATACGGGCGATCGTCTGGCCCAGGGCATAGCCCAGCCCGGCGGTATCGAGGGTCACCCCGGAGCGGGCGGCTTCGCGGAGCAGCGCGTTGATGCGCTCGATGTCGAGCGCGGGCGCCTCGATCAGGCGGCGCAGCTGGGTATTGATCGCGAACTCGGCGGCGATCTGGAACTCGCGCGGCACGGGGGTGCCCATACTGGCGAGGAAGCGCATCAGCGGCGCGTGGTACTCGTAGATCTGGCGATAGGCAGCCTCGGCCTCGGCCAGACTGGAGGTGAGGATCAGGTTGAGGATGCGGCGCTGCTCGTCGCCGAAGAGCAGCCGCAGCGAGTAGGCCTCCTGGCCGAAATTGCGGTCCACCAGGCGGATCACACCCGGGATGTCGGCCCGCTGGAACAGCTCGACACCCTCATTGACCAGCGCGCGGTAACTCTCCTCACTCGTAAAATCGCGCACCCCGCCCGAGAGGTTATGGTCGCCCAGGTGGAGCATGCCGAAGACCAGGCGGGCCGCCTCGCTGGTGATCGACGACCTGATGTGGATACGGCCCAGGGCGAGACGGCTCTTACCGGCCGGGACGAGGTGATAATCCTCGCGGGTCACCTCGTAGGCATAGACCCGATCCTGCTCTTCGTAGTTCTCGAAGAGCGAGGACATCGCATAGTGGGCGCCGACTTTGTGCAGATCGACCATAGCCGGGCGCACGCTGCGCTCGTAGATCGCGCGCCCGTCGCCTCTGGTCGGGTCGTTGCTGTGCGCCCTGGCGAGGTGCTCGAGGAAGGGCTCCTCAATCTCATCGCCGAAGAGCTCACGGGCGAGCTGGATGGCACGCCCGGCATAACGCAGCACCTGCACCGTCTCGATACCGGCGAGGTCATCGAAGAACCAGCCGCACGAGGTATACATGAGCATGAGCTGGCGCTGCAGCTCCATCAGTTTGAGCACGCTGATCTGCTGGCCCTCGTCGAACTGGCCACGCCCGTGGCGAGCGAGGAAGCTCGCCACCGTCTCCGGGGAGCGATCGAGGATCACGGTGATATAGTCATCACGGGCGGCCCACGGGTCCTGGAGCAGGCGGCGCCCGAGGCCCTCGAAGCGGGTGGCGACGCTGTCGCGCAGCCAGTCGAGGGCAGCGCGCAGCGGTTGCCGCCAGTGCTGGCGCCAGCCCGGGTTGCCGCCGGAGTTGCAGCCGCAGTCGGTGCTCCAGCGGCCCACGCCATGCACGCAGCTCCAGGCGGTGCGCTCGACGATCTGCACCTCGTGGGTCGGTGGGTGGAGGACGAGGTAGCTGGCGTAGTTCGTCAGGCGGGCCAGGCCGCGATCTTCGATGTACTGCAGCGCGTAGGCCAGCGCCATATCGCCGTGGCGGTGGTGGTGGCCATAGGTCTCGCCATCGGTGGCGATATTGGCCAGCTGGGGCCAGGGGCGATACTCGTTGAAGGTGCTGGCGATCCGGGAGGCGAAGGTAGCGCCATTGGCGAGCAGGCGCTCGAAGGCCACGGCGCGCGACACGGGGCCATCATAGACAAAGACGGCGATCGAGCGCTGCTCAGAGAGGCGCACCAGGTAGGGCCGGGTCGGGTCGATGCGCCCACCGCGCACATCACTCCAGACAGACTCGCCGATGCGGCGCTGGTAGCTGATCTGGTGTGGCTCGAGGATGGTGAAACGGATGCCGTGCTCGGCCATGATCTCGAGCGTCTCAAGGTCCACAGCGGTCTCGGGGAGCCACATGCCGTCGGGGTGGCGGCCGAAGCGGTGCACAAAGTCGCGGATGCCCCAGATCACCTGCGTCAGCTTATCGCGGCGCGAGGCGAGGGGCATGATCATATGGTTGTAGCACTGGGCCATTGCCGAGCCACGGCCGAAGCGGCGGGCGCTCTGCTCATCGGCGGCAAGGATGGCCTCGTAGACGGCGGGGGCCTTCTCCGCAAGCCAGCTCAGCAGCGTGGGGCCAAAATTGAAGCTGATACTGCTGTAGTTGTTGACGATCTTGACGATCTGGTTCTGGGCGTCGAGAATACGCGAGGCCGCGTTCTGCTCATAGCACTCGGCGTTGATACGCTCGTTCCAGTCGTGGTAGGGATAGGCCGAGTCTTGCTGCTCAACCGCCTCGAGCCACGGGTTCTCGCGCGGCGGCTGGTAGAAGTGCCCGTGGATACAGATATAACGCTCTGACATGCTCATCTTCTCGCGCAGACACAGCGGGGGGCGACGACCTGCCAGGATGGCCTGCTCGCTCGCGCTTCTGGGCCAGCGTACCGGCGGTACCAGTACGCCGGCCCAGAACCGGGTGCGGAGTGATCACTCAGACGACTAGCCCTGGCTCTTGAAGAAGAGCGCACCCAGGGGCGGGAGGTCGATGACCAGTGAGTGGGCGCGGCCGTGGGCCATGTGCTCCTCGGCCATCGTGCCGCCAGCGTTACCGATACCGCTGCCCCAGTACTCCTTCGCGTCGCTGTTGAAGATCTCCTGCCACCAGCCGCCACGCGGCACGCCCACCCGGTAGCCCTCGCGGGGCACGGGCGTGCAGTTCATCACCACCAGGATCTGGTCGCCGGTGGTGCGGGCACGGCGCAGGAAGGCATAGGTGCTCGACTCGGCGTCATTGGCATCGATCCACTCGAAGCCAGCGGGGTCATTCTCTAGTTCGTAGAGCGCCGGCTCGTTGACATAGAGCCGGTTCAGGTCGGCAAGCGTCTGCAGCACGCCCTGGTGCGAGGGGAACATCAGCAGGTGCCAGTCGAGGCTCTCGTCGTGCTTCCACTCGCGCCACTGGCCGAACTCGCCGCCCATAAAGATCAGCTTCTTGCCCGGCTGGCCGTACATGTAGCTGTAGAGCAGGCGCAGGTTTGCGAACTTCTGCCAGACATCGCCGGCCATCTTGTCGAGCAGCGAGCCCTTGCCGTGCACGACCTCGTCGTGGGAGAGCGAGAGCACGTAGTTCTCGGTGAACATGTAGAGCCCGCGGAAGGTGAGCTCGTTGTGGTGGTAGCGGCGATGGATCGGGTCGCGGCGGAAGTACTGGAGCGTATCGTTCATCCAGCCCATATCCCACTTGAAGCCGAAGCCCAGGCCGCCCACATACACCGGTCGCGAGACCATCGGCCAGGCCGTGCTCTCCTCGGCGATCGTCTGGGCGTCGGGGTAATTCTTGTAGACCTCAGCGTTGAACTGGCGGAGGAACATGATCGCCTCAATGTTCTCGTTGCCGCCATACTCATTGGGGATCCACTCGCCCTCGTTGCGCGAGTAGTCGAGGTAGAGCATACTCGCCACTGCGTCCACGCGCAGGCCATCGATGTGGTACTTGTCGAGCCAGCAGAGGGCGGAACTGATCAGGAAACTGCGCACCTCGTTGCGCCCGTAGTTGAAGATGTAGCTGCCCCAGTCCGGGTGATAGCCCTTGCGCGGATCGGCGTGCTCATAGAGATGTGTGCCATCGAAGTAGCTGAGGGCGAAGCCGTCGGTGGGAAAATGGGATGGTACCCAGTCGAGGAAGATCCCGATGCCCTGCTGGTGCAGGTAGTCGACGAAGTACTTGAAGTCCTGCGACGTGCCATAGCGGCTGGTCGGCGCGAAGTAGCCCGTTGTCTGGTAGCCCCAGGAGCCGAAGAACGGGTGCTCGGTCACGGGCAGCAGTTCGATATGGGTGAAGCCGGCGCGCTTGACGTGTTCGGCCAGCCGCGGGGCGATCTCGCGATAGCTGAGCGAGCGGCCGCCCTCTTCGGGAACGCGCATCCAGGAGCCGAGGTGTACCTCGTAGATCGCGATCGGCGCATTGAGCGCCTGGAGTTTGCCGCGCGTCTGCATCCAGGCGCCGTCGCCCCACTCGTAATCGTGGTCCCAGACCACCGAGGCCGTGCGGGGCGGCACCTCGTAGAGCGTTGCGTAGGGGTCGCTCTTGTCTTCGCGGTAGCCATAGTAGCGCGAGGCGATATGGTACTTGTAACAGGCGCCCTTGCCGACACCGGGGATGAAGCTCTCCCAGATGCCCGAGTTGCCACGGACGCGCATGGTGTGCTTGCCGGGGTCCCAGCCGTTCCAGTCGCCAATCACCGCGACATACTCGGCGTTGGGCGCCCAGACAGCGAAGTAGGTGCCGCGCTCGCCATTCAGCACCGTCTCGTGGGCGCCCATCTTCTCGTAGAGCCGGAAGTGGTTGCCCTCGCCAAACAGATAGAGGTCATCATCGGTCAGGATCGGCGAGGCGCCGGCCGGCGCGGCGTGGATAACGGCCACTGCGGTTTCGCTGACGGGCTCAGCGACACTGGCCTCGGCGACCGGCTCGGCGGGGGGCGGGCTTGCGGGCGGCGCGGCGCTGGCAGCGGCTTTCGCACTGCGGCTGCGCCGGGGTTTCGCCTCAGCCTCCGCGACGACCGGGGTCTCGGCGGCGGGTGCGACTGGCTCCTCAGCGCTCTTTCTCGTCCGTCGGGTTGACTTTTTCTCGTCCGCCATGGGGTTCCATTCCCTTCTATAACCGTGAGGATAGAGCACGAGTGACGCGCGGCGCGCGGGTCGTTCAGGCGCCAACCTGGCGCAGAATGCCGCTGAGCGGAATGCTCAGCCAGGTGGGTCGATTGTTCATCTCGTAGGCGACCTCATAGACGACCTTCTCCAGCACAAAGACCTCGAGCAGGGTTTCCAGATCGCCGGGCGTAGCCGGGAGGAAGGGCGCGCCGGCGGCGCGACCAAGGTAGCCGCGCAGGTAGGTGGCGCTGACCCAGAAGCACCAGTAATCGGCCCAGCGGCGCATAGCCGTCAGTTCCTCCGATGGCGGTGCAGCGCCGGCGGTACGGCTGAAGAGCGTTGCGTAGGCAGCGTACTGGAACGAGCGCAGCATCCCGGCCACATCGCGCAGGGGTGAGCGTTTGATGCGGCGCTCGCTGATCGGGCGTACCGGTTCGCCCTCAAAGTCGATAATCAGAAAGTCATTGCCGGTGTAGAGCACCTGGCCGAGGTGGAAATCGCCGTGGATGCGCGTGCGCACCGCATCGATCTTGGCGGCGGTCACACGACGGAAGTGAGCCAGCAGCGCCTCTTCGCGGGCCAGCACCGCCTCGGCCTCGGCGCGCCCCCCCTCCGGCAGGCGGTTGAGCAGCTTGCGCAGGCCCTGGAAGGTCTGCGCGGTCAGGCTGCGCAGGCTCTGGTAGAGCGACCGCTGGTAGAGCAACGAGAAGGGCTCGGGGGCAAACGCCGGGCCGGTGCCGGCAGCGAGGGCCAGGTGCAACTCGGCGGTACGCTGGCCGAGCAGGCGCGCCTGCTCGAGGTAGGCGCCGGTCACCTCCTCGGCCAGGCTGCCTGGCTCTTCAGCGCTGGCGGCCAGCAGCGCCGCCACCGTTGCCGGCGGCGCTGGCAGGTCCAGGTCGGGGCGGGTGCGCACCTCATCGTAGGAGCGACCGGCCACATCAAGGGTGTAATCCCAGGCATCACCCTCATTGGCCACGAAGCCCTGCAGGATGGCCAGGCTCATCGGCTCCTCGCCGCCGCGCAGGTACTCGAGGGCGCCGGCCACGGGCGGGGTATGGGGGAAGGGGTGGTCTTCGCTCAGGTAGCGCCCGAGCTCCAGGTCGGGGTTGATCCCGGGCTCCACCTTGCGGAAGATCTTCATAATCAGCGTGCTGCCAAAGATCAGCGAACTGTTGCTCTGCTCGGCGGTGACCACCCGGGGCTCGAGGCTCTCGGTCCGGGCGAGCAGCGCACGCAGGGGCCGGGCGGGGTGGCCGGCCAGTTCACCGCCCGCCACGCCGCGCAGGCGGCGGCGCGACAGCACGACATCGAGCAGGGCGCGGGCGAAGTCGCGGTCGATCAGCGGGTCGAAGATCACGCCAGTCTCGTGATCGCCGGGTTGGAGCGTGAGCCGGGCAATCACCGTGTGGCGCAGGTCGTTGAGCAGGTGCTGGGCCCGCTCGCCACTGGCAAAGGCCATGGGCAGCAGGTAGGTTTCGGCGCTCCCCTCTGTGTACTGCACGGTGGCCAGCACCAGGTAGGCCAGACTACCGGCAAAGGGCAGCAGCACCGCCTCGCCGATCATCACGCCCTTGATCCGGCGCGCCTTGGCCCCGAACCAGCGCCGCGGGCGCAGATAGGCCGGCAGGACGCGCTCCAGCGCCACCTGGCGCCCGTCGTAGAAGATCGCATCCCAGGAGCCGGCACTGATCGTAATCAGCGCCGGCTCCTCGCCGTCGACGGCACTGCTCTCGGGGCGCACCCCCTCGACCCGCTGCGGCACCATGCGAAACCAGTAGAAGCTGTGCGGCCCCAGGGTAATAAAGTAGGGGCCGTCGCCGACGACCGGGAACTCCACCTGGCCAAACATCTCGACCGGGTTCATACCGCGGAACTCGCTGAGATCGAGCTCGACCCCCTGTACGAAGCGTGAGAGGTTGGCAATCACCAGGATGGTCTCGTCCTCGTAGCGGCGCACGAAGCAGAGCACCTTACGATTGTCCGGTTGGAGGAACTCAAGCGTGCCACGGCCAAAGGCCTGATAGCGTTTGCGCAGCGCGATCAAGCGTTTGGTCCACCAGAGGAGCGAGTGCAGGTTCGCCTGCTGGTTTTCAACATTGACCATCTCATAGTGGTACTCGGGGTCAGTAATCACCGGCAGGTAGAGCCGCTGCGGGTTGGCGCGCGAGAACCCGGCATTGCGGTCACCGGTCCACTGCATTGGGGTGCGCACGCCGTTACGATCGCCGAGGTAGATATTGTCGCCCATCCCGATCTCGTCGCCATAGTAGAGCACTGGCGTGCCGGGCAGCGAGAAGAGCAGGCCATTCATCAGTTCGATCTTGCGGCGGTGGTTGCCGAGCAGCGGCGCGAGGCGGCGGCGGATGCCAAGGTTAATGCGGGCCTGGGGGTCTTTGGCGTAGGTGCGGTACATATAGTCCCGCTCCTCGTCGGTGACCATCTCCAGGGTCAGTTCGTCGTGGTTGCGCAGGAAGATCGCCCACTGGCAGGTATCGGGGATGCTGGGCGTCTGGCGCATAATATCGATGATCGGGAAGCGGTCTTCCTGGTGGACGGCCATATAGAGCCGAGGCATGACCGAGAAGTGGAAGGCCATGTGGCACTCATCGCCATCGCCGAAATAGGCGATCAGATCCTCGGGCCACTGGTTGGCCTCGGCGAGGAACATCCGCCCGGGGTACCTGGCGTCCAGCTGAGCGCGGAGTTGCCTGAGGAAGGCATGGGTCTGCGGCAGATTCTCGCAATTGGTGCCCTCCGCCTCGTAGAGATAAGGGATGGCATCGAGGCGCATCCCGTCCACGCCCATTTCCAGCCAGAAGGCCATTGCCTTAAAGACCGCCCGGTGGACGGCGGGGTTCTCGAAGTTCAGGTCGGGCTGGTGGGCGTAGAAGCGGTGCCAGTAGTAGGCCCCGGCGACAGGATCCCAGCTCCAGTTGCTGGTCTCGAAGTCTTTGAAGATAATCCGCGCGTCCTTATAGCGCTCGGGGGTATCGCTCCAGACATAGAAGTTGCGGTAGGACGAGCCGGGCCGTGCCCGTCGCGCGCGCTGGAACCAGGGGTGCTGGTCGGAGGTGTGGTTGCAGACCAGCTCGGTGATCACCTTGAGCCCGCGGCGATGCGCCTCGCGGATGAAGGTGCGCACATCGGCGAGGGTGCCGTAGGCGGGGTTGACATCGGTGTAATCGGCGATGTCGTAGCCGTCATCTTTGAGCGGCGAGGGGTAGAATGGCAGCAGCCAGATGGCCGTGACGCCGAGATCCTGGAGATAGTCGAGCTTGCTGGTCAGGCCCGGAAAATCCCCGATCCCATCGCCATCGCTGTCGGCGAAGGCGCGCACATGCACTTCATAGATGATGGCGTCCTTATACCAGAGCGGATCGCCACTGAAGATCTGCGGGTGCCGCACCCGCTTCGGCTGCTGTGTCGTGGCCATGGTCTCCTGACCGGGCGGGTTGACGATCCTGCGGCAACCTCAGTTGCCCACCCGGGCGCTAGGCAAAGAACTCGAAGCCGCTCTGATCGCGCTCGCGACGGCGGATGCGGAAGATGTGCACCGGCGTCGTCTGGGGGTTGAGCTCGATGTAGTTGAAGTCACCGTTCCAGAGGTAGCGGGCGTCGCTGATCAGGTCATGGGCCTGGAAATCACCCTCGAGGCCCCACTCGGCCGTCGGCACCTGCACATAGCCCGACTGCAGATTGACCGGATCCAGATTGACAACAACCAGCACAATGTTATCGAGGTCCGGGGTGACCTTGCTGTAGGCGATGAGCTGCTCATTCTCAAGGTAATTGCTATCCACACGATGGAAGCGCAGCCCATCATTCCGCTGCAGGGCTGGATTTTCGCGACGGATGCGGTTGAGGCGGGCGATATAGTGGCGCAGGCTCTGCGGGTGGTCCAGGTTCCAGTAGTGGATCTCGTACTTCTCAGAGTCGATATACTCCTCGCGGCCCTGCACCGGCACGTGGTGCATCAGTTCGTACAGCGGGCCATACATACCCCAGCTCGCAGTGAGCGTAGCGGCGAGCGCGGCGCGGGTCAGGAAGACGGCCCGCTGGCCGGGGTAGAACTGGGGCGTGAGGATATCGGGCGTATTGGGCCAGAAGTTCGGGCCAAAGAACTCGCGAACCTCACTCTGGGTCAACTCCTGCAGGTACTGGATGAGCTCCCCCTTGCTCGTGCGCCAGGTGAAGTAGGTATAGCTCTGGGTAAAGCCGAGCTTGGCGAGCCGGTACATCACCTTGGGCCGCGTAAAGGCCTCGGAGAGCAGGATCAGCTCGGGATGCTCGCGCTTGAGCTCAGCGATGCACCATTCCCAGAAGAGAAAGCTCTTGGTGTGCGGATTATCGACGCGGAAGACCGTCACGCCCTGGGCGATCCAGTACTCAAAGATACTCTTCAATTCGCGCCAGAGGCCCTGCCAGTCGCTGCTCTCAAAGTCGAAGGGGTAGATATCCTGGTACTTCTTGGGCGGGTTCTCGGCGTACTGGATGGTCCCATCGGGGCGCGCGCGGAACCACTCCGGGTGCTCTTTGACATAGGGGTGGTCGGGCGAGCACTGGAAGGCGATATCGAGCGCGACAGCGATGCCATAGTCACGCGCGGCGGCAACGAGGGCGCGGAAGTCGTCGAGGCTGCCCAGTTCGGGATGGATGCTCTTATGGCCACCCTCAGCGGCGCCGATCGCCCAGGGGCTCCCGGGCTCACCGGGCTGTGCGCTGACGCTGTTGTTCTTGCCTTTGCGGAACTGCCGGCCGATCGGGTGAATGGGCGGCAGATAGAGGATATCGAAGCCCAGTTCGGCGACATAGGGCAGGCGGGCGATCACATCGCGGAAGGTGCCGTGGCGCCCCGGTTCGCTGGCTGCCGAGCGTGGAAAGAGCTCGTACCAGGCCGAAAAGCGCGCCAGCGGCCGGTTGACCTCGACCTGCAACTCGCGCTCATAAACGCTCACAAAGCGCCGCGGCAGGTGGGCGGCCATACGCGCCGCCAGATCGGGGGCGAAGGCAGCCTCAGCGTCGCCATTGCGCAGTGCCTGCTCATAGCGCCGCAGCACCGCAGCCTCGGCCTCGGGGGCCGCCGCGGCGGCCTCGTGCACCAGCGCGGCGCCGATCAGCAGATCCACCTGCACATCCTGGCCGGCCTCAACCCGCTTGTGCAACTGGTGCTCCCAGGTAGCGAAGCGGTCCATCCAGGCGATCACCGTATAGCTGTAGCGACCGATCGCATCCACCGTGAACGCGCCGCGCCAGCGGTCATTCACCAGGAACTGCATCGGGGCGTCACGCCACTCACTCTCGCCGGGGCCACGGTAGCGCACCGCGCAGGCGATCTCATCGTGGCCATCGGCGAAGGCATCGCACTCAACCACCACACTGTCGCCGCTGACCCGTTTGATCGGGTAGCGCCCGCCGTCGATCTCCGGCGTCACCCGCTCGATGACCACCCGGCGGCGGCCCTCGCCAACCGCAACCAGGCCGTTGAGCGTGGCGCCGTCGGCTTGCTGCACCGTCGTCGCAGACTGCTTCGCCTTCGCCTTCGCTGGCATCTCCGGCTCCCCTTGCGCCCACGCTACTCCATGTGGTATGGACAAAACGACACAAAGGCTCAGGTGCGCGCCGGCTGGCCCGCACCGGGCCCTCGCTTCTATCTGGTTGCGTCCTGTACGGGTACGCGCTCGTCGGTCTCACGCCTATTCTACCCAAGGGGCGGCGCATGTGTCAAACGGCGGGTACAGCCCGTCGTGGATCCGGCAGCAGACGGAGAAAACTGGTCAACGCGGCGTACCGCCATCACCTACCGTGGTAGAATAGCCGCTGACGCAACGATACGCTGCGGGCCCGCGATGACAATCATTTTGCATGGGACATGGCTGCCGCAGGCGCAGCGCCTGTTCGTCTGGGGTGAGGATGGACAGGCGTTTGGGCGCGCCGCGCGCAAGGCGAAGATCCCGGCTCACCCCTTCCAGGCCACGGTCGCCGATCTCCAACGCCTGACCGCACACTGCACACCCCGGGCCGAGCCGGCGGAGCAGGAGCAGGTCGTCTGGCTGCCTGCGGTCGCCGGGCGCCCCGCGCCGCTGCGCGAACTGCGCGCGGGGCCGGCGTCGGCCCTGGCCGATCTGCTGGCCCGTTACGATGAGCCCGACCCGGCCCTGGCGCAGATCAGCGCCCAGATCGCCGCGCCGCTGGTCGAAGCGGCGATCCTCAAGCGCTACGGCGCGGCCCCAGCCAACACCCAGGCGCCGCTAAGCACGCTCTAGCCGACGATCAGCCAGGCGCTGCTGAAGCGCCTGTTCGCCGATACGTAGCTGGGGAGGGTTGAGCAACGGTAGCTCATCTTTATCGCCCCTTGTCGCTGCGCAGATGGCAGTGCTTATACCATTTCCGATTGCAGATTTTGGATTGCAGATTGCCGCACATGGCGTCACGATGAGCGATGACGGCAACGACAATGCGGAACTGCCAACTGGATCTGGTATTATACGTGCGCCTGTTCCCACACCAGCAGGGGTCGTTGCGGTCCGGCTTGCCGGTTGGCGCCACTGGCGCGTCGACGCAGGACGGCTGCCGCGCCGCAACCTGGCCTACGGCGCAACCGGCGTAAGCTCCACGACGGCTTCGCTGGTCGCCAGATCGACCGGGATGTTGCCCCCAGTTGCCGCAAGCCGTGTGAAGGCGTCTGCCGCGAACCCCTCCACGCTGACGCCATACGGCGCGCCCGGATCGAGCGCGCCGCTCCAGTAGGGCACCTCGATCGGCACACTGTCGGCCGGTTGATCACCAATCGTCGCGCCGGCGACGGCGAGCGTGTCAACGCCGATACCGCTTGCATCGAGGCGCGAGAAGGCAACGCTGACCAGCGCCCCCGGCGGGAAGGGCTGGCCCGCGGGCGCGCGCACCGTTAGCCGAAAGGTCTGGTCGGTCGGAACATGTGTGGGCTCTACGAAGATGACTCGCGCCAACTCCAGGGCTATGTCCTGCTGCGGCACCCCGTCGGTGATCGCCGGCACGGGCGCCGACAAACCGAACGACTGCCCGTCCGGCAGTTGGAGGATCGCGTCGACCACGTAGTCGAGGCGGTCGTCGATCGCGGCCTGGTGGTAGCGAAGCGCAAACGGGAAGGGTGGCGCGCCGGCTACCGCTGCGGGCTGGATGGTGACAAAGCGCGGGGCCTCGCCGTCGCTGAGCGCAAACTCCAGCCGCACAACCAGCCTGCTACCCTCAGGCGCATCGTTCAACTCGGGCACAGCGACGGCGCCACTGAGGCTGCGGAAGGGCGAGGGCCGCTGCGGGCCGCCGATGGCTGCGCCGTCCGTTACCAACTCCAGATCGGCGAGGAAGACCGCACCGGATGGGGTCTCAGGCTGCAGCGCGACCTCGGCCAGCCGCGCCAGGTCGACTCCGCTGAGCGCTGCCAGGGGCAGCCGGATCGTGCCCGGGAAGACCTGGCCAAACCAGCTCTCGCCCAGCACCTGGCCGGGCGGAAAGGCGACCATGACGGGCTGCGCGGCCTCGCCGCCAGCGCTATCGCGCACGATGACGCGCATGCGCTGCAGCTCACCTGCGGGTGAGCGGCGGTCGAGCGGGTCGACTGCGAGCCGGAGTTGCAGTGCGCTGGCCGCCGAGGCGTCGGCAAACGCTGGCGGGATCGTGACCCGCAGCGCCGCGTCGGGCGCGTTCCAGGCCAGATGCAGCTGCGCGGGCGTGCCGGGGTTGCTGACACCCGTGCGGCATGGGCTGCCGCTGCCCGCCATGCCGTAGGGGCAGAAGTCGAGCTCCGCGTCCTCGACCTGCACCACCCCGCCCAGCGGGCTGGTGCTCAGTTCGCTGCTGGCAGTGCCGGGCAGGAGCGGGCGGCGCTGCGCTGCCGGGGAGACTGGTACGAGCAGCACCGGCGCACCGTACAGGATCGGAGGGAGGGGCCGGGCGGGATCGAGGCCGGGGATGGCGTTAGCGTCGCCCGACTCCCAGGCGCTTAGGAGCGCCAGGGCGAGGCCGGCCAGAAATTGCCGCTGGCCCTCGCCGGAAAGGCGCGGGGCCTCGGGCAGGCAGCGGCTCAAGAAGCGCTGGCTATCGTCAAGTTCGACCGCCGCGTTGAAGAAATTGTGGTTGCCGCCCTGCAGAAAGTACGACACCGCCGGGCTGCGCCGGCCCGGGTCAAGCCGGGCCGCCTCGACAACGTGCTGGCCCTCAAGCGACGAGACATCGCCGTCGCACTCGGGCAGCACCATCGCCAGCGGCACATCGAGCGGCGGAACGCTGTCGAACCCGCCCTGCACCGCCGGGGCGAGCAGCAGCAGGCCGCGGGCCAGACCCCACCCGCCGGGTGCCGGGGCATCTTCTACCCATGCGGAGGCGAGCTCATAGGCCCCGCTGCCGCCCCGCGAGTGGCCGATCAGGTACAGGCGCGCCGGGTCCACCGTAAGGCCGGGGGCAAGGCCGAATGCGGGGGCGCCGGCCGCCAGTTGCTCCAGGTGCCGCTCGACAACGAACTGCAACCGTTGCGCTTCCTGCTCAAGCCCGCCGAACTCGGCGCGAAAGGCCGTGTTCACGTCCGGCGCGAGCGCGAGCGCGCCCTGCGTTGCCAGCGCCTCCAGCAGATAGCCGAGCCCGGGGTCATTGCGGAACTGGGTCGCCTGGGGGCAGATCATCGGCTCCTCAGGCGATTGGGGCTGCATCGGGCAGACGGTGTGGCTCCCGTGGAGCACGAGCACCACCGGATGCGGGCCCACGCCCGCCGGCGCGGCGATCGTCCCCCGCAGTTCCAGGGGCTCGATCACACCGTCGCCCACCACCACGCTCACATCAGCCTGGCCCAATGTGTACTGGTAGGCCCCGGCGGCGGGTGGCGTGGTGGTGGACGCGATGGTCGCGGTGGCTTCGGATGGGGGTAGCGTCACGGTGGGTAATGGAGCGGGCGGCACGGCGCATGCTGCCAGTAGCACCCCGAGCAGCCAGAGCAAGGAGAGGGCGCGCAGGCGGTGGGATATTGGCAGCATAGCTTGCCTCACGGGGTCGTTTACTTAGCGGGCAGCCCCACGGCGCAGGGCCAGCCCCGCGCCACCGAGCAGCGCCGCGGCCAGCCCCATCCAGAGCGCAGCCTGGCTCGCGCCGCCCGTGCTGGGGAGCGTCCCCGGCGCTGTCGTCGCGCCCCCGCCGGTGGCAGCCTGTGCCGTGAAGATGAGCTCGGTTCCATCGTCGGCACTCAGGATAAGCCGGCCGCCGTCGAGCCGATAGGTGGTGACTGCATCCAGGGCGATGAAGAAGCGTCCCTCCCGAGAACCCTGCGGCTCAGGGCAGGCCTTCAGCGTGGCCGCCGCTGGCCCAAACTCAATGTTGCCAGTGCCCGTGGTGGTGTAGCTCGCGCGGTAGTTGTTGCAGCCCCCGGAGCCGCTCACCGCGTTCTCGGTGCCGAAGGTCATGGTTATCCCGCCGCCGGTCGTATCTTCGGCGCTGCCGCCGGCGGGCGTCAGGCTCACGAGCTCCCAGGTTGAGCCGGTGATCGCGCCGGGGAGGCTCGCCTGCGCCATAACGCGGGGCGCGCCGCTGAGTGCTACGATGAGACCCAGGAGGGCGGGGAGGACCAGTCTGTACATCGCCGTGCTCCTTTTGCTGCTGTCGCGACCTGTAACCGCACTATGGCGGACGAAGGCGATCATACTCCGGAAGCCAGCATAGCGCATCACGCAAATAGGAGTATTTCGCGACGCCCGGGAGTACCAGGATTAGCGCCGGCCGCGCATCCAGCCCCAGGCATGGACAGCTAGAGCGCTGGTAGAGTATTACAAATGTTCGCGTCTTTCAGCACCCTGAGTAGTGCTGGAGCGGTGCAGAGGCGC
>JACAEO010000231.1 GCA_013388805.1 Chloroflexota bacterium
GAGGAACGCGAGGGCCGCCCCGACGGGCGCGAATGGGAGATTCCAACGGAGGCAGGGGTGAGGGCAGGGGCAGCAACGGCGTCGGGCCCAACAAATGACCCGCTAACGCACTTTGACGATCGTCAGTCTGGTGACACCGGAGGGGGTTTGCACGGTCACCTTCTGGCGCGGGCGCTTGCCGAGGATGGCGGCGCCAATCGGCGACTCGTTGGAGATGCGCCCCTGGCGCGGATTGGCCTCGGCACTGCCGACGATCATCCAGGTCTCCTCCTCACCATCTTCCTCAAAGCGTACCGTCACTGAGGAGCCGACGCGAACTTCGCCATTGCTGATCTGCTCATCGTCGATCGTCTCGGCCCGCGAGAGCAGGCTCTTCAGTTCACGGATGCGCCCTTCGAGGATGGCCTGAGACTTCTTGGCATCCTCGTACTCGCCGCTCTCCGAGATGTCGCCAAGCTCTTTGGCCGCTGCGATGCGCTCGGCCACATGCTTGCGCTCCACCGTCTGGAGATGCTCAAGCTCAGCCTCCAGCTTGGCACGGCCCTCACGCGTGAGGTACGTCGTCTTGTCTGTCATTGTATGGCTGCCTTCGTGCTGTTCCGTTCGCCGTAGGAGCTACAGCGTGGAAGGGCCGCGGGGGACGCTGGCCCTGCTCCGGGCGAGTGAAAAAGAAGAACCGAGAGCGTCGCTCTCAGTCGGGCCGCCGGTTGCAGACTACGTCGCCTGCGGAAATGAAAACCGTTGGCTTAAGGATTATAACGGATAACAATCTGCTTGTAAAGAACCTTGACGGATCTCGCGCTTTCCGCTACGATCGCCACTAACAACCTGCCCCGAGGAGAGCGCCATGGGTGCACCCATCAACCCGACGATCTTCCGTGCCTACGACATCCGCGGCGTTGTCGGCGTCGACCTCGATGCTTCCGTCTACACCCAGCTTGGCCGGGCGGTCGGCACGTTCTTCGGCGGCCAGGGCCTGCGACGCCTGGTGGTAGGCCGCGATGCGCGCCTCAGCTCGGCGGAGTTCCAGGCCGCGCTGATTGCCGGCCTGCGCGCGACAGGCTGCGATGTCATCGACATCGGGCTGGCGCCCACCCCGCTGATGTACTTCGCTGTCGAGCAACTGGCCGCCGACGGCGGCGCGATCGTCTCCGCCAGCCACAACCCTCCCGAGTTCAACGGGCTGAAGCTCCGTCGCGCCCACCCGACCTTTGGCAGCGAGCCCCTGGAGAGCGCCGAGATCCAGGCCCTGGGCCGCATCGCGCGCAGCGGCGCGTTCGCCAGCGGCGCCGGCAGCCTCAGTCAGGCTGATGTGAGTGACGCCTATGTGGCCAGCTTCACCCGGCGCCTGCCTTTTCAGGGACGACGGCCCCGCGTGGTGCTCGATGCCGGTAATGGGGTGGCCGGGCCGATCAGCCTGCGCGCCTACCAGGCCCTCGGCCTCGATGTCGTTCCGCTCTTTATTGAGCCCGATGGCACCTTCCCCAACCACCATCCCGACCCGCTCAAGGCCGAGAATCTCCAGCAGTTGATCGCGGCGGTGCGCACCCACGATGCCGACCTCGGCATCGGCCTCGATGGCGACGGCGACCGGCTCGGCGTCGTGGATCACGATGGCAGCATCGTCTTCGCCGACCGCTACCTGATCGCGCTGGCTACCTATCTGCTCGGCCAGCGCCGCGGTCCAGTGGTCTTCGATGTGAAGTGCAGCGCCGTGTTGCCACAGGCGATCAGCGCGCTGGGCGGCACACCGATCATGTGGAAGACGGGCTACACCAACCTCTCGGCCAAGATGCGTGAGACCGATGCCGTGCTGGGCGGTGAGCTCAGCGGCCATACGATCTTCCCTGTCCCGGGTCATTACTTCGACGATGGCGCCTTCGCCGGGGCCTATCTGCTCTACGCGCTCAGCCAGCTGGGTGCGACCCTGCACGAGGTGCTGGCGCCCTACCCGATCCCACCCTCGCTTGACGAGGGACGCGTCCCCTTTCCGGAGGAGCTCAAGTTTCAGGCCATCGAGTATGTGCGCGAGTATTTCAGCGCCACGTACCCGGTGATCGATGTGGACGGCGTCCGCGTCGATTTCGGCGATGGCTGGGGGCTGCTCCGCGCCTCCAATACCGAGCCGGCGCTCACCAATCGCTTCGAAGCTCAGACACTGGAGCGCGCCCATGCCATCCGTGCGTTGATGATGGGCGCCGTGGAGGAGTTCCGAAGGCGCGTATGAGCTATCGCCCCTATGCCTACGCCTGGGAAGCCGTTATCGCCGCCGACTTCACGCTCGATCAGGTGCGCCGGCGCGGTGGCGCGCTTGCGCTGGGCCTCGCCCGCCGCGGGATGAGTTGTATCGTCGCCTATGATACCCGCTTCATGGGGAGCCTGTTTGCGCGCGATCTGGCCGCCATCCTGCAGGCCCACGGTGTGCGCGCGCCCATCGCCGCCGCCCCGACGCCGCTGCCAGCCGTGCACCACGCGCTCGACCAGCGGGTCGCCGATTGCGCGCTCTATGTCTCGGCCCGCAATCGACCCTACTACTACAACGGCCTGGTCCTGGTGACCGCCGATGCCAGCGGCCTGAGCCTCGAGCCGCTCAGCGACCCTGCCACGCCCGGGCCCTTCCCGCCCAGCGGCGAGCCGGCCGCCGATCAGACGGTTGATATGCGTGGCCCCTACCTGGAGGCGCTGCGCGCAACGCTGGACCTCGAGCTCATTCGCCGCACCTCGATGACGATCTTTGTCGATGCGATGAATGGGACCGGCGCCGGGATCGTGCCAACGCTGCTCGGTGAGGGCGGGCAGACCCGCGCTATCGAGATCAACCGCGAGCCTGACCCGCTCTTCGCCCGTGGGGCGCCTGCCCCGGTCGCGGCCGGCCTCAACCGGCTCAAGAAACTGGTGCGTGAGAGCGACTCGCACCTCGGGCTGGCCATCTCGGCCGATGGCACCGCCCTGGCCCTCATCGACAAGAATGGCGAACAGCTCGACCCGGCCGAGACTGGCCTGCTGCTCGCTGCTTATCTGGCCCGCCAGCAGCGCCAGCGCGGCACGGTGCTGATCCCGGCGCCAGCCGCCGGAACACCGCTCGCCGGCCAGGCCCATCTCGTCGCCTGGGAAGATGCGACGGGCCTCAAGATTGAGGTCACCGCCGATCCGGGCGTCGAGCTCGCAGCCCTGCTTACCAACGAGCGCGCGCTGCCCATCCTCGGCACTACCGCCGAGGGCCAGTTTATCGTCGGGCGCTACGCCCGATATCCCGATGCCGTCCTGGCCGGCTTGATCTGTGCCGAGATGGTCGCCCGCAACGGCGGCAATCTGCGCGGGCTGATCGATAGCCTGCGCAGCCAGTTGCTCAAGACCTGAATGGGCCACCGCGGCCCGCGCCGGCGGCTGGCCCCCGGCCACCACCACGTATGACCCCTAAACCTATGCACGCTATCACCCGTCGCCTTTCGTCGCTCAGTCACCTGACCTGGCCGCTGGTGCTGACCTTTCTGGGCGTGGTGTTGCTCTCCCTCGGTGTGGCCTATCTGTTTATCCACATCTATCAGACCGTCGAGGGCCTCCCCGCTTTCGTCTCCATCCTGACGCTGCAGTTTTTGCCACGCCCGCTGCGCGGGCTACTGCTGATGCTGCTCGGCACCGCGATCCTCGGCTTTGGCATCTGGCGCCTCAGCGGGGTCGCGGTCATCCCGCTCGGCAGCGGCGATGCCGAGAGTGAGGACGACCTGGTGCTCGGCTATCGGCGCGATGCCCCCCCGAACATCACCGTCCTCTCGGGCGGGCCCGGACTGCTCGTCCTGAGCGCCCTTGGCCCGGAGGTACACCGGCTGACCGGCGTCGTCCCGGTACAGGATCCGGTGGAGTATTACTACCGTGCTGCCGGTCTGTTTAATATGCAGAATGTATACTACGTGGTGCCGACCCCCGAGCCGATCAAGGTGATCGCCGAGCTCGACGACGGCACCCGGCTGGACGTGCGCCGCCTGAACTTCGACCCGACCATCGCCGAGCGCCACGTCGAGCGGCTCTTCCTTGAGCACGACGGCGATGGTTCGCCCCGGCTCACGCGCCTCGCCGCCGAGGCGATCCGCGATGCCGATGCGATCGTGCTTGGCCCCGGCAGTCTCTTCGAGAGCATCCTACCCAATCTGCTGATCGACGAACTGCGCGAGGCGATCGCCAGGAGCCCGGCACGCAAGATCTATATCTGCAACCTGATGACTGAGCCCGGCCGCACCACTGGCTTCGGCGTCGCCGACCATATTGCCGCGATCAAGCGTTTTGGCGGCTTCACCCCCGACTACGTGCTGGTCAATGCGCAGCGCATTGACCCGGAGGTCTACCAGCTCTATGCCGCCGCCAACCAGTCGCCGGTCTACCTCGACCCCGAGGAGTATGAGGAGACCACGGTGTTGCCGGGCGGACGGATCGCGCAACAGCAGGTGATGATCGAGGGTAGTGTGGTGATCGAGGCCGACCTGGCCTCGTCGGTGATCCAGTACACGGCATCGCTGAGCAACCCCACCGAAAGCCGCGCCGTGCGTGTGCTGCGCCACGACAGCCAGAAACTCGGCAATGCGCTCATGGAACTTATCCGTCGAACATAACAGGCCATCCGAGCTCCACCGAGGGATCAGCCTCCCCCGGCCAACCACCCCATCATGAACATCATCGTCTTTGAGGATGAGCTCTGGTACAACTTCGCCGCCCTGACCCAGGCCCGCCCCGCTTTCGAACTGCGCTGCGGCGCCTTCACCACGCGCGAGCGGGCCGGCGCCACGGCAGGCGCATCCGGCCCCGCTGACGGTATAGCCCTGGGTCTGGCCCGCCCCCATCTGATGAGCTACTTCGGACCGCAGGAGGGTATGGCGGCCTTCCTGCGGGTGGGCGTGCCGATCGTGCTCGTCAATGGGCGCGCGCTCGATCTCGGCTGGCTCCCGGCCCTGCTCGCCGAGCCGCTCAACACCGTCTACCTCGCCGGCGATACCCTGCTCGGCGCCCGCATCTCTCCCGCCCTGGCCTCGGCAGTGCTCTACTTCCTGCGCGCCCAGGCCACCGCCGATGCTCGCGACGAACTGCTGCGCTTCGCTCACGCCAGGGAGATCGGCCCCAATGAGCCCCCACTACTGGTGCGCTATCCATGGGATCTGATCGCCCACTGCGGTGCACAACTGGTGCGCGATCTGCCCCTGCTCCAGGCGCGCCTCCCGCTCTACACGGCCGACCATCCCCAGGTGGTGGTGCGCGGTGAGCACGTCTATGTCGCCGCTGATGCGCGCCTCGATGGCCCCCTGGTGCTCGACGCCCGCGATGGGCCGGTGTTTGTCGACCACGGGGCGCATATCGAGCCCTTCAGCTTCATTCAGGGGCCGTGCTACATCGGCGCGGGCAGCCTGATCGCCAGTGCCCGTATCCGCGGCGAGACGAGCATCGGCCCGGTCTGCCGCGTCGGCGGCGAGGTCGAGGCAAGTATCATCCAGGGCTACAGCAATAAGCACCACGATGGCTTCCTCGGCCACTCCTGGCTCGGCGAGTGGGTCAATATCGGCGCGATGACCACCAACAGCGACCTGAAGAACAACTATGGCCCTATTCGGGTCAACCTGGAGGGTCTTGGACAACTCGACAGCGGGCTGATCAAGCTCGGCTGCTTCCTGGCCGACCACGCGAAGCTCGGTATCGGCTTGCACCTCACGGGCGGCACGGTCATCGGTACTGGCAGTAACGTCTTTGGTATGCACAGCGTGCCAAAGAATGTGCCCCACTTCACCTGGGGCGGCGAGGTCTTCCGTGAGTATCGCATCGAGAGTATGATCAATGTGGCGCGCACGGTGATGGGGCGGCGCAAACGACAACTACCGCCTGCGTACGAGCGTGTGCTCCGCGCAGCCTTCGACCTGACGCGGCCCGGCCGTGGCGCCACGCCGTCACCAACCGCCGAGAGCGAGCAGGCGCTCGCCCGCGCCGAGGCCGAGGTGCTGCGCGCCTGAGGCAACCCTGGCCTCGCTCGCGCTCGACTGGAGCGTGTTGTTGGCGCGAAAAAGCCTTGGGACAACCTCCGCGCCGGGAGCGGGGGCGTCCCGCCCGCATGCCGGGTCCGAGGCCCGCGCTCCCAGGGCATAGGGACGCGAACGGAGCACCCCGCTACTGGATGACCAGCCCATGACTCGCATGCGCGCCCTGCCCAGCGTCGACCGGCTCATGCTCGCCGCCCGCGCCGCCCTCGGCGACACCGTCCCCCAGGCGGTGCTGCGCGATGCCGCCCGTGCCGAGCTCGAACACGCCCGGCGCGCCCTGCAGGCCGGCGCTGATGCCGATGTCGCGACCCTGGACCGCCTGGTGCAGCAGGTCAGCACCCACCTGGCCCGCTTGCTGACCCCGAGCCTGCGCCCGCTGATCAATGCCACCGGGGTGATCATCCAGACCAACCTTGGCCGCGCCCCGCTGAGCGCCGCCGCTCTGGCAGCTATGCAGGCCGTGGGATCGGGCTACGCAAACCTGGAGTATGACCTGGAACGGGGTGAGCGCGGCAGCCGCACTGTTCACCTGGAGGGCCTGCTGACCCGGCTCAGCGGCGCCGAGGCGGCCCTGGCGGTCAACAATAACGCGGCGGCCGTCTACCTGGCGCTGATCGCCCTCGCCGCAGGCCGTGAGGTGATCGTCTCGCGTGGCCAGGCGGTGGAGATCGGCGGTGGCTTTCGGATCCCCGATGTGCTGCGCCAGAGCGGCGCCCTCCTCGTGGAGGTGGGCACGACCAACCGCACCTACGCCCAGGACTACGCGGCGGCGATCACGGAGCGCACCGCCCTGCTCCTGCTGGTCCACAGCAGCAATTTCCGCCTGATCGGCTTCGTCCACGAGCCGGAGCTCGCCGAGCTGGCCGCGGTTGGCCGCAGCCACGCCGTGCCACTGCTCGATGACCTGGGCAGCGGCACGCTGTTGCCCACCGCGCCCTACGGGCTCGCCCCCGAGCCGACGGTGCAGGAGCGTGTGGCCGCCGGCGCCGACCTGGTGACCTTCAGCGGGGACAAGCTGCTGGGTGGCCCTCAGGCCGGGCTGATCGTGGGCCGGCGCGCGCTGGTTGAGCGCATGCGCCGCCACCCGCTGGCCCGCGCACTGCGCGTCGACAAGACAACGATTGCGGGCCTGGAGGCCACCCTTCAGAGTTACCTGCGCGGCCAGGCCACCAGCGAGATCCCCGTGTGGCGCATGATCACCGCGCCACTCAGCGATCTGCAGACGCGCGCGGCGGCGCTCGCGGCCACGCTGCAGGCTGCTGCGCTGCACGCCGAGGTGATCGCGTGCCGTAGCGCCGTGGGCGGCGGCTCGCTCCCCGGGGAAACCCTGCCGAGCGCCGGCGTCGCAGTGGCGCCCGGAGCTGACGGCGCTGATCGTTGCGCCGCCCGGCTGCGGCTGGGCACCCCCGCCGTGGTGGCCCGCATCGCCGAGGGGCGGCTGATCGTTGACCTGCGCACCGTGCTGGCCGAGGACGACCAGATCCTCGCCCGGCGCCTCCGCGAGGTGGTGACGTCCGAGTAGGGCTATGACCATCCACGGCATCCTGCTGGCCGCGGGCCGCTCGTCACGGATGCGTCGCCCAAAGCAACTGCTGCCCTGGCAGGGGCGGCCGCTGGTGCGCCACGTGGCCGAGACGGCGCTCGCCAGCCGGCTGACAAGCCTGGTGGTGGGCGTCGGTGCCGCGGCACCGGCGGTGAGCCAGGCCCTCGCTGGCCTGAGCGGGCCGAGCACCATCGTCGTGTGCCCGGACTACGCACAGGGCCTGGCTGCGTCGCTCCGCTGTGGCCTGGGCGCACTGCCGGCCTCGACCGCCGGCGCCGTGATCCTGCTGGTGGACCAGCCCCACATCACGCCGGGGCTGATCAACCAGCTGATCAGCGCCTTTCTGGCCGCACCGGGAGTACCGGCAGTGATCCCACGCTACCAGGGCCAACGCGGCAACCCGGTGCTGCTGGCGGCGCGACTCTTCGCCGAGCTCGAGACCCTAAAGGGTGATGTCGGGGCACGTGTGATCCTGGCGCGGTACGCGGCCACGGTGCGCTGGCTCGACGTGGACGACCCGGCGGTGGTGGAGGATATCGACACGCCGGCGGCCTACGAACGGAGCCAGCAGCGAGCTCACTGGCCAGCCGATGAACGATCCACCCAGTAGCTCACCAGGCGCCCGGCTGGGTCGTAGAGCGCCGCGTCGTCGCGCTTGCTGTTGCTCCAGAGCGTCTCGCCCGGGTTGGTGAAGTCACGCGTCTCGCCGGGCGCAAGCGTGCCGCCGACACCGGCCTGCAGCTCGCCTCCCCTCATGCTGCAGAGCGTCCAGCCGTCGAGGTTCACCGGCGCGTCACTGACATTCTGCAGCCGCACCAGCTCAGCGGTTTTGTCGAGCGCCACAATGCGCACCGGCTGCTCGGGCGGCACCTGGCCGGCAGCGGGCGTCGCACAGCGTGCTGTCTCGCCGTTCTGGCCCGTGGGAGACGACGCTTCAGCCACCCCGCGCCGCCCCGCACAGGTCGCGGGCGACCAGAGCCCGACCTCGGCCGCGCGCGCCGCGCGCTCGGCGGCCCGGAACTGGTCCTGGTAACGGTAGGGCGCTGCGTAGGTATACTCGAAGGCATAGCCCTGGGCGATCTGCTCGAGGTTGACCAGCCGGCCATCCGCCAGCCAGAGGTAGCGCAACAGACGCCCGTTGGGGTCGCGGTCGGCCTGGGAGGGATCGGCCTCGAGGAGCGCCACCTGGCCATCGAGCATGGCATGGGCATTGGCGGCCGCCTCGCCGCCAAAGCACTCTGCCGGGCGGCGCGGATCGACCGACTCAGGCGTGTTGATGCCAATCAGGCGCACCCGCTCCACGCGCCCATCGAGCCGCACATCGACCGTATCGCCATCCACCACGCGCACCACCCGCGCGCGGACCAGGTCCGCGGGCAGGGGCGGATAGTCGGCTGCCGTGACGGTGGGCTGCGACGCTGCGCTGCTGCACGCCGCCAGCAGCAGCACGACCAGAAAGCAGACAATCAGCTGCATCAGGCTTGATCCCCGTTCAGCTAGTTCGGTGGTTGTGATGGCCACGCCGCCACAACCACCGAACACCATAACCGGGCGGCTCCGCCCATACGCATCAAGTTACGGGCTGCGGCCGTGCCGCTCACCCACACGGAAGGATGAAAGCTTTGTTGTGTTGGCAGTTTCTGCCAGCTTCGCTGGCAGAAACTGCCAAC
>JACAEO010000352.1 GCA_013388805.1 Chloroflexota bacterium
CCCCGGCTCCGTTCCAGAACCGCCCACCTGCGCGGGCGTCCAAGTTGGTGTAGAACGGGCAGCCCGCGGCTTCAGCCGTCGGGCGTGGAGCGCTTTCCCCGGATTATTGAGCAGGTACTCTACCAACGTCAACATCATCTTTGTGCCCCCCGGTCAGACGGAGGAGCAGGCCACGGCGCCGCTGCGCGCACTCTATGGCTGGAGCCTCGAGGACGCGCAGCGCAATGCTATCGTCGGCACGCCCCAGCAGGTCGCTGAGCGACTGCACGCCCTCACGGAGGCTGGTATCACCTACGTTATCACCTACTTCCCGCGTGTCGCCTACGACCACACGCCGTTGCATCGCTTCGCCGAGGAGGTGGCGCCCCTGCTTCGATAGGGTGCCCTTCGCGCCTCCCCGTGCGCCGTTCGTGCCGGCGATCTGCTACAATCGCCGGAATAGGGGCACGATGGAGCCACGGATAGCGATGACCAGCGACCAGCGGGACGTGGACGACAGCGCACTGAGGAGCAGCGATGCCCGGTGGCAGCGGCTGCTGCGCCGTCCGCGTCCCCTGTGGCGGCCAGCGGTGGCCGGGGTCTACGACCTGTTCCTGCTGGTGCGCGAGGCCCGCTTCGCTCTGGCCGGCTTCGCCATCCTGGCACTCATCAACGCCGCCTACCTGCTCTTCGTTTACGACCACGTCGCGGCTGGCGTGCCGCGCTTCACCGTGCTCTCCGCGCTCTACGAGACCGTGCGGATGATGTCGCTGGAGACCGACCTGCCCATCCCCGAGGGCGATCTGCTGGGCGACCTGCTCTTCTTCATCACGCCGCTGCTCGGCCTGGCCCTGGTCTTCCAGAGCATCCTCAATTTCGGGCGCTTCATTGTCGATAAGGGCAGCCGCCGTGAAGGCTGGCAGATCTCGCTGGCGCGCACCTACCACAACCACGTGATCGTCTGCGGCCTGGGCAGTGTCAGCTCGCGGGTGATCCGCGAGTTGCTCGAGGCCAACTATGGGGTGGTCGCGATCGAGCGCGACTGGAGCAGCGAGTTCCTCGAGCCGACCCTGGCCCTCGGCGTGCCGGTGATCCATGGCGACGCGCGCAATCCCGAGGTGCTGCGCGATGCGGGGCTCTTCCGCGCCCGCAGCCTGATCGCCGGCATCAGTGATGACCTGGCCAATATCGAGATCGGCCTCTCGGCTCGCCGCCAGCGCGCAACGCTGCCGATCGTCCTGCGCATCTTCAACGACGAGCTTGACCTGAACCTGGAGCAGACCTTCGGCCACAACCGTGTGTTCAGCACCTCGGCCCTGGCCGCGCCAACGCTGGCTGCCGCGGCGCTGGGCCGTTCGATCGCCTATGTGCTGCCACTGCCGCCGCGCTTTGCC
The DNA here is from genome assembly GCA_013388805.1 of Chloroflexota bacterium. Lineage (GTDB taxonomy): Bacteria > Chloroflexota > Chloroflexia > Chloroflexales > Chloroflexaceae > JACAEO01. Next base: position 1,374 of record JACAEO010000352.1, read on the forward strand.
CACCCCGATGGCGCGCCGCGCTTGATGGGCGTCCTCCAGCTGACGATCGCCCCGGGCAGCAGTCTGGTCGGCGCGCGTGAGGCGCTGGAGGATCGCTATGGCGTGCGCGCCCTGCTGCACAGCAAAGCGGGGCCGCAGCGTAACGGCGCGCGCCACCGTGAGGAGCCGCAGCCGTTCGAGCGTGGTGACCTGGTGGCCCTGCTGGGGCCACTCGAACGACTCGAGCAACTCCGCCTGCTCAACCGTCACAACGGTACGGATGGCGAGCCCGGGCTGCGCAGCTTTAGCCTGGCGCCGCGTCCCGGGGCCGAGCGAGCCTATGATACGGTGATCGTCTGCGGGCTCGGCAAGATCGGCTTCCGCGTGGTGCGCTCGCTTGAGCGCATGCGCCCGCGCCCGCGCGTCGTGCTGGTCTATCAGAGCAGCGACACCGACCCCGAGCTGATCGAGGAGGTCCGTGGCCTGGTGGCCGCGTCGCACCACGGCGATGCGCGGCTGACTGCGGTTCTGTGCCAGGCCGGGATGGAGCGCGCCTGCGCGCTGATTGCCGCCACCGGCGACGACCTGACCAACATGCAGATCGGCCTGGCGGCCCGCCGCCTCGCTCCCGACATCGACCTGGTGCTGCGGGTCTATAATGAGGATCTGGCCGAGCGGCTCGAGACCCTGTTTGGCGCTCACACCACCTTCAGTGTGCCGGCCCTGGCTGCCCCGACGCTGACGGCAGCGGCCGTGGTGCGCGGGGTAGACTACGCGATCGAGGTCGGCGAGCAGATCTACTCGACGACAACGCTCGTGGTTGACCCTGCGGGTGACCTGGACGGGCGCACGGTTGCTGCGGTGCGTGCGCAATCAGGCGTGCTGGTGCTGGCCTTGCGCCGCGCCGGGCGCCAGTTGCCCGTGAGGCTGGACACCGTGCTCCAGGCCGGTGACGAACTGGCTGTCCTGGTCGATCTGCCCCGCCTAGAGCGGCTGCAGGACCGAGCGCCCCACGTGCGGGGGCTTGCCGCGGCCAGTGTGGTTGGCAGTGGCGATGGCGTGCCCGCTGTGGAAACCGACGGGGCAGAGGCGCTGCTCGCGACGCTGCTCCTCAGCGAGCTGCCAGCAGCGCCGGAAGCGTCGCCGCGGGCCGGGCCGGGCCGGCACCCTGACCAGTGAAGTGATGTCGTGTGGCCCGTGCCCGCCTGTAAGACCAATTGGCATTGAACAAGCCGCATACGCACTCCAGCCAGAGCGCATTGCAACGCCATTGCGGCAATCCACAATCCAAAATCTACAATCTACAATGGTATAAGGCCCTACACCCTGCGCCAGCGGCGTGTCGGCGAGGCGGCGGATTGGGAGAAGCCCGCCTGCCGCTCACGCTCGATCAAGGCGCAGAAGGTGCGAACCACGTCCGGATCGAAGAGGGTGCCGGCGTGCATACGCAGGTAGCGCAGCGCCTGCTCGTGGGACCAGGCCCGGCGGTACGGGCGGTCGGAGCGGAGCGCGTCCCAGACATCGACCACGGCAAAGATCCGCGCGGCGAGCGGGATGTGCTCGCCCGCGAGACCACGCGGATAGCCCGTGCCGTTCCAGCGCTCGTGATGGCAGTAGGGGATGTCGAGCACGGGGCGCAGGAAGTCGATCGGGGCGAGCAGTGTGTAGGCGAACTCGGGATGCTTGCGCATCACCGCCCACTCATCATCGGCCAGCGGGCCCGGCTTGTGCAGGATCGCGTCCGGGACGCCGATCTTGCCAATATCGTGCAGCATTGCGCCGCGGCGAACGTGCTCGAGTTGCTCGCCGCTGATGCCCATCGCCTGGGCCAGGCGCACCGCCAGCGCCGTCACGCGGGCGCTATGGCCCTCTGTCTCGCGGTCGCGCAGGTCGAGCGCCCGCGACCAGCCCGAGAGGGTCGTATCGTATGAGGCCAGCAGGGCCCGATTGGCGCGCTCGAGGGCCCGGCGCTGCCGGTCGAGCTGCTCGGCGGCCTGGCGCTCGCGTTCGGCGGCCTGGCGCTCGCGTTCGGTGGCGCGGGCCAGGATGCGGGCGGTGAAGCTGTAGAGCAGCCCGCCCGTCACGGCGACGAACGCCAGACCCTGGAGCACGTAGGCGCCGGGCTGTGGGGCTGTCGGGACCAGATAGGCGACCAGCAGCCACAGGGCAGCAAGGACGGCATAGACCAGCATCACGATCGTGGCGGTGCGCCGGGCGGTGGCGAGGGCGCCGCCGGAGCCCGCAGTGGCCTGATAGTCGACCGGCTCCTCGGGCCGGTCATGTCGTTGGATGGTGATCGACACAGGCGACGATCCTCCCGCCGTGGGCACGCAGCGCACTGTTGTCGGCTGTGGTGGCTCGTGATGTCGGCTCGTGCGAAAGACAGGGACGCCAGGCACTGCCCAATGCCCGGATCGGCGATCTGGTCGCGGCAACATCGGCGCGGGGCAGGATCCGAACACATGACACGGTACGTTGCTGCCAGTGTAGCACAAGCTTCTGCGGCTGCCTACCGTTATGGGCCGTTGCCGGCGCCAGGTGAACAGATTGCTATCTGGCGCGCGCGGCAGGCCGGTCTGGTTGAAGGAAATGAAAGATATCTCAGCTTCTTCGCACCATATTTGTAACAGACTTGCGGTATGATAGAGTCGTGGGAGGTCGTGACAAGGCGAACAACGTACACCGCAGTACGCGCTGGCTGACCCTCACCGAGACGCTCTGGATTGGGTACCGGAGCGGACCAGTCGCCACCCCCCTCTCCATCGCACCTGGCGTCACAGCCGCCCGGCTGAACCGGTATCCACAGAAAGGACGCCTGCTGTGACCGACATCGACATCGACGCCTTGAGCATCGAAGAGCTTGAGCAGCTGCGCGACGCCGTCAACCAGCGTCTGCTGCAGTTGCGCTACAGCAACCGGCACTCCCTGCCCGAGCTGCTGCGTATGCTCGAAGAGCTCAAGATGGTGCTCAACGACCAGGGTAAGCAGTGGCGCTCGCTTGAGCGCTGGCAGTGGATGGACGGTCAGATCCGGTTCTGGCTGAATCCCACCGACCAGGTACAGTACCAGCCCGGCTGGTACACGATCGACGAGCTCATCCAGTGGTCCCGCGGCTCCGGCCCGGTGCTGATCCGCGAGGAAGAGGAAGAAGAGGACGAGGAGATCTGGACCGACGTCGGCGGGGTGCGCATTCGCTGGCTCCCCGATGGGTCGATGCAGCGCGAGTAGGGCCGAAGCAGTGGCGCAGTCAATGCACCGGCCCGACAACGGGGCGGGGCCAACCGCGCACATCTGCTCGGCTGGTGGACTGCGCCTCCTCATCTCCCTGGCACGAGGCCTATGGGCTCCGAGTACTTTGGCCTCGGCTACGATGGCCCCCCATTCACCCTCTTCTCAGCGGCGCATGTGTGGCCCCTGGGCGCCGTTGCGCTGATCTGCGTCCTGGTGGCCGTGTTTACCCCGCGCCTCGGCGCCCCGGGCCGTGAGGCGCTGCGCTGGGGCCTGGCACTCTTCAGTCTCGCCAACTGGCTCGGCTGGGACCTCTGGCAGCGCGCCAATGGTGTCTGGAGCCTCGCCTACTCGCTGCCCTTGCACCTCTGCACCTTCGCGGTGCCGCTCACGGCTCTACTGCTCGTGACCCGTAGCTACCGGCTCTACGAGGTGCTCTACTTCTGGGGCTTCGCTGGCTCCACGCAGGCCATGCTCACCCCGGATCTGACGACCAGCGGCTACAACTTTCCCCATTTCGTCTACTGGATCTTCTGGACCTCCCACGGGATCATTCTCTGGGCAGTGGTCTTTGCCGCTGCGGCCTGGGGCTACCGGCCCACGGTGCGTTCCATCGTGCGCGTCATCGTCTTCACCAACCTGTACCTGCTGATCGTCGCGCTTGCCAACTGGCTTACGGGCGGTAACTACATGTTCATCGCCCGCAAGCCCGACTTCCCCTCGCTGATCGACTTCCTCGGCCCGTGGCCCTGGTACATCATCCCCCTGCAGCTGATCGGCGTGCTCGCCTTCGCGATCGTCTACCTGCCGTATGCGATCGACGACTGGCGGCGCGCGCAGCGTGGGGCGGTACCCTCCCACTGACGGGAGGCCAGTGCTATACTGTCAGTGGAGCGTGATGAGTTGCTCAGGTCGACGCGAGGCGTAGCATGAGCGAGTTGATCACGGCCGAGCCCGTGCTGATCGTGGGTGGCTTCGGCAGCACTGCCCAGGCGTACGAGCCGCTGCGTGGCCACCTGGCAATGGTGAGCGGCCGCCCGGTGGCCGTAGCGCCGATCGGGCTGCTCGACTGGGCCAGCGTGGTTGCCAGCGATAGCTACGGCGCGCTGCTGCGGATCCTTGATCGGTCCGTCCGCGCGACACTCGCCGCCCACCGCGCGCGGCGGCTGACGATCGTGGCCCATAGCGCCGGTGGCGTGCTGGCCCGCATCTACCTCGGCGATCGCCCGTATGGGCCGCGCCGCCTCGTCTACAACGGCTTTGAGCGGGTCAGCACCCTGGTCACGCTTGGCACGCCCCACAGCGCCAGCCGGCGCGGGCGCCAGGGGGGCCTCAACCAGATCGTCTTTGCCCAGGAACAGTACCCCGGCGCCTACTGGCGCTTTATTCGCTATGTCTCGGTGATGGGCAAGGGTATCTTCGGCGATAGCGCAGGCCCACCGCCGGAACGGGGCGCCTGGCAGAGCTACAACCTGATCAGTGGCGAGGGCGCCCAGTGGGGCGACGGCGTCGTGCCGCTGGCGAACGGCCTGCTCGAAGGCTCACGGCGTGTCACCCTGCCCGGGCTGCGCCACGACCCGCGCCCCGACCGGCCCTGGTATGGGACGAGCCTGGCCATCGTGCGGGCCTGGTGGGAGCAGGTAGAGCTCGCCGAACAGGCGCCAACCGCCGGTACCCGCTCGTAACTGGCCGGCGATGGTGGCACTATGCGCGCCTTTATACCTGATGTAGACAACTATCGGCACATCACGGTTGCACAAGCGCGCTGTGCCGTGTACTATATGTACAAGCTACTGCCCTAGAGACAGGTCCTGCATGCGCATTCTCTTCTACACCGGCAAGGGCGGCGTCGGGAAGACCAGTGTGGCTGCCGCAACCGCCCTGCGCTGTGCCCAGCGTGGCTATCGCACGATCGTGCTCAGTACTGATGCGGCCCACTCGCTCGGCGACTCCCTGGGGGTTGAGCTGCGCGCTGAGCCCATCCAGGTCCATCCGAACCTCTGGGCCCAGGAGATCAACGCCCTCCACGAGCTGGAGTCAAGCTGGGGCCAGGTCTCCAAATACCTGGCGGACCTGCTGGCCTGGCAGGGGGTCGAGACGATCGCCCAGGGTGAGCTCTCGGTCATCCCCGGTACCGAGGAGTTGTTCAGTCTGCTCCAGATCAAACGCCACTACGACGATCAGAAGTACGACGTGATCGTCGTAGATGCGGCGCCCACCGGTGAGACACTGCGCCTGCTCTCCTTGCCCGACATTATGCGCTGGTGGATCGCGCGGCTCTTCCCGATCGCCCGCGCGCTGCTGAAGGTGGTGCGCCCCGTGGCGAAACGGGTCACCGATATGCCCATCGCCGAAGACGATGTGCTCGCCTCGGCCCAGCAGGCCATCGATGCCCTGGTGGACGTGCGCCATATCCTCACCGACCAGCAGGTGACCACCGCGCGCATCGTCATGAACCTGGAGAAGATGGTCATCCGCGAGGCGCAGCGCAGCCTGACCTATCTGAGCCTGTTTGGCTATGCGGTCGATGCGGTCGTGGTCAATCGCATTCTGCCCCCTGATGTGGACCGCCATTTTGCGTCCTGGCGCGCGATGCAGCAAGAGTACGCGCCCCAGGTCGACGAGATGTTCGAGCCGCTCCCCATCCTGCGCGCCCCCCACTTCGACCGCGAGGTGATCGGCCCTGAGTTGCTCAGCCAGCTGGCCGACCGGCTCTTTGCCCACCGCGACCCCGCCGAGTTCCTCTACCGCGGCCCCGTGCAGCGCGTGGAGAAGATGCATGGCGGGTATGATCTGATTGTGCCGCTGCCCTTTGCCTCGGAGGACCAGGTGCACCTCGCCCAGAGCGCGGACGAACTGCTGATCTCCGTTGGCTGGCATCGCCACCGCATCGCGCTACCCCAGTCGCTCGCGCGCTTGCGTGCCCAGGATGCCTACTTCGAGGATAACGTCCTGCGGGTCGTCTTCCGCAAAGATGCGGCCTGAACGCGCTTGCCGCGGGCGGCCTGCTGTGTTACAATCCAGGGCAGTGCGCCGCTCTGGCGCTGTTTTGCTGCGTACACATGAAAAGGATTGTGACCAATGGCCACCAAGAAGGGCAATCGCATCATCATCAAGCTCAAGAGCACCGAGAGCGGCCACAGCTATACAACGATGAAGAACCGCCGCAACGACCCGAGCCGGCTTGAACTGAAGAAGTACGATCCGATCGTTCGCCGGCACGTGATCTATCGCGAGACGAAGTGAGCGTGGTTCGGCTCACAGACGGAGAAACAACCAGACGGCCTGCCAGGCGCACAGCGACAGTCAGCGCCGGCAGGCCGTTCTGATGGGTTCGTAGCTCGTTGCGCTCAGGGGATCTTGCGGCGGCGGTTCAGGGCCAGTTCACCCTAGAGCCGGTCACGCTCGGCGAGCAGTTCGCGATAGGCCGCCTCGGCGCTGATCTGGGCGGCCCGCGCTGCGTCGCGCTCGGCGGTGAGGGCGAGCACGCGGCGGCGCAGGGCGAGCAGGTCCTGCTCGGTGCGCAGGACGCGCCCGTTGGCTTCGAGCGCATCGGCTCGCCGTTCGACCAGTTCGCCCTGCAGCCGCTCGCGATCGCGGCGGGTGATGATCAGTTCGTCACGGAGCAAGCGCAGCCGGGGGGCGAGGAAGGCGCCGGTCACGAGGGCACCCAGCAGGATCCCGAGGAGCACCGAAATGGCGGCGAACACGGCCTTTTCCCTTTCACTGCGGCGAACACGGACGGACGCGGCTGTGGGGAAGATGGCGCTACCTGTCGTCGCGAGCAGGCGCGCTGTGCGGTGAAGCAGCCCGGGCCCAGGACCATGGTCTCCCGTGGAGGCCAGATGGGGACAGGCACGAGTATACGACACAATCGCGCACATGGCTAGTGCGATTTTTTGCAAGTTCTCGGCTACGTTCCCGTGCCCGTGGTGGATGCTGTGGATGCGGCGCCGATCTGGGCACGCCCGGGAGCGAGGCGACCCGCCGTTGACGGCGTTCGCCGGTAGGCGTGCTCGTGCTCCCGGGAGCCACGTGAAACTTCCGCCCCGGTTTGCCAGGTTGCTCAGAACAGATAGCCGGCCTGCGCTTCCATGCGCGGTGGAAGCTCTGTTGCCCCGAGCAGCGCGAGCAGATCGCGTTCGATCTCCCGGCAGTAGGCCGTTAGCGGCACGTCTGTGATGCGGTTCTCAAAGGGATCTTCGTTCACCGCGCCGGTGCGCTCGATCGTCGTAAATAGAAAGGCGATCAGCGCACTGAGCGGGATCACCAGCCAGGCGACCCCGTCGGCGGCTAGCGTCTTGATCAGAAAAAACGGCAGCAGCACGATGAAGATTCGCACAAACACGCGCGTGAAATAGTCGTACTGGCGCGGGATGGGGATGGCCTTGATGCGCTCGCAGACGGCCTGCTGGGTGCTGAGCACGGCTAGCTGCCCCTCCAGTTGGAAGCTGTCGAAGCCCTGCAGAATGCCGCTGGCCATAGCGTCATAGATCCGCTGCCCCTGGCGCTTGAGCAGGTAGAGCGGCTTGTTCGGCTGCTGCAGCAGATCCGCTGTGTCCTCCACCCCCAGCAAGGGTGCCAGTTCGCCCCATTCGTCCTGGCCGCGCAGTTGCAGGCGCAGCGCGTTGGCCCAGGCGATCTGGCGACGGACCAGTTCCGCCTTGAACGCCTCGGCCTCCGCCTGGCGGTACTGCGGGGTGTGGCGGTGCGAGTCGGTGAAGGTCACCACCAGCCGGGCGAAGATGCGGCTGGCGGCGCTGATCGCCGCCCAGGATTGGGCGGCCTCGCCCCAGCGCGCGAACGAGGTGTTGGCGCGGAAGGCCAGGAAGATCGCCAGCGCCGTGCCGAGCAGGCCGATCGGGGCGAAGGAGAGCGCCACGAAGCCCCAGCCGAGCACGGTTGCGGCGAGATAGACCGCAGTCGCGACGACCAGGGCGAGCGTGATGTCTTTCCAGACGTAGGTGGCGACCTTGCGCGGGTCGAAGTTGCGTTTGACGATCACGACTCGTCCGTGAGCAACTTGAAGGCCAGGTGGCGCCCACGTTGCTGGCCCAGGGCC
>JACAEO010000371.1 GCA_013388805.1 Chloroflexota bacterium
CTCGGCCCGGATGCTCGCGCCTACAGCGCCTACGTGCTCGCCCGGGCCGGGCGTGCCTCCCCCGCCGCCGCCGCACTGCTCGCTGCGCCACTGGCCGCCGACGGCCTGGCCTTCCTCGCCATGGCACTGCCGCCAGCCGAGGCCGCCCCCGTGATCGAGCGGCTGCTCGCCCGCGCCGTGCGCGAGCCACCCGCCGCCGGCCAGCCGGGGACCGTCCGCTGGACGGAGCGCGACCCCGCCGAGTTGCCCCGCGGCGAGGCGGCGGTCATTGCAGTAGCGACCCAGGCCCTGCGGACGCGCCAGCCCGCAGCCGCCGAGCTTCCCGGCGCCGAGCGGGCGCTGCTTGCCGCCTGGGGCGTCGATGGTTGGGCCAGCGCCTACGATGCCGCCCGTGTCGCGGCCGCGCTCCTCGAGCCGCCGGCGGCGGACGCCAGCGGGCCACGCCGCGTCACCCTCGACGGGACGCCCCTGCTCGGCAACGGCACGCCGATCACCACGACCCTTCGCACGATCCTTCCGGGAGATTGGACCAGCGGCCCGGCAACCCTGCGCATCGAGGCGGCCAGCACCAGCAGCTACATGGTCGCCTACCGCGCTCCCGGACCGCCCGGCGACGTCGCCGGGCAGATCGCCCTGGACCAGGAACTCATCGATGCAGCCAGCGGCACGCCACTGGCGGGGGAGCCTGTGCGCCCGGGTCAGCTGGTCGGGCTGCGCCTCACCCTGGTAGCCGCGCAGCCCCTGCTCCGCGCCGACCTGGAGCTCCCGCTGCCCGCCGGCCTGGAGCCACTCCCGCTCGTAGCGCAGGCGCCGCTGCTGCACGTCGCGGGGCCTACCGCCGACAAGCGGCGGCTGCTGCTCCACCTGGGCGAGGTAGCGCCCGGCATCTACAGCTGGACCATCGTTGCCCGGGCGGTGGCGCCCGGCAGCTACAGCGCGCCACCGGCGCAGATCAGCGCCACCTACACGCCAGCGCTGAGCGCCAGCGCATCCGCCGGCAGCACGATCACCATCGCTGACAACGACAACGACAACGACAACGACAACGAATGAGCCAGCACCCGTTTCGTCATGACTGGACCACGCCTGACCGCCGGCCAGCCGCGGGGGGCGCCCGGCGCGCGCACCTTCCCGCGCTGCAGCGGCTGATCGTCCGCATTCTGCCCGTGCTCCTGGCGCTGCTTATGCTCAGCACCGCCACGGTGCCACTGCCGCTGCAGGCCACACCGGCCCTCGCGCCGACTAACATCCCGGCCACCCCGCCCTCCTTCGGCCTCAACTCGCACCTGGCCACGCGCTACCCCGACCCAAGCTCGATGGACGTCCCGGCGGCGCTGGTCAGCGAGCTCGGCGTCAACTGGGTGCGCGAAGACATCCACTGGCACCGGGTGCAGCCCCGCCCCGATATGTGGGACTGGACCTTCAGTGACGCAGCGTTGCGGGCGCTGCTCAGCCGCGGGATCAACGTCCTGGGTGTGCTCGGGCCATCGGTGGGCTGGGCCACGCCCCACCGCGGCGACGTGCCCAACGACGTCTCATACTACCCACCCGACACGGCCGCATTTGTAGAATACGTCCGCGGCGTTGTTACCCGTTATCATCGTTATGTCAACCATTGGGAGATCTGGAACGAGCCGGACCACGCGATCTTCTGGCGCCCCGACCCGGATCCTGCCGCCTACGCCGACCTGCTCATCCGCACTGCGGCGGCGATCCGCGCGATCGACCCCGAGGCGCAGATCCTGATCGGCGGCATCAACCCATTCGACACAACCTTTCTGCGCGCCGTGGCCGAGCACGGCGCCTGGGACAGCTTCGACATCATCGCGATCCACCCCTATGTTGATCCTTTCGGGCCGGAGGATGGCAACCTGGCCGCGGCCACCCACGGGGTACGTGTCCTGGCGCAGCAGTACGGCGCGAAGCCGATCTGGGTCACCGAGCTCGGCTGGGCCAGTGGCCCGGGCGACCGCGACGCAACGGGGCACACCGACGAGCAGCTGCAAGCGAGCTACCTGCTGCGCGCGATGCTGATGCTCTGGGAAGCGGGGATCGAACGCATCTTCTGGTACAGTTTCAAGGACGACCCGGGCAACCCCTACGGTCTGCTGCGCGTGGGGAGCGGGCGCAGCGACTACAGCGCGCGCAAGCCGGCCTTCGCGGCGCTGCGCACGCTGAACCAGCAGGTCGCCGGCGCTACCTATGTTGAACGGCGCGACCTCTTCGAGCGGCAGGTGCTGATCGATTTCGAGAGCGTCCAGGGATGGCGCCGGGTGAGCCAGCCGAACGGCACACTGCAGTCGAGCACGCGCGCCTACCGCGGAGCTGGCGCCGCCGAACTGGGCTACAACTTCACCACGCGCCAGAACGACTATGTCGCCTTCGAGCGCGAGCAGCCCATCCCGCTGGCGGGCAGACCCTACGCCATCGGTGCGTGGGTCTACGGCGACGGCAGCACCCACGGGCTCAAGGTCTGGATCCGCGACGCAGAGGGCGAGGTGCTACAATTCGTGCTCGGCCCCGTCGGCGCGGCAGGCTGGCATTTTCTGCAGACACCGATCGGCGGCGAGGTCGAGCCGGGCAATGTGATCGTGCCGGGTGGCAACCGGCGGGTAGACGTTCCGGCAGCATTGCAAGCGGTCGTGTTTGACGACATCGTAGACGGATTTGTCGGCGCGGGCACGATCTGGATCGACGACCTGAGCGTCATCAGCGGCCACGAGGTTTACGACCTGCGGCTGGAGCGTGATGGCGAGGCGCTGGACATCCTCTGGTCACCGCCGGGCGCGCGGGTCACGCTGGCCACCCAGGCCGCGACGGCGCGCCTGATTGATCGTAGTGGCCTCGAGAACGCGCTCACTGCCCAGGACGGCCGGCTGCGGCTCACCCTCGGCCCGGCCCCGGTCTACCTCTGGCACCGGCGGTAGGGCTGAGCCCTCAGGCGGGATGCCCCCGGCTCTGAACACGTACTTCGGCGCGTACGTGTTCACATTGCTCCCGGGAGCGCGGACATCTTGCCCGCGGAGACGCGACGAGGGCGCGACGCCCGCGCTCGCAGGCGCGTGTATTTACCCCAGGTGTGAACACGTCCTTCGGCGCGACGGTTTGCACGCTGCCCGCTCGGGCGCTATACTTGTCGCCTGGAGCACCAGAACGCGACGGCCATGCGAAGCGGGGAGGAAGCGCCCGATGCGTGTCTTGTTGATCGACAACTATGACTCGTTTACCTACAACCTGTTCCAGTATCTCAGCGAACTGGGCGCCAGCGTCGATGTGCGACGCAACGATGCGATCAGCGTGGCCGAGGCGGCTGCGCTGCGCCCCGACCGCCTGGTGGTCAGCCCGGGGCCCTGCACGCCCGCCGAGGCCGGGATCAGCATCGAGCTGATCCGTGCCCTGGGGCCCGAGATACCCACGCTTGGCGTCTGCCTCGGCCATCAGGCTATCGGCGCGGCCTTCGGCGCGGTGGTGGTGCGCGCCCCACAGGTGATGCACGGCAAACTGTCGGCGATCCGCCACGAGGGCGCCGGCGTCTTCGCCGGCCTCCCCAGCCCCTTCACCGCTACCCGCTATCACTCGCTGATCGTGCGCCGTGATGACCTGCCCGCCGACCTGGAGGTGACGGCCTGGACCGACGACGGGCTGATTATGGGCCTCCGCCACCGCCACCATCCGATCGAGGGCGTGCAGTTCCACCCCGAGTCCATCCTCACCGAGGGCGGCAAGCAGATCCTGCGCACCTTCCTCGAAGCCCCGGCAAGCTGACCTTTGGGCGCTACAGCACCAGCGCGCCGGTCAGCGCGGTCAGCAGCACCACCAGCCAGGGTGGCGCCTGCCCGATCTGGAGCAGGCCGAAGGCTGCCAGGGCCAGTGCGACATCCAGCGGGCCACGGATGGCGCTGGTGATCACCGGATCGTAGAGCGCGGCCAGCAGGATGCCTACCACCGCCGCGTTGACGCCCCGCAGCGCGGCCTGGGCCGCCGGCGCGCTGCGCAGGCGCCCCCAGAGCGGCAACGCCGCCCAGAGCAGCAGAAACGACGGCAAAAAGATCGCGACCGTCGCCAGCGCCGCCCCGGCCCAGCCGTTCGGCGGCAGCGCGCTCACCGCGCCCAGGTAGGCCGCGAAGGTGAAGAGCGGCCCCGGCACAGCCTGCGCCACCCCGTACCCGGCGACGAACTGGTCGGCGCCGACCCAGCCCGGCGCCACCACGTAACGCTCCAGCAGTGGCAGCACCACATGCCCCCCGCCAAAGACCAGCGAGCCGGCGCCAAAGAAGGCAGCGGCCATGGCCACCGCGTGGCTGCCCGTCGCCACGGCCAGCAGCGGCAGACCCACCAGGCCCAGGGGCAAGAGGAGCGCGCTAGCCCAGGCGAGGCTCCGCGGTACAGCAATCGCCGGACCCGCTGCCGTGGCCCCGGTAGCTCCGCCCAGCAGCCGCCAGCCCAGCAGGCCACCGGCTCCGATCGCCACGATCTGCACCAGGGCCGCCGGCCAGATCAGCAGCAGGATGGCCGCCGCCAGCGCGATCGTCGCCCGCGGTGCATCCGGGGCGAGCCGGCTGGCCATTCCCCAGACTGCCTGCGCCACCACCGCAACTGCCACCAGTTTGAGGCCGTGCAGCCACCCCGCCCCCGTCACATCGCCCAGCAAGCCCAGCCCGAGCCCGAAGGCCGCCATGGCCAGTGCCGATGGCAGGGTGAAGCCCAGCCACGCCGCAATCCCGCCGATCACCCCGGCCCGCGCCGTGCCCAGCGCGATGCCCACCTGGCTGCTCGCCGGTCCCGGCAGGAACTGGCACAGCGCCACCAGGTCGGCGTAGCTCGCCTCATCGACCCAGGCCCGCCGCACGACGAGCTCCGCGCGGAAGTAGCCCAGGTGGGCCACCGGCCCGCCAAACGAGCTCAGCCCCAGGCGTGTACATACGGCCAGCACCTCCAGCGCGCGCCCCGGCTGCGACGGCTCCGTCATCATGAGGTTCCTTCCGCGCGGTGTCACGAACCGTTCTCAGTAGGATGCGTCACTGGTGTCACTCGTTGCCTGCGCCAGCCCGAGCCTGCTCGGTTCGATAGTGGGCACAGACCGCGCGCAGCGGGCAGCCATCCGCGCGCCCAAGGTAACTCTCGCGCCCCGGCTGACGGCTGTAGACACGGCGGGCCGGCGGCCCATCGCAGCGCGGCTGAGTCAGGCAGTAGCGCACGCAGAGCTCATTGATCTGGGCGTGGAAGTCGGCGTAGAGCGCGGCAGCCGCCTGCGGGTCAGCCCCTGGCTGATCGAGCTGCAGCTCCGCCTCGATCGCCCGGCGCAGCACCTCGTAGGGGCGCCGCCAGAGTGTCCCGGCCCCGTGCGACGCACCATGTGCGGCGCTCACCAGCGGCGGCGCCACCCGCGCAAACAGGCGCCGCGTGTAGGCATCGATCACGAACACCGCATGGCCCCCGGCGTAGAGCATGATTACATCACACGTCTCGCGGCCGATGCGTGGCAGGCGCAGCAATTCGTCGCGCAGCTCACCCGTGGGCCGGGCGAGCAGCAGCGCGGTCGCGCCGCTGTAGCCCACGACAATGTGCCGGGCGATCGCGATCAGGCCCGGGGCCTTCTGGGTGTGAAAGGCAGCCGGGCGAATCAGGGTAGCCAGGGTCACCGCATCGGCCTCGGCCATGGCCGCCGGGCTGAGCAGGCCCGCCGCCAGCAGGCGCAGAATCGCCCCCTCCACCGTCTCCCAGCGGGTCTGCTGAACCAGTACCGCGCCGACGAGCATCTCGAAGGGGGCGTCATTCCCGAAGATCGGCCACCACGGGCGCGCTGCCTGCGGCCCCGTCAGCGCACCAAAGTGGGCCCGGAGCCGGCCATAGAGCTCGCTGAGCGGCACCACGCGCGCTACTTCACCGGCACGCCAACACCCGATGCAGGCAGGTAGAACTGCTCAACATAGTCGGTGAGCATGCGCCGGAAGCTGAAGGCGGGAGCCACGGTTGCGATCGACTCCTTGCAGGTCTGCACCCAGGCGGTCGGCACGCCATTGGCATCGCGGCCCTCATAGTAGCGCGGCGTGATCTCGTGCTCCAGCAACTGGTAGAGCGACTGGGCATCATTCCAGTCCTGTTCCTCCTGGTTGCTGTACTCACGCTCCTCGCCGATCGCCCAGCCGTTCTTGCCGTTGTAGGCCTCCGGCCACCAGCCATCGAGGATGGAGCAGTTCGGCACGCCGTTGAGGCCGGCCTTCATGCCGCTGGTACCGCTCGCCTCGTAGGGCCGGCGCGGGTTGTTCAGCCACACATCGACGCCCTGGGTCAGCGCGCGGCCCACGGCCATGTCGTACTCCTCAAGGAACACGATCCGCCCAGCCAGGCCCGGCTGCAGCGCCAGCTGGTACACGTCCTGGATGAAGTGCTTGCCCGGATCGTCCTTCGGGTGCGCCTTGCCGGCAAAGACCACCTGGATCGGCTTGCCGGGCCGGTTCAGGATGGACTTCAGCCGCTCGAGATCCTTAAACAGCAGGGTCGCCCGCTTGTAGGTGGCGAAGCGCCGCGCGAAGCCCAGCGTGAGGATGTCCTCCTCCAGCACCGGCCAGACCGGCGCGCTCTGGCCCAGGTAGCGATAGTGCGCCTGGAGACGCTGCCGGGCAAAGGCGATCATCTGGCTCTTCAGCTTCAGGCGCGTCTTCCAGAGCACCTCGTCCGGGATCTGGTAGACCTTCTTCCAGACCTTGGGATCGTCGAGGTTGTCCTCCCAGCTCTTGCCCAGATAGGCGTCATAGAGCGCCCGCAGCTCGGGAGCGAGCCAGCTGGCGGTGTGCACCCCGTTGGTGATCGCGCCGATCGGCACCTCATCCTGGCTCTTCCCGGGGTAGAGCCACTGCCACATCCCGCGGGCCACGTGGCCGTGCAGCTTGCTCACGCCATTGTGGTACTCGGAGAGCCGCAGGGCCAGCGCCGTCATCGCGAAGGTGGGCCCCCACTGCTGCTCCTGGAGCGCGATGTTCATGAACTCATCGCGGGTCAGGTTGAGCTGGGGCCAGTAGCTCCAGAAGAACTTCTCCATCATCGGCAAGGGAAAAGCATCGTTGCCCGCCGGCACCGGCGTATGGGTGGTAAAGACACAGTGGGTCTTGACCTGCTCCATCGCCTCCTCGAAGCTCGCCCCCTGGCTCACCAGTTCGCGGCACAGCTCCAGCACCAGGAAAGCCGAGTGGCCCTCGTTCATGTGCCAGACATTCGGCTTGTAGCCGAGCTGCCGCAGGGCACGCACGCCCCCGACGCCCAGCACCAGCTCCTGCGAGATGCGCATCTCCTGGTCGCCGCCGTAGAGCCGGGCCGAGAGCTCGCGGTCCTGCGGGCTATTGGGGTGGATGTCGGTGTCCATCAGGTACAGGTTGACGCGACCCACCTGGAAACGATACACCTTGGCGTAGATCGTGCGGCCCGGCAACTCAACCTCAACCACCACCTCGCGCCCGTCCGGGTCAAGGGCGGGCAGCGCCGGCACATCGGCGAAGTTCAGCTTGTTGTACTCGGCCAGCTGCCAGCCGCTCGGGTCGAGGCGCTGCCGGAAGTAGCCCTGGGGATAGATAAAGCCAACGGCCACGAAGGGCAGGCCCATATCCGAGGCCTCCTTGACGTGGTCGCCGGAGAGGATGCCCAGACCACCAGAGTAGATCGGCAATGACTCGTGGAGGCCGAACTCGGCGCTGAAGTAGGCGATCTGCACATCCCTGGCATCGCTGTGGCGCCGGGTGTACCACGTCTTCTTCGCGCCCATGTAGGCGTCCAGGTCCTTCAGCACGGCATCGTAGCTCTTCAGATAGGCCGGGCTGGCCGCCGCCTGCTCCAGCTTGCGCTGGCGGACATCGCGGAGAAACTCGACCGGGTTATGGTAGTCGAGCTCCCACAGGTCAGGATCGATCTGCCGATAGAGATCCTGGGCTTCCGGGTGCCAGGTCCACCACAGGTTGTACGCAAGCTCACGCAGCCGGGCGATCCGATCAGGGATCGGGGTGAAGAGGATTTCGGTTTCCAGACGGACCATGTGCGCTCCCCTATTGTTCGCGTGCAGGCGATACGCCGCGCGGGATGCCAGATGTTGATTGCCGTGGTGACGTTGCGCATTGTAGCCGCTCCGCGCGAAACTGTCTAGGCTGGTGCGTGTTCACATTTCTCCTGGGAGCGAGGTGCAGGCAGTCCTGACTGCCCGCTGTGCCCACTCGGGCGCGGGCCACCGACGGACGGCACGCGGCACGCGACGAACTACGGCAGAAGCGACGCCGGTTCGGTCCTGTCCGCCCCGGAACGCCTAATTCCCCGGCGCCGCCACCGACGCGGCGGCCAGCGCTGCCGGTGCCGGCTCGGGGGTGCCGCCCTCGATCCAGTGCTGAAAGACCAGCCGCTGCGCGGGCGTGGCCAGCACCGCGATCTGGTCCCCCGCCTCCAGCACCGTCTCAGGGCCAGGGTTGCTGACCACCCGGTCGCCACGCAGCAGGGCCACCACCGACACCCCGCTGCGCTTGCGGATGGCGCTGGCGCCGATGCTCTTGCCGGCCAGCGGCGAGTGCTCACCCAGGGTGTACCAGACGATCTCCAGGCTCCGGCGGGCGCGGCGCAGCCGGCGCAGGGTCAGCGTATCGGTGTTCAGCGCCTCGATCGGCCGGTAGTATTCGGCGCGCACGGTATCGCAGAGCCGCTCGATCTCCGCGGTGGGCACGTCGAAGTGCAGCAGCGCCTGGCGCACCATCTCCAGGCCCGCCTCGAACTCAGGCTGCACAACCTCGTGGATGCCCAGCTGGCGCAGCACCTCAAGCTGGCCGAGCCGGGTGGCTCGCGCAACGATGTGCAGGCGAGGGTTCAGGATCCGGGCCTGGCGCACAATCGTCTCGACATCGATCGCGGAGGAGACGGCCACCAGCAGCAGGCGCGCCTCGTGGATGCCTGCCGCCTCGAGCACCGTTGAGCTGGCGGCGTCGCCGTAGATCACCGGTGCGCCGCCGGCCTTGAGCTCGTCCATACGGTGCTGGTCGCGCTCGATCACCACGTAGGGATGGCCCAGCCGGCAGAGCAGGTTGGCGGTGTAGCGCCCGACTCGCCCGTAGCCGGCGATGATCGTATGGCCACGGAGCGGTTCGCTGACCATGGGCAGCACCGGGCTGGGCGACTTGCCCTGCGAGCGGCGGATCCAGGCGTAGGTCGGGGTACTGAGCCGGCTCACAAACGGCGTCAGCACCATGGTCACCACCGTTGCCGCCAGCACCAGATTGGACTGGGCGGCGGTGAGCGCGCCCACATCCAGGCCGACCCGCGCCAGCACAAAGGCGAACTCGCCGATCTGAAAGAGCCCGAAGCCGACGGCCAGCGGCACCTCGCCCCGGTAGCCAAAGCCCCGCACCACGCCGGCGAAGATCAGGATCTTACCCACACTGACGGCGAGGATCAACACCAGGATCGCGACCCAGTTGCTCACCAGGAAGCGCGGGTCGATCAGCATCCCCACCGAGACGAAGAAGAGCATACCGAAAACATCACGCAGCGGAATGATATCGCTCAGCGCCTGGTGACTATAATCGGACTCACTCAGCACGATGCCGGTGATAAAGGCGCCAAAAGCGAAGGAGAGCCCGGCCAGATAGGTCGCGTAGCCAATGCCGAGGCCCAGGGCCATCACCGCCACCAGGAACAGCTCGCGCGATTTCCAGGCGGCGATCCGCTTGAGCAGGAAGGGGATCACGCGGGTGCCGACGAAGACCATCGCGACCAGGATGAGCCCCGCACGCAGCACCGCGAGCCCCAGCTGGGCCAGGCCCTCGCCAGGGTTAGCGAGCTCGGGCAGAATGATCATCAGCGGGACCACGGCCAGGTCCTGTACGATCAGCATACCGATCATCACCCGGCTGGCCAGGTTGCCCAGGCTACCGCGCGCCATGAGCGTCTTCAGGATGACCATGGTCGAGGAGAGCGAGAGCAGGGCGCCGAGCCAGAGCGCGGGATACGGCTCCCAGCCCAGAAGGCGCCCGAGCAGGAAGCCGAGGGCCGTAGTCAGCAGCATCTGCAGCCCGGTGCCAACAAAGGCGACCCACTTCACGCGGGCGAGCTTGCGGAGGTTGAACTCGACGCCCAGCGCAAAGAGCAGCAGCGCCACCCCGATCTCGGCGAGCAGCTCGATATCGTGCACATCGCTGACCCTGGGGCCAGCGGTGTAGGGGCCAACAATCACGCCCGCGACGATATAGCCCAGGATCAGCGGCTGGCCAAGCCGGCGGGCCACAAAGCCACCGAGCAGCGCCGCAACGAGGATGATCGTGATATCGGCTGCAATACCCATCGGCAGCTCCTTCTGCGCCACGGCCATCGCTGGCCCCTGCTGCCTGCACCCTCCCGGCCCCTATGCTCAAGATACGCCTGCGACCTCACGATGTCAATCGCAGTACTCGTTCGATCTGGCAAGGCGAAACGTGGCCGCCCCCGGGGGCGCGGGGGCGGCCACGTTGGGCGCCTGGTCGAGATCAGCGACTCGATCCGCAACTGCGTGGTACAATCGACCGGTGATCCCGTACGCACCATCGTGTTCCTGCTGGCGAACCTGGGTACGCAGGCCCGCGTACCCAGCCACGCCCACGAGGGAGTTCGCCAGCAGGAACCATCAACTGACTAACCCTGACGAACCCATGCCCTACCGGCTGATCGCGATCGACCTCGATGGCACGCTGTGCGACCCTGGCCACCGCCTGAGCCCCGCTAGCGCCGCGGCTATCGCCGCCTGCGTCGCGCACGGCGCGCGCGTTGTGCTCGCTACCGGGCGCAGCCTCACCTCCGCTGCGCCCTACCTCCGCGAACGGGTGCTACGATGCGCCTGACGCTCACCGTACTGCCGGGCCGCCTGGCGCTCTGCCGGCTCGCACCCGGCGCAGCGCTGCCACTCACAGCGCTCCGTGGCCCGTTCTGGTCGCTGACCGGCAGCGCAGAGGAGCTGTCACTGGTATGCCCCGAAGCAGCGGCGCCGGCGACAGCGCGGTGCGAGCCGGGCTGGCGCGCGCTACGTGTCGAAGGGCCGCTCGACCTGGCGCTCACCGGCGTGATAGCGGCCATCGCCGCGCCGCTCGCCGCCGCCGGGTTGCCCATCCTGCCCATCGCCAGCTTCGACACCGACTACGTGCTGGTGCGCGCTGCCCAACTCACGGCAGCCGTGACGGCGCTGCGCGGCGCCGGGATGATCGTCGACGACAACGCCTGAACGCCATGGCCAAGCTCAACTCCCAGCGCCTGCTCGAGCGCCACCAGGTGGCCTACACCACCCACACCTACGCCTACGATCCCGACAACCCGCCGGACGCCGTCGAGGTGGCCCGCCGCATCGGCCTGCCGCCTGGCCAGGTCTACAAGACCCTGGTGCTCAGCGGGGCGAGCCACGGCCGCCCGCTGCTGGTCATGCTGCCCGCCGACCGCCAGCTGGACCTGAAGCGCTGCGCTGCCGCCATCGGGCAGAAGCGCCTGGAGCTCATGCCGCGGGCCAAGACCGAGCGGCTCACCGGGCTCAAGGTCGGCGGCATCGGCGCCCTGGCGCTCGCGTCAAAAAACTGGCCCTGCTACCTCGACCGCTCGGCTGAGGCCCATACCATCATGTATGTCAACGCAGGGCAGCGCGGGGTCATGCTCGGCGTCGCAGTCGCTGATCTGCTGCGCGTACTGGGCGCCCGGCTGATCGACGCAGCGGCCTAGTGCGATTGCAGATTGCAGATTTGCGATGGTAGATTGGGCGCGGCGCAGCTGGACACGGTCGAGGTCGCGCTGATGCCCGAACAGGTCGCCTGGAACTGCACTAGCAATTCCACAGGCGACATGGCGTGCGTCAACGTGACTGGCTTGCTCGCCGCGTGGGCGCGATCGTAACGCCTTATCACCTCGTCGCGTCGCCTCTTTGCCGCACGCATCCCCGCGGCGCCCGTGAGGCTGACTGCAATCATATCGGAGCACAGGCATGCACCCTCCATGGCTCGACCGCACGCTCTACCCGTTTGCCGCCCACTCCCTGGAACTGGACGGCGGGCGACTGCACTACGTTGACGAGGGGACGGGCGAAGCCATCCTCTTTGTCCACGGCACGCCAACCTGGTCATTTCTCTACCGCCACCTGATCCGCGAGCTCGCCGCCGACTATCGCTGCATCGCCCCCGACCACATCGGCTTCGGCCTCTCAGACAAGCCGCCAACCTGGGACTACAGCTGCGTCGCCCACGCACACAACCTGGCCACGCTGATCGAGCACCTCGGCCTGCAGCGCTTCACCCTGGTCGCTCACGACCTGGGCGGGCCGATCGCGCTGAGCTATGCCCTCGATCACCCCGAGCGCATCAGCCGCCTGGCGCTGATCAACACCACCATGTGGCCGCTGGAGGGTCCCTTCGCTGTGCCCGCCGCCGCCCGGCTGCTCGGCGGTCCCCTGGGCCGGGTGCTCTATCTGCGGTTCAACCTCTCGCCGCGCGTGCTGCTGCCCATGGTCTACGGCGACCGCAGCAAGCTCACCCCGGCGATCCACCACCACTACCTCGCGCCGTTCCCGCGCCCAGAGGATCGCCAGGGTCTCTACGCCTTCGCCCGCCAGGTGGCGGGCGGGCTGCCCTGGGCAGCCGGGCTCTGGGCGCGCCGCGCGGCCCTGGCCAGCATCCCCACCGCCCTGGTCTGGGGCATACGCGACCCGGCCTTCGGCCCGCCCTACCTGGCGCGCTGGCGCGCGACGCTGCCCGATGCCCAGGTGCTCGAACTGCCCACCGCCGGTCACCTGGTGCAGGAAGAGGCCCCCGCCCAGCTCCTTGGCGCGATCCGCCGGCTGCTCGCGGCCATCCCGACCTGATCGCGCAGGAAAGGTTACCGCCATCCCGTAGGGGCGCCCCCCCGTCGGCGCCCCCACGCCACCCCGGGTACCGCCATCCCGTAGGGGCGCCCCCCCGTGGGCGCCCTCCCGTCGGCGCCCCCCCGTCGGCGCCCCCACGCCACCCCGGGTACCGCCATCCCGTAGGGGCGCCCCCCCGTGGGCGCCCC
>JACAEO010000268.1 GCA_013388805.1 Chloroflexota bacterium
CGGGGTTGATACCCACGTGTTCCTCAGCCGTGCGCCACGCAGCCGTGCAAGCACGCTGCGTTCGACTTGCATGCATTAGGCACGCCGCCAGCGTTCGTCCTGAGCCAGGATCAAACTCTACGTTGCATCGTTGGCTTACCCGGCGCCCTGCCGAAGCAGGTGTGCCGGGGGACGGGCACGCACGAAACCACACTCGTTTGGCAAGGTACCGAGGCCGCGGGCTGACGAACAAAAAACTAGCGTCACCACTGGTGACCCTAGCCTGGGATGGACACTGTCGTCGTCCGTACCCAACTGTTCGTGCTGTTCGGTCTACCTCCCTGAGGAGTGAGACTGCAACCGCGCCCTTTCGTACGGGCAGTATAACGCACCCGGTCGCCTATGTCAAGCTTCATGCTGCCCGTGCGATCACGTTCACGCTTGAAGCTATCGTACAGATGTGCTATACTGAGGGTGCTCCTGCTACGCAGGCCGGGCGACAGAGCGGTGGGGCGCGCAGCGCCCTGGTACAGCGAAAACGAGCAGCTACAGCAAGTCGGAGTATGACCGGCAGCAGCGCCGCCGGCCGGCGCCACCGGCAAGGAGAGGACCCATGGCCACCCCCAGCGACGGCGAGGCCAGCGTCACGCGCACCTATCGCGTCGCGCTTCGCCTCGGCGAAGACTACATCACCCTCGAGGAGACGATCAGCCTGCCGATCGATGCCAGCGATGAGGAGGTCCAGCAGGCTGTCGACCTGGGCTGGCGCGTCTATCGTGCGCAGCGTGAGGCGGTCGAGCAGCAGGTCAGCAGTATCCGCGAGGCCCACGGCAGCTATGCGGCGATCACCGTGCGTGATCCGGACGCGCCGGCCAGCGAGAAGCAGCGCAACTATATCGCGACTCTGCAGGATCACCTGCACTGGACGAGCGATGAGCTCGCCAGTTACGCTACCGAGCACGGCGTTGACCTGGTGACGCTGACCAAGGGCCAGGCCTCGGCGTTCATCGATGGGCTCAAGCAACTCGCCGAGGAGCGGGCTCGCTATGTCGTCGATGCCCGTACCCGCCCCGCTGGCGATGCCCCGAGCGCCGGTAGCGGGGCTCAGCCGGCCAGCGAGAAACAGCTGCAGGCGCTCGCCCGCCTGGCCCAGGCCCGCGCCCTCGATCTCGACGCGGAGACTGACCAGCGCTATGGCGTGCGCAGCGCCGACCTGAGCGACGAGCAGGCCCGTATGCTGCTCAGCGAGTGGCAGGTCCGCCCCGCTCGCTCTACGAGTGGCCGCCCTGACCCCGCACGCTAGTGCGATTGGCGATGGGGCGCGGCGCATCTGCACATGGTCGACGGCACGCTGATACCTGAACTGGTCGCCTGGAATTGCACCAGGACGGCGTCTATGCCCATCTGTGTCCGTGTGGTATCATACTGCCACTACATGGTTCATCCGGCACATTCCATGTCACCCTGAGCCCTTCGGCGCCGCGGCTCCCGAGCTTGTCGAGGGGCAGGGTCCACCCGTCGGCGCCGCGGCTCCCGAGCTTGTCGAGGGGCAGGGTAAACTCCGCGAAGGGTCTCCCGCGTCAGGAGTCGGAAGATGCTTCGCTACGCTCAGCATGACCAATGCCGTACCGGATGCATCACGAAGGGTCGGCACCCGGTACTGGCTCTGAGCTCCGTTGCCGGGTTGCGCTTGGTGGGCCGCAGCATTGGCCTTGTGGGGCAGGGGCATCACGTTATGAGTACCAGCGCCGAGACGATCAGCATCCTGATCGCCGATGACCATACCATGTTCCGTCAGGGCCTGCGCGAGTTGCTGGAGCGCAAGGGTGGCTTCAAGGTTGTCGCCGAGGTGAGCGATGGGGTTGCCGCCGTGGCCCAGGCCCGTCAGTACCGCCCTGATATCGCCCTGCTCGATATCTCTATGCCGGGGATGACCGGGATCGAGGCTGCGCGCCAGATCGCCGCCGTGAGCCCCGCGACGCGCACCGTGGTGCTGACCATGCATCGCGATGAGCGCACTGTGCTCGAGGCGCTCCGCGCCGGGGCCAATGCCTACCTGCTCAAAGACGCCGATGCAAGCGAGCTGATCGAGGCGATCCGGGTCGTCCATCGCGGTGAGGCCGCCCTTGCCGGCAGCGCTGCCGCCCGCGTGCTCGACCTGCTCCGCCGCGGTGATAATGCCCCCGCCACCGCTGACCTGCTGACTCCCCGGGAGCGCGATATTCTCGCTCTTGTCGCCCAGGGCGACGATAACCGCGCGATTGCGCTCAAACTTAGCCTCTCGGAGAAGACGGTCGGCAATCGCCTCAGCGAGATCTTCCAGAAGCTCGGCGTCAGCAATCGCACCCAGGCCGCGATTGTTGCCGTCCAGCGAGGCCTCGTACCACCCCCCGAGGTGAGGTAGCCGCACGTGCCTGGACGCCAGGCGCAATCTATCGCCCCAATATGATGAGATTCTTCCCTCAGAGCGCGGGTAGCCGCGCTCTTCTGCATGCTGCGGCTCCGGCCTATACTTTCCCCATAGCCTGAAGCACGTGCTTCAGCTCTGCATCTGTCTAGAAATGGAGTTGTTACGGTGCAGATCTGGAATACATTTAAGACAACCCTGCTGCTTGCCGGTCTGACCGGCCTCTTCGTTGTGATAGGTGGCGCCCTTGGTGGGCAGGTTGGCATGATCATCGCCCTGGTCCTGGCCGTGGCGATGAATATGGGCGCCTGGTGGTTCTCCGACAAGCTCGCGCTGCGTATGAGCGGCGCCCAGGAGGTGAGCCCGGCCGATGCGCCGGAGTTGCACGCTATGGTTGAGGAGCTCGCGGCGCGGGCCGGCATCCCCAAGCCGCGTGTCTACATCATCGAGAGCGAGACGCCCAACGCCTTTGCCACCGGGCGCGACCCGGCCAATGGCGCGGTGGCAGTGACAACCGGCATCGCGCGCCTGCTCACGCGTGATGAACTGGCAGGCGTGGTCGCCCACGAGCTGGCCCACATCAAGCATCGCGATACGCTGATCTCCAGCATCGCGGCCAGCATCGCCGGCGCCGTCACCATGCTGGCCGACATGGCGATGTGGGGCATGATGTTCGCTGGCCTCACGGGCCAGAGCGATGAGGAGGAGAGTGGCGGCATCGCCGATCTGGTCGGCGGGGTGCTCATGATGATCCTGGCGCCCATCGCTGCGGTGATCATCCAGATGGCGATCTCGCGCTCGCGTGAGTTCCTGGCCGACGCTGGCGGCGCCCAGATCCTGGGCGACCCGCTGCCCCTGGCCAGCGCGCTGGAGAAGCTCGAATGGGCCGCCGAGCGCGTGCCGATGCAGACCAGCCCGGCGACCTCGCACCTCTACATCGTCAACCCGCTGGTGGGTGGCCTCGGCAACCTGTTCCGCACCCATCCGCAGACCAGCGAGCGCATCGCCCGTCTGCGCGGCATGGCCTCGCGCAGCCCGCTGGCTGCCTGACGCGCGCCGCCGTTACGCGCGCTATCCACCCACGCCCGATCACCAGCCCCATAGGCCCCACGAGCCCCGGCACTGGCGCCGGGGCTCGTGGCGTGCTGCTGGCCCATCCCGTGTTGCGCCCCGCCGTTCCCCGGCGGTACAATAGTGCTATGACAATCCGAACCCTCGCCGCCGGGCTGCTGCTGCTGCTGCTCGCCGCCTGCACGTCGATCGGCGCACCTGAGCCCACCGCGGCCCCCCGGGCGACGCTGGCGCCGAGCGCGGTCACCTTGCCGACCGCTGTTCTCCCGACGCCCGCTGCGCAGCCCAGCCCGATCCCCATCGGCGGCGCCGAACGCCCGTCACCAGCGCCCGGTGCGCCGACCAGCGGTGTGGCCGCCGCCCCCACCGACCCGCTCGCCACCCTCGCCGCCGCGACCCGTCTCCCGCGCGACCCGCTGGCCCTCGCCCGCGCCCTCGGCGCCTGCCGCGCTGCGCCGCAGGCCTGCCCCACGGTGGTCCGCAGCGCGCCGCTCGATGCGCAGGTTGGCGAGGTGCGCTCCTTCTACGTCAGTGATGTCGCTGCCAATCGGCAGTTCGCCATCCTCGCCGAGTTGCGTTACGCCGGCCCGGTGGTGCTCATGTATGTCGAGCAGGGCCTGCCCTACAGCCAGCCCGACCTGGAGGCCGCCGCCCGCACCTTCGAGCAGGAGATCTATCCGCGCACCCGCGAGATCTTTGGCTCCGAGATCCAGCCTGGCGTCGATGGCGACCCGCGTATCACGATCCTCAACGCCAGTGATCCGAGCGGCCAGCTCCTTGGCTACTTCTCTGCCCAGGACCTGGTGCCGCGCCAGGTCAATCGCTTTAGCAATGAGCGAGAGATGTTCTTTATGAACATCGGGCTCATGTCGTTTGCCGACGAGCGTTACCTCGACGTGCTGGCCCACGAGTTCCAGCACATGATCCACCAGAACGAACAGCCGGGCAGCCCGACCTGGTTCAATGAGGGCGCCTCCCAGCTCGCCGAGGATCTCAACGGCTACTTCAACCACGGCATGATCCCGCTCTATCTCTTCGACCCGGACCTGCAGCTGACCGCCTGGTCAGCCGGGATTGGCCAGACGGGCGGCCACTATGGCGCGGCGCACCTCTTTATGCGCTACGTCTATGCCCAGTACGCCGGCAAGGATCAGCTCCTGCCGCTCATCCGCGCCGACGCAGGTAACAGGCTCCAGGCCTTCGTCGAGCTCGCCGCGCGCACGCGCCCCAGCATCACCAGCTTCGGCGAGCTGGTCGCCGACTGGGCAGTGGCGAACCTGATCGATGACCCGACCGTGGGCGACGGCCGCTATGGCTACGCAACCGGCCACGAGTTGCCGCCGCTGCTCCCCACGCGCGTCCAGCCCCGCGAGGCTCGCCCGGGGCTGCAGGCTGACTCGGTGGCTCAGTTCGGCGCCGACTACCATGTGCTGCCCCCCGGGGCCAGTGCGCTGGTCTTTCAGGGGGCGACCAGCGTGGGCCTTGCCGCCGAACCGGTGCGCGGCAAGGCCAGCTGGTGGAGTGGCCGCAGCGATGATAGCTATGCGACCCTGACCCACGCCTTCGACCTGCGCGACCTCAAGCGCGCCACCCTGCAGTTCGCCGCATGGTACGAGATTGAGAACGACTACGACTACGCCTTCGTCACCGTCTCGACCGATGATGGTCTGACCTGGGAGACGCTGCCCGGCACCTTGACGACCGCCGACGATCCCCAGGGCATGAACTACGGCCACGGGCTCACCGGCGTCAGTGGCGCCCCGGCTGCCCGGGTCGAGGACGGTGTGCGCGGGGTCTGGGTCGAGGAGACGATCGATCTCAGCGCCTACGTGGGCCAGCGCATCCTCCTGCGCTTCTGGCAGATCAACGACCAGGGCTACAACGCCCCCGGGCTGCTGCTCGATGAGCTGCGCATCCCCGAACTGGGCTTCAGCGACGATGTCGAAGCGGGCGTGGGCGACTGGCAGGCGGCGGGGTTCGCGCGCACCGGCGGGGTCTTGCCCCAGCACTGGGAGCTCCGCCTGGTCCGTTTCTCCGCTGATGGGGTGACGGTCGAGCCCCTGGCGGTGGACGAGGCCGGCACAGCCCGGGCAAGCCTGAACCCGGAGGAGCGTGGCGTGCTCGTCGTGCTGGCCACCACGCCCTATACTACGGAGCGTGCCAGCTACGAGCTCGTCGTGGAATAAGGCGCACTTGACTGCCCGGGCACGTTGGAAAGATGCTGCTGGCAAACCTGGGTCCGCGGGCCTCCGGCCCGCGTGTGGGCGGGACGCCCGCGCACCCCCGGCGTGGGCCCAACGGAGGTTGCCAGCAGGTTTCTGGAACGCCAGCAGCGGCAATCTGCAATCGAACATCTGAAATGGTCTAGCCACCCATGTTGCGTCCGCCACAGATCTCGTGGGCTGCCCTCGGCCCGATCCTGTTCTTTTCGCTGCTGGTGCTCCTCGTGCTTGGGCGTACCCCGCCGCCGCGGACGATCATCGCGCCGGCCACGGCGCTGCAGCTACCGCTCGCACCGGAACGGCCCGTGGCTCCCGGCGCCACCACTCCCACCCCGGCGCCGCTGGCCGGCGCCCTCCTGCAGACCGCGACCCTCGATATCGTAACCGCCGAGGGCCTGCTGAGCCCTGCCGAGCAGCAGCAACTTGCCGCCGCCCTCGACCGTGCGCTCCAGGACGTCGTGCAGCGTTTTGGCACGGCGCCGGCCGATCGTATCGATGTGTATGTCGGCCTGGAGCCGGCCTGCGGTCTCCACGGCATCGCCTACACCGACGTGCGCACCGTGCAGGTCTTCACCTGCCCTGACTTGCCAATGGCCCGCGCTGTGAGCATTCTGGCCCACGAGTTTGTGCACCAGCTCTGTCACGACCGCTATGGCGACCGGCACCTCAGCGCCGATCTGCTGTTGGCCGAGGGTATGGCTACCTGGGGGGCCGGCGCGTACTGGCTCGGCGATGCGCCACACTTCCGCGCGTTCGTGCGCCCATGGCTGGAGAGCGGCGCTGCTCTGCCGCTCGGCGAGAGTTACGTGGGCCGGCCGATCAGCGATATGAACAAGCTCTACTACCAGTGGGCCAGCTTCGTCGAGTTCCTGATCGAACGTGATGGCCGCGAAGCGTTCGACCGGCTCTATCTCACCGGCCAGCATGCCCCTGCCTCGGCTGACTACCTCGCGGTCTACGGCAGAAGCTTCGACGAGCTCGAGGCCGAGTGGCGGGCCTGGGTGCTCACGGGCTGACCCTACACCCAGCCCATTGCGCGCCATTCGGCGTAGGTCGCCCGCACGGTCAGCCCGGCGGCCGGTGAAAGCCGGTCGGCCAGGGCCTCGACGGCCCGTTCTAGCACCGGGCCACCAGCCCGCGCTGTGCCGGCCCGCACTGATTCCAGCGAGAAGTGGGCATAGTCCCGCACCCAGCGGGCCAGGTCGACCGGGCCGAGCACCTCCCAGGCCACTGGCCAGACGCGTGGCCAGCGTCGGTAGATCCCCAGCAACATGAGGACGAAGTCGCTCCAGCGCATCTGGTCGCGGAACAGGCGCGTCGCCCGCTCACGGCCCAGTTCGTGCAGCACGTCGACAAACAGGTTCTGCAGCCAGTTGATGTCGTCGGCCTGATCCCAGGGATGCATAAAGCGGCTGAACACCCAGTGCAGCGCGACGTTAGCCTGGAAGGTGGTGATCTGCGCCAGGTGCTCCGGCTCCAGCAGGTCGCGCTGGAGGGCATGCTCGAGCAGCGCGGTGGTGCGCCGCAGATTGCGCACGTGGGCGCCGAAGCCGCAGAAGGTGAGCGGGCTCTGCTGGGCTGCCGAGTCGCCGACGGGCAGCACGCCGCGCAGCAGCGGCACCTCCTGGCGGCGCAGGCTGTGGCGTGCGGGGATGTAGCCATAGACTGGCCGGATGTGCTGGAAGTGGGGCCCTGGTTGCTTGTAGCTGGGGAGCAGCAGGAAGTACTGCTCGTAGAGGTCGAGTAGCGAGTAGCGCGGGGCGTCGGGGCGCAGGCCGCGCGCAGGCAGCTGGTGGCCGTCGGGATCGACGGTCGCGTAGTAGAACACATAGACGGTCATCTCGCGCTCGCGACCGGGGAAGCCCTCCCAGATCAGCTGTTCGCCGCGCTGGGCATCGGCCACGCTCACCAGAATGTCGCCCCGGCTCGGATCGACTTCGTGCAGGCCCGGGCCTTCCACGAAGCCCGCGGCCACCGTGCCGACCGTCGGGCAGACGCCCGCAAACGGTCGCCCCTTGTGGCGCAGCAGGGCCAGGGGCGAGGTGCTCCCCATGCCGTCCAGCAGCAGGCGGGCGCTGTAACGCTCCGGCACGGCGCTGCCTAGCCGCTCGAGCTCGACCTCGATGGCCAGCGGCCCCTGCGCGCTGGCACGCACCGTGCGGAAGCGACGGCCGCTGAGGATCACGCCGCCCGCCGCCTCAAGCTTGCGCCGCATCAGGCGCAGCAGTGCCCCGGCATCCAGGGCCAGATTGAGCACCTCGGGCAGCCAGAAGCTGGCCGGGTTCGCACCATCGCTGTGGCTGTGGCTGTGGCGGTTGTGGAAACGCAGCGTGCCGCCGTGGTACTCGCGCATAATCACTGGCGCGAGTTCCTCCCAGGAGACAACACCCGTATCGACGAGCGCCTGCAGTTCGCTACGGCTGATGTTCCACTCCCGGTGCGCACAGCCCACCTCGCCGCGGTCAAAGACCATCACCCGGCGCCCGTGGCATGCAGCCATCACGGTGGCGTGCAAGAGTCCCAGGCCGCCGCCCGCGTAGATCAGCTCGAAGTCATACCCACGGTCCGCCTCGAGGCCCGGCGCCAGTTGATGCACCGCCGGATCGTACTCGCCGCGCATGATCCGCTCCCAGCCGCGCTCCAGCCGCGCGACCCGCTCCAGGTGGTCGAGGGCGCCCATGGCGAGAAAATGCTGGACGGTGAGCGGGTAGCGCGTGCGCAGGCTGGCCACGAGCGCGGCCTGCTCGGGGGTGGCGCCGACCGGCTTCGTCGGCCGGTCCTCCAGGGGAGCGCTGCCCGCCGTGACAGCCACCGCGACCGGGCGGGTCGGGGCGGCGAGCGGCACCTCGAGGGCGCGCAACTGTTCCACCAGGCGCGTAGCGATGCTACGGGTCGCCTGGCGGAGCCACCGGCGTTGTGGCTGGCGCCAGGGCCAGCCCCGCCCGGGCAGTTCGAGCGTCAGTTGCAGCGCGGCGTGGGTCGAGATCAGGGCATCGTGCAGCTGCAGGGTGGCCTCGATCCGCGGACCGAGCCCGGTCGCGGCCTGGGGGGGGCGGGGGGGGCCTGGGCGCCCGCCACAACGCCGGTGGCTCCGCCAGGCGACCCGTAGCATCGCTACGCGCCTGGTGGAACAGTTGCGCGCCCTCGAGGTGCC
>JACAEO010000179.1 GCA_013388805.1 Chloroflexota bacterium
GCCGCCCCGGGGCAGCACCACGCGCCCCGCGGGGGGCGGCCCCGCGCCCCGATGGCCGCGCCGGCCCCCCGATGGCTACGATCGCCGCCAGACCTCCGTCTGGCCGCCGGCGAAACTGCGTGTCCAGCCGGGCAGCGTCGGCATCGTCCGGACCAGTTCGGGCTGCAGTTCACGGTCGATCACTGCGCAGGCGATCTGGTGGCGGGCGAAGAATTCGGCGACGCCATACCCATTGCTCACCGCGCGGTACTCCTGCCAGAGCTCCAGCGGAAAGAGCTCGACCCGCGGGTCGATGAAGTGCTGCGCTGCCGGGTAGAGCGCCCAGGCCATGTACGAGCCGTAGCCCATCTCATTGAAGATCCGCCCGGCGCAGGGCTCGGCCAGCAGGTGCTCCACCGCGGCTACCGGTGTCTCGTGGGTGAAGATCTGCGGTGCGCCGGGCAGTTCCACGAAGAGATCGCGGTAGGCTTGTGGCAGATTGAGGTATGGCCTGCTCCAGGGTTGCAGCACGGCAACCATCAGCAGCAGCAGCACCGCCACGGCCAGGTTGCCCGCGCCTCCGGCGCCACGCTCGCGCCTGCTCAGGGCGGGCGCCGTGCCGAAGACGGGGCGTGGCCCGGCGAGCGACTGGGCGAGGATCGGCATCGCCACCATGCCCCACCAGATCACGTAGCGCATGCCGACAAAGGCCTGCCAGGCGAACCCGCAGACCAGCACCACATCTGTGATGCTGGGGCGCCGGCGGGCGAAGGCGAAGGCCGCGATGATACCAAGCACGCCGAGGTAGAAGGCCGCGCCGGCGACGCTGCGCGGCGTCGGCGACTGCCACTCGCCGATCAGTTGCTGGCTAGGCGCGTCGCTCAACATCCTGAGCACATAGCCGAACACCCCGGGGCCGAGTGGATTGAGCAGCGTGGCGGCGAGCATCGCCGCCGCTGCGAGGTAGAGCGCGCGCAAGCGTGGCCAGGAGAGCGCCCGGGGCTGGCGCAGTATGCGCCGCAGGCTCTCGCCGGCCACGAAGGCGCTGGTCGTCAGCAAGCCCAGGATGAAGGCGCCGTGCAGGTTCACCCACAGCGCCATGATCAGCGGCAGCGCGCTCAGCCAGCGTGGCGCCAGGCGGCCCTCGGCGTAGCGGCTCAGCAGCATGTGCACCGCCATAAAGGGCACCCACGACCAGTTCTGTGTGCGGATCAGCACGTTGTTGATCGCCATCGCCGCCGCGGCAAAGGCCGCCAGCGCGGCCAGCCGCCACGAGCCGCTGCGCTCACGGGCCTCGATGGCCACCATGGTGAAGACCACGCTCCCCAGCAGGTTGCGAGCGAACACCACCAGCGGAAAGCCGCCCAGTTGGTAGAGTTGGTAAAACAGCCACTCGCCCAGCCAGCTCTGGTAGACGTACGGGTGATCGGCCGGCAACGTCCAGGCGAACAGATTGGTCGTGGGAATGCCGCCCGTTGCCATCAACTGGCCGGCCTTGAGGTGCCACCAGAAGTCGTTGGGCGCCGTCGGGATCAGGCTGATGCAGGCCGCGATCACGCACAGCGCGAAGACCGCCCAGAGCTGGTCGAGGCGCAGGCGCGGGAGGGCACGGGGCGTGGTTCGCGAGGTTGAGAGTTCTGCCACAACTCACCTTTGCTCGAGAGGGTAGACCAGGTGGTGCGAGCCGCTGGTACGGGCGCAAGGTATAATAACATCTGGTTGTAACGATCAGCGTCCTACGGCAGCGTGGTTGCCCGGCGGCAGCCCGCCCGTCACGGAAGCGAGGCACTGGTTCATGATCCTTGCGCAGAGCACCGGCCTGCAGGCTGCGGCATGGAGGCCATCGGTCGTTGCGGATTGTACCGTTGTGGTGCCGACCTACAACGAGGCCGAGAACATCGGGCAACTGGTCCCGCAGATCCTCGCCGATCCACGCTGTCGTGTCCTGGTCGTCGATGATGCTTCACCCGACGGCACCGGCGACCTGGTTGCCGCGCTGTCCCGTGCGGAGCCGCGCATCGGGCTGCTGCGGCGCCCCGGCAAACTGGGCCTTGGGACGGCCTACGTGGCGGGGTTCCGGCAGGCCCTGGCTGAGGGCGCGGAGTTCATCTTCGAGATGGACGCCGACTTCTCCCACGACCCGCGCTATCTCACCGAGCTCCGCGCCGCCGCCGAGGCCGGCGCCGACCTGGTGATCGGCTCGCGTTATGTGCCCGGTGGCGGCACCACCGACTGGGGCCTGCTGCGGCGCGCGATCAGCCGGGGCGGTAATCTCTACGCCGGGCTGATCCTGCGCCTGCCGGTGGCCGATGCGACCGGCGGTTTCCGCTGCTACCACCGGCGCGTGCTCGAGCGGATCGACCTTGGGCTCGTTCGCTCAAATGGCTACGCGTTTCAGATCGAGATGGCCTACCGCGCCCACATGGCCGGCTTTCGCATCAGCGAGGTGCCGATCATCTTCCCCGACCGGCGCGTTGGTAAGTCGAAGATGTCGCGGCGCATCGTTGTCGAGGCGCTGGTCAATGTCTGGAAGCTCCGGCTTGGCCTGATCTGAGGCAGTGGTCCGTCCCGTCTTCTGTGAGCATAACCCTGGAGGAGCCTGTGACAGCCGATATCGCCGAGACGATCGACCAGTCGCTCAGCGCCTACCGTGAGGAACTCGAGCGCACCCGCCGCGAGGTACACGAAGTCGAGGTGCTGGTGCGGCAGAGCACCGGCGAGGTCGAGAAACTGGCCCAGCGCGAGTTGTCGGTCTCGAACCGTGTGCGCGACCTGGAGGTCAATCTCGACCGCTACAACAAGGACGAGATCAAGAACTTCTATACGACCGCCCAGGAGGTGCAGATGCGCCTCCAGATCATGCGTGGCCAGCTCGAGCAGATGCAGATCCGCCGCGACGCGCTGCGCGCCCGCCAGAACCAGCTGGTGCAGACGGTGACCCTGCTCGAGCAGGTGAGCGATGCGTTGCAGCGGGGCGGTGCAGTTACACCGGCTGCTGAGGGTATGGATACCGAGACGATGATCGCCAATATCATCCAGTCTCAGGAGAGTGAGCGTCTACGGATCTCGCTGCAGATGCACGATGGCCCGGCCCAGGCCATGAGCAACCTGGTGCTCCGTGCCGAGATCTGTCAGCGCCTGCTTGATCACGACCTTGAACAGGCGCGGGCCGAGCTCAACAGCCTGAAGACGGCGATCAATACGACGCTCCAGGATACTCGTAAGCTGATCTTCGATCTGCGCCCGATGACCCTGGACGATCTGGGGCTCATCCCGACGCTCCGGCGCTACACGGCGCAGTTCGGCGAGAAGAGCGGCCTGGAGGTGAACCTCCTGGTGCAGAACCTGGAACAGCGGCTGCCAAGCCACTACGAGGTGACGATCTTCCGCTTCCTGCAGGAGGCGCTGAGCAATGTCGCCAGACACGCCAACGCAAACCAGGTGCGCGTCCTACTCGATGGCACCGGGCATACCCTGCAGATCCTGACCGAAGACGATGGCAGCGGCTTCCACGTCAGCGAGACGCTGAATAATGCCAGTGCCCGCCGTAACATGGGCATTGCCAGCATGCGCCAGCAGATCGAGGTCTTGCTCCGTGGCGAGTTCGGAATCGAGAGCGCCATCGGGCGCGGCACCCGCGTGGCGGCTACTATTCCCTTGCCATGAGTATATGACCTTTGTACTATTGACAGCCGTATGTCTGCGGAATGTCATTTCCCGGCCCATAGATGTGTCGTTCGTGGTACCCTTGCATGCTCAGTACCTTCTGACTATTGTCCATACTCTGCCAGGTAGCATATACTTCCTGACGTAGGACACAGCTTCTACCACAATCTCACAAGAAAGGAGGTGAAACGACATGCTTCGCAGCTTCTTCGCCAAGGAAGAGGGCCAGGGTCTCGTCGAGTACGCGCTCATTCTGGTGCTTATCGCCATCGTTGTTATCGGTATCCTGACGCTGCTCGGCAACCGCGTGTCGCAGGTCTTCTCGCAGATCAACAGCGGTCTGAGCCGCTAGGATCGCCCGTCGGAACACATTCTCGCCAACATCGTAGCCAACAGGAGAACAACCGATGCTTCGCAGCTTCTTCGCCAAGGAAGAGGGCCAGGGCCTCGTCGAGTACGCGCTCATTCTGGTGCTCATCGCTATTGTTGTTATCGGTATCCTGACGCTGCTCGGCAACCGCGTGTCGCAGGTCTTCTCGCAGATCAACAGCGGTCTGAGCCGCTAGCCACTCTCCATCGGTTCGTCTCTGGCGCGGGCCCCCCC
>JACAEO010000372.1 GCA_013388805.1 Chloroflexota bacterium
CCCCCCCCCCCCCCCCCCCCCCCCCCCCCCCCCCCCCCCACCGCACTGTCTGGGGTCTGGGCCTTGCCCCAGAATCGTCAAGCCCTGCGTTCCTCCATGCCGCCGCGACGCCCCGGCTGTGACTGCCGCGGCAGCTGGGGCGTCTTAGATGCTACTGGGCGCGCGGCCAGGTCACTGGCTCAGAGCAGGGAGCGTCGGGCATGAGCAGCAGCAACTTCGCGATCCTGTCCGAGGGTGTAGAGGTCGATTTTGGCAATGGTGCCGGGATCTTCGACCAGCACTACAGCGTCGCCGAGGGCACCATCCTCGGCATGATCGGCCCCTCTGGCTGCGGCAAGACGACCACCTGTCGGGTGGCGCTAGGCCTGCTCGCCCCGCAGAAGGGCCAGATCACGACGCTTGGCCGTACTCCCACCCACTTCCGCGCCCGCGACCGTGAGCGGATCGGCTACATCCCCCAGCAGTTTGTGCTCTACCCGCGGCTGAGCGTGGCCGAGAATGCCGCTTTCGTGGCCTCGCTCTATGGGATGCCCGCCCACCATGTCAGGCAGCGCATGGACGAACTGCTGGCCTTCGTCGATCTGAGCGACGCCCGGCACCGCCTTGGCCAGAACCTCTCGGGGGGCATGCAACGTCGCCTGATGCTGGCCGGCGCGCTGATGCACGACCCGGCTCTGCTCTTCGCCGACGAACCCACCGCCGGCATCGACCCGGTGCTGCGCGCCCGCTTCTGGGGCTACTTCCGCCAGTTGCGCGACCAGGGCCGCACCCTGGTGGTCACCACCCAGGTGGTGAGCGAGGCGATCTACTGCGACTATGTGGCGGTGATGCGCAAGGGTCGCATCCTCGCCGTTGATACACCCGAGAACCTGCGCAAACTGGCCCTTGGCGGCGAGATCATCGACCTGACGCTGAAAGATCCCGACCAGGTGCACCGGGCGCTCGAGGTGCTCCGGCGCTGGAAGGACGTGGTCAAGGCGGCCCACCGCTCACCCGATCTCGAGGCGGAGGCGGATTTGCATGTAGTAGTAGAGAATGCGCGCGAGTGGCTCCCTGAGGTGCTCAACCGGCTCGAGAACCAGAAGCCGCGGATCAACGTCGAGAGCGCTGCCCCGGTCGAGGTGAGCTACGATGAGGTCTTCATCAAGATTATGGAGCGCGACGAGCAGCAGCAGGAGGCTACCAATGGCTGAACTGCCTACGGTGGGCGAGCGCGCGCGCGCAGGTGATGAGCGGATCGCGGGGGCGGGCTGGCGTCGCTGGTTAATCCGGGTGCGCGCCTACTTCCTCAAAGAGGTCAATGAGATCCGGCGCCAGCCGCTGCTCATCCTGAGCCTGATCGTCGGGCCGTTGCTGGTGCTCATCCTCTTCGGCGCCACCTACGTCAACAGCACGCCACGGGTGCGCACGGCCGTGGTGCTGCCCGCTGGCGGCGTGGCAGGGATCAGCGAGGAGCAGATCCGCCAGTTGATCGGGCTGAACTTCGACCTGCGCCTGATCACCAGTGACCGGACCGCCGCCGAGGCGCAGCTCGCCGCCGGCGAACTCGACCTGGTGCAGATCATCCCCGAGCAGGTGCGCATGCTCGCGCGCGAGGGGCCTAGCCCGCAGATCGAGTTTCGCTCCAATGCGATCAACCCGCTCACCGAGGGCTGGATCCAGTACCTGGCCTATGCCGAGGTGAACGAGATCAACAAGGAGATCCTGCGCATCACGGCTGCCCAGGCCCAGCAGGAGGCGGCCAGCATCCGCGTGCGGGTGGTGGATGCTGAGGGCAGGGTGACGGAACTGGAGCGTGACGTCAGTGAGGCGCGGAAACAGGCCGCCCAGGAAGACCTGCGCAACCTGGGCGGATTCCTGGAACAGCTCGAGGGTGTACTGCCCGCCCAGGAGGTGCTGGCCGCGAGCGGTGGCGACCTGGCGCGCATCCGGCCCACCATCGAGCGACTCAAGGGTAGCCTTGATCGCCTGGACCGGGCAATCGCCGAGGATCGGCTCGATGAGATCGTCAGCGAGATCGCCACGGCCAGAGGCGACCTGCAACTGCTCAATGGCAGCCTGGAGCTCTTTATCAACACCCCGCCCGACCGCCTGGTCTCGCCGGTGAGCCAGAGCTACAGCAACATCCGTGGCGGGGCCTATCCAGCGGTGGTCTACTATGCCCCGGGTGTGCTGGCACTGCTGGTGCAGCACACTGCCGTCACGCTGGGGGCGCTGGCCCTGGTGCGCGAGCGGCTGATGGGCGCCTTCGAGGTCTTTCGCGTCGCGCCGGTGAGCCTGACACAGCTGATCCTGGGCAAATACCTGGGCTACACGGTGTTCATCGGCCTGGCAACGCTGGTGCTGATCGTAGCGATGGCCCTGCTCGGTGTGCCGCTGCTCGGCAACTGGCTGCAGTTTGCAGGCGTCATCCTGCTGTTGATCGTCGCCTCGCTCGGCGTCGGTTTCCTGATCTCGGCGCTCTCCGGCTCGGATAGTCAGGCTATCCAGCTGGCGATGATCTCGCTGCTGCTCTCGATCTTCTTCAGCGGTTTCTTCATCGCGCTGGACAGCTTCGCCTGGCCTGCGCTGATTGTGGCCTACGCCATCCCGATGACCCACGGCCTGGCTGGCTTCCAGCAGATCATGCTCCGTGGCATCCCACCGAACCCCTGGATCTGGGCCGGTTTGAGCCTGATTGCCGTGATCACCTTTGCGCTGGTAGTCCTGATCACCCGCCGGCAGTTCCATAATGCCTGACGAGGCGCTGCGCTCATACCATTTCAGATTGCAGATTTCGGATTGCAGATTACCGCAATGGCGTTGCAATGAGCACTGGCTGGAGTGCGTATGCGGCTTGTTCAATTCCAATTGGTATCACATCGTGCGCAGCGCCTCGATCGGGGAGAGGCGGCTGGCCCGGATGGCCGGGTAGATCCCGGCGACCAGGCCGATGAGCGAGGCGAAGGCCAGCGCGAGGGCCACGGCCTGGGCGTCGATGCTCAGGTGCTGGCCGATGCCGATCTGGCTGAAGAAGCGGTGGATGATGATCGCGCCGGCATTGACGAGAAAGATGGTGAGCAGGACGCCGCCGATCCCGCCGATCAGGCTGAGCGTGACCGACTCGACCAGGAACTGGGCCAGAATATCGCGGCGGCGAGCGCCGACGGCTTTGCGCAGCCCGATCTCGCGGGTGCGCTCGGCGACGCTCACCAGCATAATGTTCATGATGCCAATGCCGCCCACCAGCAGCGCGATGCTGCCGATCACCCCGAGAAACACCGTGATACCCAGCAGGATGTTGTTGTTGGCCTCGACGAACTGGCTGAGGTTCTGGAAACTGAAGTCGTTGCCCTGCTCGGGTATGAGCTTGTGGCGTGCGCGGAGCAGTTGTGTGATGGCCTGCTGCGTCTCCGCCATGCGCGTCGGGTCCTCTAGGTAGATCACAGCCTCGCTGACCTGGACCGGGCCGAGCGCGGCCTGCGGGTTGAGCCGGTCGCGAGCGACACTGATCGGCAGCAGCGCGCTCCCCCCGCCCGCGAAGAAGTCATTCTGCTGCGGCGCCAGCACCCCGATCACGGTGAAGCTAAGCCCCTGGGCAACCACCTCGCGCCCCAGCGGGCGGCCATCGGGGAAGAGTTGCTGGGCCATCGGCCAGTCGAGCACCAGCACGCGTGCCCGCGCGACGACGTCCTGGTCACTGATGAAGCGCCCCAGGGCCACGCGCATGGTCGGTCGCAGGTAGACCGGCTCGACGCCAGTGATGCTGCCGAAGGCGAAGTTAGCACCGGCGCGCACCTCGCCGCCGCCCCAGAGGCGGGGCGACACGTCGCGCACATTCGGCAGGGTTCGGATCGCCTCGATGTCAGCGGCCGTGAGGCGCGCCTGCTCGGGCGGGACGCCGGTCATACGCTCGTAGTCGGGCTGGGCGACGAGGGTGAGCGCATCGGTCTCCAGGCCGGCGAACTGGCCCTGGACGAAGCGCTGGAAGCTCTGGCCGATCGAGAGCAGGGTGCTCACGGCCGCGATGCCGATCGCAATGCCGAGTGTTGCCAGCAGCGAGCGCATCTGGTTAGCGAGCAGGCTATCGAGCGCGACCCGCAGGGCTTCAAACAACTTCATGGCTGGAACCCCGGAGGCCCTTCCATCGGTGGGATGGTCGGAACGATCAGCGCGTCGCCCTCGGCCAGCCCGGCGAGGACCTGCACCCGGTCGCCGCTGCTGGCGCCGAGTTCCACGGGCACCACCTCAGCCGGGGGCTGACCATCGGCGCCAGGCGGTCCGCTAACCCGGCGCACCGTGGTCGTGCCGTCGGGCCCGTACTCGACCGCCTGCAGGGGGATGCTCAGGACATCTTCGAGCGCCAGGACCTGGATACTGGCCGTGGTAGCCATGCCGACCCGCAGCCGTTCATCGCTGGTCTGCAGGGCGATCTCCACCGGGTAGAGCCCGCCCAGCGCGCCAGTTGGGCTGAAGGACGCGCCAAAGGGGTCCGTGGTCTGACCGGTCTGGTTGCTCTCGGCGGGCAGCTTGCTGACGAGCAGCAGTTCGCCCGGGAAGCGTTCCCCTGGCACGGAGTCGATGCTGATGACAACCTGCTGGCCGGCTCGCAGGCGCGCCACGTTTGCCTCGGTCACCTGGCCACGGATCAGGAAGCCGCGCAGGTCAGCGATGCTCACCGCATCGCTTTCGGTGGTGGTGGTCCCGGCTTTGAGCGTCAGGTCGACCACGGTACCGGCGATCGGCGCGGTGAGCGTGGCTGCCTGCAGGTTGGCCTCGGCGGTGGCGAGGGCCGCGCGGGCCTGCTCCAGAGCGGTGCGTGCGCGGGCCAGTTCCACCGGGTCAGGGCCAGCTTTGAGCTTCTCCTCGGCGGCCAGCGCTTCGAGCAGGGTGGCCTCCAACTCAGCGCGGCGGGCGGGGCGGCCCGGGTTGGCGACCAGGTCATTGTAGGCCTTCTCACTCTCGGCGACGGCCCGGCGCGCTTCGAGGATGGCAGCCTGGAGGCCACGGGTGCGCGCCGTGTCGTAGGAGCGTT
Organism: Chloroflexota bacterium; assembly: GCA_013388805.1. Lineage (GTDB taxonomy): Bacteria > Chloroflexota > Chloroflexia > Chloroflexales > Chloroflexaceae > JACAEO01. The sequence continues at coordinate 5,015 of JACAEO010000372.1, forward strand.
GGGCCTCGGCCAGTTCGCGCTCGGCGGCGACCAGCGCGCGCTCCGCCGTCTGAATGTCGCGGACCTCGTTGGTGCGGGCCTGGGCGGCGGCCTCACTGAGGTTCTTCAGGGTCGCCTCGCTGTTGCGCAGCGCCACCTCGGCGTCGGCAAAGCGGCGGCGAAAGGCCTCGATCTCGCGCTCGGTCAACACGCGATTCTCCAGCTGGCCGCTCGCGTCGACCGGCACCTGCTCGGTCGGGTGGCGGCCGGTGGTGCGCACGAACTCCCAATCCCAGAACGCATCGCTGTAGTCGCGCTGCACGCGCTCGTGGTCCTGCAGCCCGCGGGTGATCGCCTGTTCGGCGTCGGTCTTGACGCGCGAGGCTGTATCGCGGGTTCGCTCCAGGTTCTCCTGGGCGGCGGTCAGGGCCGTCTGCGCGGCACGCAGGCTCTGCTCGGCGGCACGCAGATCATCCGGGGCGACGCCGCTCTCCAGGTCGGCCAGGCGCTGGCGGGCGTTGTCGCGGGCAGCGCGGGCCAGCTCGACATCAATCGCGCGCACCTCCCGGCTGTCGCTAGCGAGGTCAGCCCGGGCCCGGGCCACGCGGGCGGCGGCCTGGGCCAGATCAGCTGCACTCGGGCCGGCCATGAGCTTATCGAGCGCCTGCTGCGCCTGATCGAGTTCGGCGCGGGCGCTGGCCACCTTCAACGCAAGGTCGCGGGTCTCCAGGCGCGCCAGGACAGCGCCGGCGCGCACCTCATCGCCGCGCGCAACCAGCACCTCGGCGACGCGGGCGCCCGCAGGGAAGCTGACGCGGGCCCGGTCACGGGGCTCGAGCGCGCCGTTGACCTCAACCGTCTCTCTCAGGTCGCCCCGCTCGACTGGCACGACCAGCGCCAGTACGTCCTGCGGGGCGGGCGGGCGGACGAAGCGCTGGCGGATGAGCACGGCCGCCGCGACACTGCCGAGGATGAACAGCAGCGCAAGGCCCATCAGCAGCCGGCGCCAGGGGATCCGGCGCCGGCGCCGGGTGGTGGAAGGAGCACTCATAGGCGGGTTCAGAAGCGTTGCGGCGCCCCAACCCCAGGTTGTCGCGCTAATGCTCGACGCGGCGATTGACTCATGCTATCCTATAGCCAGACGTAACCAGTAGTCTCTCAGCTGAGAGATGAAAGGGGCATTGGCCCTCCCTGGTTACGCCCGGTTCGACCGAAGGCGCAGTCAGTAGTCTCTCAGTGGAGAGATGAAAAGGACATTGGTCCACCCTGACTACGCTTTCGCATTTCTGAAGGCCGGGAGATCGCACGATCGATCTCCCGGTTTTTGATTGTTGGGCCAACGAGCGCAACCCGGAACATAGGCTCGGACGAAGGGCTAGAACATCGGTAGCGAATCCCCGGAGAGGGGATTCGCGGGGGCTGCGCATACTCTACCGGGGTTCCTAGTTGGCCTCATACTGCTCGAAGGCCAGCCCGTAGGTGCGGGCGGGCACGTCGCCGAGAGCGGCGGGCCACTGGCCGGTGATCGCGCGGGTGATCTTGCCGGCGTGCTCGTGGCAGTTCTCGATGAACAGGGTATAGCGCTGCTGGAGGCCGGCGGCGACCGTGCCCGCCAGATAGAGGCCGGGCACGTTGCTCTCCATCGTCGCTGGATCGAAGACCGGCACCCGGTTGGGGCCGCGCAGCTCTACGCCGGCCTGGACGAGCAGGCGCTGGTCGCCCTGAAACCCGGTATTGAGCAGCACGAAATCCGTTGCGTGGCGCAGCGTCGTGCCGGGGATAGGGCGGCCATCGGCGGTGCGGGCCAGTTCGACGTGGGTTGGCGTGATCGCCACCGGCACGGTCTCCGGCAGGAAGCCGATCGTACCAGCCGCGATCTGCGCCTCCAGGTCGGGGAGCAGCCAGTGCTTGATGCGCTGCGCGTCGAAGATAGCGCGGCGGTAGCTGATCGTCACCTGGGCGCCGGCGCGCCAGCAGCGCAGCGCGGCCTCGGCGGCAGAGTTCTTACCGCCCACGATCAGCAGGCGGCGCCGGAAGTAGTCGTGGGGATCGCGGAAATAGTGCGAGACGTGGGGCAGATCCTCGCCGGGGATGTCGAGCCGATTGGGGCGATGCATATCGCCGATGGCCAGCACCACCCGGCGCGCCCGGTAGCGGCGCTCACCGGCGAGCGGCGCAGTGACCAGGGTGAAGCCGTCGCCGTCGCGGCGCAGCTCGCTCACCGGCTCGTAGCTGTTGATCGGCAAGTCGAACTGTTCGACGACGGCGCGCAGGTAGGCCAGGTACTCCTCGCCGGTGATACGGCCCTGGTGATTGTTGGCGATTGGCACACCGGCGATCGCCAGGCGTTCGGTGGTGCTGAAGAAGCTGGTGTTGCGTGGCCACCAGCTGAGCGTATGGCCGATCTGGCCCGCGTCGAGGTGCAGGTAGGGCACACCAGCGCGGCGCAGACACACGGCCAGTTCGATGCCGATCGGGCCGGCGCCGATAATGGCAAGCGCATAGGGTGACGACTCGGACATAAGGCTGCCTTTGCTGGCCCGGGACCTGGCGTACTGAGCAGGTTGCTTGAGCTACGGAGGCCACTGAACCAGGTGGCTCGCTCGCGCCATTCTGGGCAGGCGCAATCTGCGACGTGGTGTACCGCCCCGCGCCATGATCATGCTGTCTGCAGCATTGTACACCTCCTGGCACTGGTGTTCCAGCCCGGCAGTTGCTCCACCCAGGGCTGCTGCAACGATCAATCCGGGTACGCGGGTCTCCGGCCCGCATGCGGGAGAGATTCTCTCATTCGTGTCAAGTGGCCAGTGCCGCTTTCGGTGATGCTTTGACCGGATCAAAGGGTTCCTGACGTTGAAAC
>JACAEO010000249.1 GCA_013388805.1 Chloroflexota bacterium
CTCCACAGAACCGATCTGTAGAGCTGAAGGCTGGATTGTCAAGTTCGGATGAACCATGCCAGTCCTGGGGCTAGATCAGCACCACGTGCACCTCCGGCGGGCCGTGGATACCCAGCGAGAGCGTCATCTCGATGTCGGCAGTGCGCGACGGGCCGCTGATCAGCGTCAGGTTGCTCGTCGCATCGAAGATGGCCGCACCGTGGCGCGCACGGAGCAGGCTGAGGGCCTCGCCGAGCCCGCGGACCAGCTGCGCCCGGCGCACCACCGCGATGTGGCACGGGGCGAGCAGCGAGGCGAGCCGCGGCCGCCCGGGGCCGTGGACGAGCACCAGGCTGCCGCTCTCGGCAATCGCACACTCGACGCCCGAGAGGCAGACCGGGGCCGGCTCGATGGCCTGCAGACGCGCCTTGCGCTCGGCGCCCTGCACCATCGCGTCGAGCAGCGTCACCCCGCGCCCGGCGAGCAGCGCCGCCAGGCCGGGCAGCACGATCTGCTCCAGGTCCCAGGCGAGCACCTGTTGCGCGCTACGCTCGTCGAGCAGGCGGCCGATCAGGTCGAGGGCTTCGGCATCGTCGGCAACGCTGTAGGCCCGGCCCTCGAGCCTGGCCAGCTCGCTGGCAAACTGGGCGGCCAGGTCATCAGCCGGGGGGTGCACAAACGGCGGCGGGGCATGGGGCGCCTTTGCCGCCTCGGCCTCGAGCCAGTGGCGGTTCGAGGCCAGGCTGGTGCGCAGCGCAGCAAGGATCTGGTCACGACTCATTGCCATTCCTGAGCTTCAGGGTGCTGATAGCGGCAGTGCGGCCCTCGTGTGGCGCTGTGCCTGCGACAAGGTTCAAAAGCGAGCGTTTCAACGTTACAGTTGCTCCACAGCTCTACACCTCCACAGCTCCACACCTCCACACAGCCGGTCTGGAGCGCTGTGGAGCTGAAGGCTGGATTGTCAAGCGAGTTTGAAGCATGCCTTACGCTTTGTCTTCCGCGTTGCGCGCCTCCCACCACTCGCTGAACGTCTGGGCGGGGAAGGCAGGAAAATCGCGCCCGCTGGTCCAGAGGTGCAGCGGCGGTGGCAGACGCCGCATGCGGCCCTTGCGCGTGAACAGGCGCCCGCCGATCCGGGCGGCGGCACCGCCAGCGCGCAGCAGGGCCGGGTTGTTCATCATGAGCACGTAGCTCTGCATGGCGGCCCGCTCGATCGGGTGGAACTTGCCCGCCTTGACCGCGTCGGCGCGCAGGCGCAGCAGCATGTCGGGGATGGCGATGCGCACCGGGCAGACCTCCTGGCACGCGCCGCAGAGCGAACTGGCCTGTGGCAACAGGTGGTTGTCGGGCAGGTCGGGCTGCAGCAGCGGGGTGAGGATGGCGCCGATTGGCCCGGAATAGACCCCACCGTAGGCGTGGCCGCCGATGCTCTGGTAGACCGGACAGGCATTGAGGCAGGCGCCGCAGCGAATGCACATCAGCGACTCAGCGTACTGGCCGCCGAGGATCTGGGAGCGGCCATTGTCGAGCAGGACGAGATGGAACTCCTCGGGGCCATCGGCCTCGCCAGGGCGGGCCGGGCCGCTGATGATGCTGGTGTAGACGCTGAGCTTCTGACCGGTGGCCGAGCGGGCCAGCACCTGCAGCATCACCCCCAGGTCGTCGAGCTTCTCGACGATGCGCTCGATGCCCATGATCGCCACGTGGATGCGGGGCACGCTGGTCGAGAGCCGCGCGTTGCCCTCGTTCTCCACGATCACCACCGCTCCCTCCTCGGCAACGCCAAAGTTGACGCCGCTGATGCCCATGTCGGCCTGCAGGAAGCGCTGGCGCAACGCCTGGCGCGCCGTGCGGATCATCGGCGGCACCTCGGTCGTGTGCGGCATGCCCAGGTGCTGCTCGAACAGCGCACCCACCTGCTCACGGGTCTTGTGAATGGCGGGGGCGATGATATGCGAGGGCGTCTCACCCGCGATCTGGATGATATACTCGCCGAGATCGGTCTCCACCACCTCGAGGCCAGCCTGCTCGAGCGCCTCATTCAGGTGGATCTCCTCGGAGGCCATCGACTTGGACTTGACGATCGTCTGCACGCCGCGGCGCCGCGCAAGCTCGGCGATATAGCGACGGGCCTCCTCGCCATCGCTGGCCCAGCACACGTGGCCTCCACGCGCCTCGACCTGCTCGGCAAGGCGTACCAGCAATTCGTCGAGGCGGCTGAGGGCATGAGCGCGAATGGCGCGGGCCTGGTCGCGCAGCGCGGCCTCGTCGCGCAGCGCATCGAGCGCCCCGGCGCGGTTGCCGATGAAGCGCGAGGTGGCACGGCTGAGCGCCGTGCGGAGCGACTCGTCGTGCAGCGCCGTATCAACACGATCGTAGAAGTGGAGGGTCTGCGTGCTCATCGTTGTTCCATAGCGCCCGTAGCGGTACAGCGCGCTGTGCCGCTACGGGCGGGCATCGACCATATTGGCAAGCAGTTCGGCCAGGTGGCGCGCCCGCATCGCGCTGCGATGGCGCGAGAGCCCGCCGGCGATCTGGGTCATACACGAGGCATCGCCAGTGACGAGCAGGTCGGCCTCGACCGTCTGGAGATCGACCAGCTTGCGCTCGAGCATCGCCTCGGAGATGGCGTGCTGCTTGACGGCGAAGAGCCCGCCGAAGCCGCAGCACTGCTCGCAGCCCGGTAGTGGCCGTACCTCGGCGCCCGCAACCTTGCCAAGCAGCGCGCGAGCCTGACGCCCGACCCCGAGGAAGCGTAAGCCGTGGCAGGCGTCGTGGTAGGTGATGCGCCCCCGGTAATGGGCGCCGACGTCGGTGACGCCAAGCACATCGACCAGGTACTCGCTGAGCTCGTAGGTGCGCGCGGCCAGTTCGGCAGCCGGCCGGGCGTAGGGGCTGTGGGCGAAGAGCTCACCGTAGAGGTGGCGGATCATCGCCCCGCACGAGCCCGAAGGCAGCACCACGTCGCCCTGGCCACGCAGCACCTCGATCGTGCGCCCGGCTACCGCGTAGGCCGCGTCGCGAAAGCCGGCATTAAACGCCATCTGGCCGCAGCAGGTGAGCCCGCGGGGCACGTGCACCTCGACGCCCTGGGCTTCGAGCAGTTGCACCGTCGCCTGGCCAATACTGGGGTAGAGCTGATCAACGATGCAGGTCACGAAGAGGGTGACGCGGCGACGCCCGGCGTGGCTGGACACGACGTTGCTCCTTGCAGACTGCGTGGGGGATCCTGCCGCGCATTATACCAGCATTGCCCCCCGTAGTCGCGGCAGGACCTGTGCTCAGATACCGCTGGCAACCCCCCGGGGACGCGGGGCTGCCAGCAATCCGCCCTGTCACGCTTCGCTCAGCATCTTCCGCCGCCTGATGCGGTAGCCCCCTCACCCTTCGGCTCCGCGGCTCCCGAGCTTGTCGAGGGGCAGGGTATACCCTTCGGCTGCGCGGCTCCCGAGCTTGTCGAGGGGCAGGGCAGGCGCCGCGCGGGGTGACATGGCGGCACTGCGGACCAGCGCTGCGACGGGCCGGTGCCACGGCGGGCCAGCGCCACGGCGGGCCGCGGCGCCGCGACGGGCCAGTGCCACCCCATGTCATTCCGAGCGGAGCGAGGAATCTGGCAGCGCGGTGCGCTGAAGCCCCCTCGCTGCGCTTGGAATGACAAGGGCTCTGGCATACGAACTACAACTGTAGGAATAGTGGGACGAATGACTCGCAG
>JACAEO010000083.1 GCA_013388805.1 Chloroflexota bacterium
CATCCGAGATCCGAAAGCCCGTCGTCGTCTTGTTATTTGGGGTACGAGCGCGCGTGCGCTTCGCCGTTGTCTCTGTGCTCATACCCCACAGTATACCAGTTATCCGGATAGGCTCTAAGGCCTGCGGTTGGCCTGTCGGGCACGAAACGGGCGCACCTCGCTGAGCAGCGCGGGTAGTCCGCTGAGCGTCACGGCCCAGAGCAGCGCTCTGCTGACCAGTGCGGCAGCGAGGGCCGTCGCTCCATCGACACCGGCGCGTTGAAGCAGCACCGCCTGAACGCCCTCGCGCACCCCCAGGCCACCCGGTGTCAGGGGCATCACGCCGATCACACTGACTAGGGGCGCCACCAATGCCGGACCAGGGGGCGTATCCGGTGCAAGCGACAGCAGCACAAACCACGTGCTGAGCACGGTCAGCATGTGGTAGAGCAACGAAAGAGCCAGACAGATCACAATCACCTGCGGCTTGCGTCCGTAGCCTGCAAGGGCGGCGCGGAGCTGCGCAAGCGCCCGCGAGACACGCAGCGGCAGCCAGCCGGGGCTGGCGCTGCGCACAAGCAGCGTACCGAGTATCACGGCGCCGGCCGCCAGGGCTGCCAGGGCTGCCAGCGGTGCCAGGGGGTGCCATCCGAGGAGCGCGGGGGACAGCGCCAGCGTGCCAGCGGCCAGTACAAACATCCCGGCGAGCCCGCTGAGTCGCTCCAGAACGATGCTTGACCACAGTGCCGACTTGTTGGCGATCACCCGGCCTGCGAGCATGCCGCGCCCAAGGTCACCGCCCACATCGGAGGGCAGAAAGCTGCCGGTGAAAGCGCCCGCCAGATACCAGCGCAACAGCGGGCCAATGCCCACGGGCACACTCTGTGCGTTGAGCAGCAGTTGCCACTTGACACAGCTGATCCAGACCCCGATGTAATAGATCACCACGCAGCCGGCGAGGTAGGCAGGGCGAGCGGCTGCCAGTGTGTCACGGAAGCTAGCCAGGTCGGTGAGCTGGATGGCCACAATCGCCAGCACGACGCCCCCGAGGGCGAGGCGGAACAGTGGGGCCAGCCAGGCCACACCACGGCGGCGCTTGCGGGAGAGCAGCCTGTTCATCATGGCACCTGGCCGAGGATCAGAATGGCGCGCGAGAAGGTAAGGCGCGCCTTGTACAGGCGTTCGCCCGCCCGCCCCGGCAGCGCGCGGGCGACTGCCCCACTCAGGCGGCTACCGAGCGTCGCGCCGGCGAGGGCACCCCTGAGCCCCTGGAACGGCCCCCAGATGTATGTGTCGCCAATCACCTGCAGGCCGGCGTCACGCAGCAACTGGCCCAGCCGGCGCCTGGTTGTGACAAAGCCGTGGCTGTAGTCGCAATTCCAGAAATCCTCCCGGAGCGCCAGATAGTCAGGGGCGACCAGTGCGACCACGCCTGCGGGAGCAACAACGCGGCTCAGTTCGGTGGTGAAGGCCAGAGCGTCCACAAAGCTCGGGCTATGCTCAACCACGTGTGAAGCGAAGGCGATATCATAGCGACGATCGGTGATTGGCAGGCGCGGTGCACGAGCGCGAACCCCGACGTGGCCCGCGGCCTGGATGCTCTGGAGCAGGCGAAGGTTCACGTCCAGGGCCGTGTAACGAAGGCCAGCCTGGGCGCAGGCGAGCGCAAAGCTGCCGTGGCCAGGGCCGATTTCGAGCAGTGATGCTGCGGTGGGGTGTGCTGCGCGCAGGTGGGAAAGGACATTGCGGGCCTGGGTCATCGCCCAGGTTCGGCCAATCCCCGTTGGCTGCAGATCATCATAATAGTCGTAGAACGGCATCGCGTGATCGTCCTGATGCGGGATTAGCCATCGAGCAACGGCCTGATAAGTCGCCAGTATGTACCAAGCAGGGCCTCGATTGCACGCTGAACGAGGTATGCCGGCCCACGTACCAGCCCTGGCACAAACGAGAAGCCACGGGCGTCGAGCAGCGCGCCATCGCCGATGACACGGGTGCGCTGGATGTGCCTGCGCTGAAGCAGCAGCGGCTCCCAGCGACGGGCAACGTCGCGCAGCGCCGCGCCATAGGCGCCGAGCCAGCCGTTGCGTACCGCCGCAGCCAGCATCAGCAGTTCGTAGAGCAGGATCGCTGGCGCGCAGAGGAGCAGGGTGCGCAGGCTGTAGAGCTTCAGCAGGGTCATCCAGCGGTTGCGATAGATCAGGAACGCGCGCCGGGAGGGATAGGCGCCCTGGCCGCGCCAACTGGTCTCTCTGTTCCCTGCGCGATGATAGACCACTGAGTCGGGCGCCACATAGCACCGCCAGCCGCGCAGCCGCATGCGTAGTGCAAGTTCCCAATCATTCAGATAGATGAAAAAGCGGGCATCAAAGCCGCCGACCGCCAGGGCGCGCTCGCGGTGGATCAGCAGCGAGGTTGCAGCCTGGGCGCCAACCTCCCAGACGTCGCCGGGTTGGGCCGGGTGATTCTGCAGCGGGGCGAACCCATGCTGCAGGGTCATGTGGCCGACAAAGTGTATGTGGCCACCGTCGTGATGGAGGCGAGTGCCATCCTCGAAGATCGCGCGTGAACTGACCATCGCGGTGGCCGGCCAGGTCTGTCTGGCGGCGTTGATCAGCGGCGCAAGCCAGTCCGTTGGCACGTAGGTGTCGTGATCGAGCAGCAACACCCAGGTGGTGGTAGCCAGTTGAAGCGCAAGGTTACAGGCCGCGCTATGGCCGATATTCTGGGAGAGCGTGATCAGCTGGCAGTCCGGGGCGAGTTGGCGCGCCAGGGCAGGGCTGCCGTCGGACGAAGCGTTATCGATCACCAGCAACGGTGTGCCGGGGCTCGTCGCGGCCAGCACGGAACGCAGACAGCGCTCCAGGTAGGCTGTCGAGTTATAACAAATGAGCGCCACCGTCACGGAGGGGTCGAACGGCGCTGAGGCGGCGGGCCTGGCAATCGTGCTGTGCTGGCTACGCATCATCGTCGTGGCGCGGCGCTGGGGGTACCGGCGCTGATCGCAGCGCCGGGGCTCAGCACGCGCCCGTAGAGTTCGAGGTGCTGATCGAGGATGCGCGCCCAGCTCAACTCGGCGATGCGGCGGCGGGCCCGCGCGCCGAGCTCGTCACGCAGCGCCGCGTCGGCCATCAGGCGCGCGATGGCGGCGCGCAGCCCGTCGACATCATGGGGCCGGACCAGCAGCCCGGCCTCGCCGACCACCTCGGGCATACCGGTGCAGTCGTTGGCGATCACCGCGCAGCCGTGGCTCAGCGCCTCCAGCAGCACGACCGGGAAGTTGTCGTGCAGCGAGGGGAAGACGAAGATCGCGCTGGAGGCGTAGAGCTCCTGCAGGGCCTGGCCCTTCACGAAGCCCGGGAACTGCACCGTGAGGCCCAGACGCTGGGCCTGCGCCTTGAGCGGATCGAGCATCGGCCCATCGCCGGCGATCACCACCTCCCACTCGGCCAGCTCGAGCCCGGCCAACGCCTCGAGCAAGAACTGGGCGCCCTTGCGCGGAAAGAGCCGGCTGGCGAACAGGATGCGCCGGCGCCGGGCGACGCCGGCGGGCGCGGCCGGGCTGAAGCCGTAGGGTACCACCGTCACCGGGGCGGGCAGGCTGCGCTGCAGCAGGTCGCGCAGATAGGCCGAGGGCGAGATGATCGCATCGGCGCTACGCACCAGCCGCTTCCAGGCCGGGAAGAGCAGGCGGTGGCCGCGCTTGAAGCGGTCGGGGTTGTAGCCCGGCACATCGGAGCCGTGGACGGTGACCACCAGGGGCAGGCCGCTGAGGCGCTTGAGCGCCGCGCCGAGCACGCCGGTGGGCATCAGGAAGTGGGCGTGAATGAGGTCGTAGCGCTGGTGCGTGGTCAGGTAGCCGGCCCAGGGCAGCGCCGAGGCGAGGTAGCTGGCCATCTCGACGGTGACGGCGCGCACCGGCGAGCGGCGGAGGGCCGGCACGCGAAAGACACGTAGCCGTCCATCGCACACCTCCTCGCGGAAGGGCAGGCGTCCGTAGCCCATAGTGACCACATCGACGGCGTGGCCGCCCCGGGCCAGCTGCTCGGCGAGCGCCCGCGTGACCGGGGCAGCGCCGCCGCCGATCGGCGGGTACTCGTAGTTGAGCATCAGGACGCGCATGTCAGCCTCCGTTCAACTCCTCGCGCACCACGTAGATCGGGCGGTTGCGGCCCTCATAGTAGACCCGGGTGATCAACTCGCCGAGCAGGCCCAGAGCCAGGAACTGCACGCCGATCAGCACCATCAGCACCGCCAGCAGCAGCAGCGGTCGGTCGCCGATCGAGCGCCCGATAATCAGGCGTACATAGCCCAGATAGAGCAGCAGGACGCTGCCCAGGGCGCCGCTCAGCAGACCAATGCCGCCGAAGACCTGCATCGGCCGGGTCGAGTACGAGAGCAGGAAGCGCACCGTGATCAGGTCGAGCAGCACCCGCGTCGTGCGGCCGATGCCATACTTCGACTTGCCGTACTTGCGCGCCGCGTGGTTGACCGGCAACTCGGTGACCGCCACGCCCTGCCACGAGGCGATGGCCGGGATGAAGCGGTGCAACTCGCCATAGAGATCGATGTTCTTCACCACCTCGGCGCGGTAGACCTTGAGCGAGCAGCCGTAATCGTGGAGGTGCACACCGGTCGCCCAGGAGATCACCCGGTTGGCGATCAGCGAGGGCAGCCGCCGGTTGAGGAACGGGTCCTGGCGCCTGGCGCGCCAGCCGCTCACCACATCGAAGCCGCTCTCGGCCTTCGCCAGCAGCGCCGGGATGTCATCGGGATCATTCTGCAGGTCGGCATCGATGGTGACCACCCACTCGCCGCGGGCGCGGTCGAAGCCAGCGGCGAAGCCAGCTGTCTGGCCGAAATTGCGGCGGAAGCGCACCACCCGCAGACGTGGATCACTGGCCGCCAGATCGCGCAGCAGGGCAAAGCTGCCATCACGCGAGCCATCATCGACGGCGAGGATCTCGTAGGGTTTGCCGAGCCGTTCGAGCGAAGCGGTGAGCTGCGCATAGAGGTGCGGAATGCTCTCCTCCTCGTTGTAGATCGGCACGACCACGGAGAGATACGGCGCCGGGGCCGCCGCCGCAGGTGCGGCGTCCTGCGGCGCGGCGGCGACAGCATATGGGATCATAGGAAGCTCCAGGACTGGGTGCACCGCTTGTTCCTACCGGCTATTGTACGCGATGAGCTTCCACGGCCTGGCCGTCCTGGGGTGGCTCGTACAGCCGTCTCATTGTAGCGTAGCGCACGTACCAGCGCGAGCCAGGGTCTCTGGTAAGATGGTCCCGTTCCATGGATGAAGGAGGCGCCCGTGATCCGTGTGCTGCTGGAGGTTCTGCTGCCGGTAGCGCTGGTGGCGCTGACGGGGCTGGTGCTGCGTCGGCGTATGCCGCTCGACCAGACGACCCTCAACCGGGTGGTGATCTATGGCATGAGTCCGGCGCTGATCTTCAGTTCACTGGTGGAGTCCGACCTGGTGGGGAGCGGAGCGCTGCGTATGTTCGCCCTCTCGGTGGGCGTCGTGCTGGTCATGGGCCTGATCACCGGGGTTGCGGCGTGGAGCCTGGGGCTGCGGGGCGGTAGCCTCAGCGCGCTGCTACTGGTGAGCCTGTTCATGAACTCGGGCAACTACGGCTTGCCAGCCTCACGGTTTGCCTTTGGCCCGGAGGGCTTCACCCTGGCTCTGTTCTACTTCATCGCCCAGGCCGTACTGGGCCAGACAGTCGGGGTCGCACTGGCCGCGGCGGGCAGCGCGCAGGCCGGCCCTGGTCTGTTGCGCGAGGTGACGGGACGCGTGCTGCGCATGCCGCAGATCTATGCCACGGTGGCGGCGCTGCTGTTGCGGGCAAGCGGCTTCGACCCGACGCTGGCGGGCGGCGTGGTGCTCGGCGCGTTGCGCGGCATCGCGCTGCTTGGCGAGGCAACGCTGCCGATGATGCTGATCGTGCTGGGCACACAGCTTGGTGGCGGGGTCGTCCGCGAAGAGCCGTGGCTGGTCGCCCTGGCCTGCGGGCTCCGCCTGGTGATTTCGCCGCTGGTGGCCTACGGACTGGGGCTGGCACTCGGGCTACAGGGTGTGGCGCTGGCCGTGGGCGTGATGCTCTCGGGCATGCCCGCGGCGGTACACACCACGATCACCGCGATCGAATTCGAGGCACGGCCCAGCCTGGTTGTCGCGGTCGTCGTTGCCAGCTCGCTGCTCAGCCTGCTGAGCCTGGCGGTCCTGCTGACGCTGCTGGGCGTATAGGATCACGGCATCCGCTCTGCCCTGCGCTGCGCGCAGCAGACAGGCTCCGGCGTGCTGGCCGTGGTGGTCTTGCGTGGGAGGGCAGGCTATGGTACAGTTGCGCTGCTGCGGGCGTAGCTCAGCTGGTAGAGCGTCTGCCTTCCAAGCAGATGGTCGCGCGTTCGAATCGCGTCGCCCGCTCCATTTTACCTCATAGCAAAGCCAAAAATCGCTGGTTGAGCCAGCGGCTTTTGTGCATTCTGGTGAGCTTCTGCGTGGTTGGAGCAGATGCTCTCGATGTTGTGCTGGTCGTTCGTAAGCCATTCCCTGGCCTCACCATCCGGAGGATGTAGCCAGATCTGGAGCCAACGTGTTGCAAGCACTCAACTCAGCTTCGAGCAGTTCATCGAGTGGTGCCCCGAGGCGAAGTTCGAGCTGCTTGAGGGCCTGCCCCACATCTTCCGATTGCAGATTTTGGATTGCAGATTGCCGCACATGGCGTCACGATGAGCGATGACGGCAACGACAATGCGGAACTGCCAACTGGATTTGGTATGAGGAATGATGCTGTTGGCGAACCGTCTCTACGAACAGACGACATCGAGCGGCAGAGCCATGAGCCGGGCAAAGGCCGAGGTGCGGGTTTTTGAGCGAGGTACCTCGGCCAGCCAGGCCAGGGCACGGTACAGGTTGAGCGCCACTGCGGTGAGGATGTGTTGCAGGTGAACTTTGGCCAGCCCCCAGTAGCGCGCGTGCCGCAGGTCACTGCGGCTATTGCCCTGGCTGAAGCTGCCCTCGATGCCTGCTCGCCGGCGATAGCGATGGCGAAAGGCACTCGTCTGTTGCTGTGCTCGCCCGGCCTGGATGGCTTCATACTGCTCCCGCGGCCGCAGCGTCAGCGTCCGTCGTGGTCGCTTGGCCTTCGTACACTGCTCCACTCGTCCGCATCCTCCGCACGCCGCCTCCGGGAACTGCACCACCACCACCCGCTTCCCCTCTTTGTCCCGCTCCTCGTTCCACGACTGACTGCTCACCCCCTCCGGACACCTCGCCCGCTGGGCGTTCCAATCAATCACGAACTGGTTTTGCGTCACTCCGCCTGCTATGCGTGCCTGCCACGACGGGTCGCGGCTCAGCGGCCCCACCACCTCCACCCCGTAGTCGCGTCGGCTCTCAACCATCACCGTGCCGTCGACGTAGCCCGCGTCCAGATAGTGCTCGCCCGGCAACAACCCCCGCTGCTCCAGAGCCGCGTGAATACGTGCTGTTACCGCGCTATCTGGCGTGGTCGCCGGTGTGGTCAGCACCTGGGTCACCAGGTTCGGCGTCTCGTCCTCACACGTCTCGCTCAGATGGACTTTGTAGCCGGTCCAGTCCATCTCGCGCGTGGTGCTGAAGCGCGCATCGGTGTCGTAGGGCGAGACGAACAGCCTGGCCGAAGGAGGCTGTTCATCAGTCGCTCGCAAGCGTACAAGCGGCGCTTGCGGGTCGTCGCAGCGGTAGAACTGCTGCACCCAGACCCGGCGCAGATGCTCGACCAGGGGCTAGGCCCGCACAGCGTCAGGCGCATCTGCAGCCCAACAGGCCGTCAAGAGGCGGTAGCCATCCTGGCCAATAGCCACAGCCAGGGCGCTGCGTTTGCTCTCGCTCTTGGGCAGGCGGTAGTGGTCGGTGGGCTGGTCGTAGCGCTCGACCCAGGCGGGGTCGGCAACACGGCGCAGCCAGGCGGGGGCGAGGTCGGCCAGGCGGTTGAGGGCGGCGCGCATCGTCTCGCCCAGGTGTTCCAGCCGGCTGAGGGTGCGGATGGCAGCCAGGACGTGCGTGGCATCGGTGCGCTGTTTGCCGCGGGCCTTGAGCAAGCCAGCCTCGCGAAAGAGCGCGAGCACGGTGTCAAAGAGCAGGGCCTCGGCATCATCAGCGAGCAGGCGGTCGCGGAACTCGCTCAGCACGGAGAAGTTGAAGCCCGGGTCGTCCAACTCGAGGCCGAGGGCGTACTTCCAGGAGATGCGGTCGCGAACCCAATCGGCGGCGTGACGGTCGCCGACACCCTCCATAAACTGCATCACACTGACGAGGGCGAGGCGGGCGGGGGCGAGAGCGGGTTGGCCCTCGTGCGAAAAGAGATGGGCGAAGTCGGCATTCTGGTAGAGCATACCGAAGCGGTCACGGAGCTGGATGTAGATGTTGCCGTTGGGGAAGGCGCGTTTGGCGACACGGGCAGTATCCTCGGGAATGGGATAGTCGCCGAAGAGAGGCTCCTGCATGCTCATCGCGCTGCTTCCTTTCCAGTTCCAGTAGCCGAGTGTCGAGGTGTCAGCGAAGATGATAGCTGTAGCTTGGCTGGGCCGCTACCCGAATCTTTGGCAGCGTAGCTGCCAGCGAAGGTTCGCCAACAGCATCAGGAATCTAGCGCTGCCCATGCGCCGCAAGACCCCTCGCGGAGCCTGCCCTGCCCCTCGACAAGCTCGGGAGCCGCGCAGCCGAAGGGCTCGGGGTGACATGGGTTGCGCCCGGCGCCACTGGCCCGCCGCCGGTCGATCAGATACGCGGCATGACACGAACGATGCGGTGGTTGGCATCAGGATGCGCTTCCACCCAGCGTCCAGGGCGCGCACGATCCACGCCCGTCATCCGTCTCCTGGGCGACGAGGTGGCAGAGCGCCTCATCGGCGGCGGCGCATCGGCGATCAAGCGGCGATCTGCCTGTTCAGTGCCTGCGTTGTTCCTCTGTGCCCGCTTATACCACATGGAATTGGCAATCCCGCATGGTCCCGCTCATCGCCACAGCGCTCCAGCTCCACACAGGGCTTTGGAGCGCTGGAGCGCTGTGGCGGTGTGGAGCTGAGCCACTGCGATGCCATCATGCAGAGTCGGTATGAGGGGGTCAACCCCTCACCTCTCAGGGGGAGGGGTTTTGGGCGTTGCTCCCCCAGGCCCCGCATACACCACTCCGCTACCCCCTCCCCTGCCAGGGGAGGGGGCCAGAATCTGGCGTTGCGGTGCGCCAG
>JACAEO010000424.1 GCA_013388805.1 Chloroflexota bacterium
AGGGCGGAGGGATGAGGGCGGAGGGATGAGGGCGGAGGGATGAGCGGTGAGGGCTGAGCGGTGAGGGCGGAGGGAGGGACCCTGCTTTGAAGACGGTGCTGATCATTCACGATGGGGATGGCGACGAGGTCGCGACGGTGCAGATGCTGGGCCAGCCGGTCGAGGCGCGCCGCGTCGGCTGCGCTGGCGACCTGGACCGGGCCCGCGCCCTGATCGCGGAGTACGACGGTCAGGTGAGCGCGATCGCGCTCGAAGGGATGCCCGCCAGCCTGCACCTCGGTCCGGCCCAACAGCCGCATACGCTTGGCGCCAGCCTGGCCGCCGCCGCTAACCATACGCCGGTGCTCGATGGCGCGGGCGTGCGCCCGATGCTCGAGCGCTGGGGCACGATCCTTGCCGACCGCGCCCAGCCCGGGATCTTTAGCCGCAAACGGGTGCTGATGGTGCCCGGCCTCAACCACGATGGCCTGGCCCACGCCCTGTCGCGCCGCGGCTGCACGGTGCGCTACGCCGACCCGCTGGTCTTCTTCGCGATGCCTGACCTGCCCGGCGTGGGCAGTCCGGCCACCTTGCCGCGGGCCGCTGCACCAACCCTCGAGCGGCTCAAGGCGGCGCCCTTCCACCGCGTGGTGCCGCGCCCTGGTACGCCCGGCAGCCCGCGCGCCGCCGCGCCCTTCGCCTGGGCCGATGTACTCGCCGGTGAGATCGGCGCTATCCGGCGCTACGCGCCCGCCACGCTCCACCGCAAGACGATTATCGTCGAGTGGGCCAGCGAGGACGACCTGGCCGACCTGCGCGCCCGCGGCGCCTCGATCGTTGTCGCGCTGCTGGCCGGGCTGGTGCCCGCCGACGGGCTGAGCCGCTGGTCCACCGCCGCCGTCGAGGCGCTGCTCGTCGCCCTCAGGCCCAACCCCGACGCCCCACTCACCGAGGATACGTACCTCGACCTGCTGGCCGAGATCGACTGGTCGCCGGCGATCACCTACCTGCAGCCGGAAGACGCCGGGGTCAATAAGTTCGCCTTCGTCATCCACCCGCTCAATGTCAGCTTCATCCACTCGCACCCCTGGTTCGGCTGGACACGCTACCTGCCCGATGACCTGGTGGAGGCGGTGGCGGCCTACTTCCCGCCGCTCTACGTCGGCAAGATCACCGGCGGCCGCTCGCCGGCCACCGGCCAGCGCGTCGAGGGCTACCTGATCTCGCTCGGCGCCACACCGCGCCAGATGATGCGCCACGGCGAGCGCTTCACCTATACACGGCTCAACCGCGCCGCGCAGATGGCCGAGCGCATGGGCGCGCGGATCATGGGCCTCGGGGCCTTCACCAGTGTCGTGGGCGACGCCGGCGCGACCGTGGCCCACGAGGCCGATATTGCGATCACCAGCGGCAATAGCCTCACCGTCGCCGCGACCCTCGAGGCCGCCAAGCAGGCCGTGCGCAAGATGGGCGCCAGTGACCTGACCCGCGGGCGCGCGATGGTGATCGGCGCCACCGGCTCGATCGGCTCGGTCTGCGCCCGGCTGCTGGCCCAGGCGATCTACGATGTGGTGCTCGTCTCGATCGAGCCGGAGAAGCTGATCGCGCTCAAACGTACGATCGAGGCGGAGACGCCTGGCGCCAATGTAATCATTGCCACCCGCTCGGACGAACTGGCCGGTGAGTGTGACCTGATCGTCACCGCCACCTCGGCCTTCGGCCAGCGCGTGCTCGATATCACCCGCTGCAAGCCCGGCGCAGTGATCTGCGATGTCGCCCGCCCCCCCGATATCGGCGAGGCCGAGGCCGCGCTGCGCCCCGATGTGCTGGTGATCGAGAGCGGTGAGGTGCTCATCCCTGGCGATGTGACCATTGGCTACAATATCGGCCTGCCGCCCCGTACCGCCTACGCCTGCCTGGCCGAGACCGCCCTGCTCGCTATGGATGGCCGCTTCGAGGATTACACGATTGGCCGCAACATCACGATCGAACGGGTCAAAGAGATCTACCGGCTGTTTAAGAAGCACGGCTTCCAGCTCGCGGGCCTGCGCTCGCTCGGCGCCTATGTGACCGATGAGGACGTGCTGGCCAAACGGGTGCTGGCCGATACGCTGCGCGCCGACCCGGCGCTCTTCGAGCGCACCCGGCGCGAGGCCGCCGCCCGGCTGGCCAGCATCCCCGCCAGCTCGAAGGGCGTGCGCGTCAGGCAAGGGCCGCGTCTGCGCTGGGCCTGGGCCGCCGCCGGGTTGGCGCTCGCCGGCTTCGGGCTGAGCCGACGCGCCGGGCGACCTGCAGAACCCGCTCCTACCGAGGAGGTAGCACGATGAGCGACCGCCAAACGACGACGCAGCTCTCGAATGTCGATGCGTACTGGCTCCATATCGACGATCCGGTGAACCCGATGGTCATCACCGTGCTCTGGGGCTTTGATCAGCCGATCGACTTCCATCAGCTGCGCGCGCTCGTCCGCGAGCGGCTCCTGGTCTTTGAACGCTTCCGCCAGCGCATCGTCTTTCCCCGCAACGATGGGCGCCCCCACTGGGAGCTTGACCCGCAGTTTGAGCTCGGCGTCCACCTGCACCATATCGCCCTCCCTGGCGCAGGCACCCAGGCCGACCTGCGCGACCTGGTCAGCGATCTGCTGAGCACCACGCTCGACCGCGCGCGCCCGCTCTGGCAGATGTACCTGGTCGATCGCTGCGGCACGGGCTGCGCCCTGATTATGCGCCTGCACCACTGCCTCGCCGATGGCATGGCGCTGAGCAATATGCTGCTGGCCCTCACCGACCAGGGCGCCGAGCGCGCCCGCGCCGCGGCGCAGGCCGAGCACCACGGGGCGCGCTCGCCCCTTGCGGCGATCAGTGAGGCGGCCCGCGCCGCCGAACACGTGCTCCACGAGGGCTGGGACCTGATCAGCCACCCCGACCAGCTCCTGAAGCTGGCCGGCCTCGGCCTGAGCGGCGCCGGCGCGGCCGGTAAGCTCCTGCTCATGAGCCCCGACCCGCCGACCCTGCTCAAGAGCCCGCTCAATGTGGCCAAACGGGCCGCCTGGAGCGGCCCCGTGGCCCTGGCTGATGTCAAGGCCGCCGGTAAGGTCAACGGCGCCACCGTCAATGATACCCTGCTGACCGCGATCAGCGGCGCGGTCGGGCGCTACTTGCGCGAGCGTGGCACCCAGGTCGAGGGGCTGACCATCCGCGCCGTCGTGCCGGTTAACCTGCTGCCGCCCGGCGTCGCCCCCAACGGCGGCAATCACTTCGGGCTGGTTTTCGTCCAGCTGCCGATCGGCGTGGCCGACTCCGTTGAACGGGCCGAGCGCATCCGCGCCGAGATGAGCGCGATCAAGCGCTCGCCCGAGGCTGTGGTCGCCCTCGGCCTGATGGGCGCCATGGGCGCGGCCCCGATCGAGATCGAGCGCATGGGCGTTGATATGTTCGCCACCAAGGGTAGCCTGGTGATCACCAACGTGCCGGGACCACGGGAGCCGCTCTCGCTCGCCGGACACCCCATCCACCGCGGCATGTTCTGGGTTCCGACGGCCCGCCTCGGGCTCGGCATCAGCATCCTCAGCTACAACGGCGAGGTGCAGCTCGGCATCCTGACTGACGCAGGCATCATCCCCGACCCGGAGCGCATTGTCACGGCCTTTCACCAGGAGATGGACGAGCTGATCGGCCTCGCCCGCCAAGTCAATCCGGTGGAGGGGTAGGCGGAGAACACCCATGACGATCGATCTGGATCAGCTGCACATCTACCACAATCAGCCGGCCCAGCGCTTCGAGGTGAGCGTGGACGGCATGCTCTCAGTGGCCGAGTATCGCCGCGACGGTAACCGGATCATCTTCACCCATACCGGTGTGCCGCCGGCCCTGCGCGGCCACGGCATCGCTGCGAAGCTGGTGCGCGCCGCCCTCGAGTACGCGCGCGCCGAACACCTGATCGCCGTGCCGGTCTGTTGGTACGTCGACGCCTTCATCCGGCGTAACCCCGAGTACCGCGATCTGCTGGGCTGACCCCGGCGCCCGCTCAGGTCTTATGCGCTACTAACACTCCACTAGCGCCCCCACAACACACGCCTGGTATCCTGAACCTACCAGGCGTGTGCGCGTGTGTGCCGCACACCCGTGTGGCGTCACCGCCCATACGCATTAAGATACGCCCCTGGCAGGGCGGCGGCTGCCACACGACAGGCCAACACAACAAAGCTTTCATCCTTCCGTGTGGGTGAGCGGCACGGCCGCAGCCCTTAACTTGATGCGTATGGGCGTCACCGCCCCCGGCGGTCGCCAGGAGGAAGTTCGATGAGTGCTATCCATCCGCTGTCGGCCCGCCAGCAGCTGGCGGTCGCGCTTGGCGCGCTGCTGGTCGTCGCCGCCGTGATCATCGGCCTGTTCGTCCAGGCGCCGCTGGCCAGCGCCATCGTGCTCGGCAGCCTGCTGCTCGTTGCCATAACTGTGCTCGCGCTGCGCGGCCACGCAGCCGCGCGCCCGGCGCCACGCGCGGCACAGTCAGCCGTGGACGCCCCGGATGCCGAGGCGCTGCCCACCCTGCAGCTCACCTTCCCCGATGGCGAGGTGCTCGCCGCGCGCGAGGTGCCGCTGCCCCAGCCGCATGAGCACCAGCTGCTGCTCACCCGCCGGGGCTATGTGGTCGTCAATGCCGCGGGGCAGGTGATCTACCAGTTGTAGCTGCCAGGTGCGCCACCCAGGTGTGGAGCCGTGGAACTGAAGGCCCGCCTGGCAGACGCAGTTGAGCCTTGCCTTACGGCACCTGAACCGGCCCGACGCTCGTCGCGATGCGGATCTGGTTCCGCCCGCTGCGTTTCGCTTCGTAGAGGGCGCGATCTGCGTGGTCGATCAGCGGTTCGATCGTTACCGTCCGCCCGCACGCGCAACTCACAATGCCGATACTGATGCTCACGGCCACCGGGCCCTCCTCGGTCGCTATCGGCTCACGCCGCACCAGGTCGGAGAGCCGCTCAGCCACCTGCAGCGCCCGGTCGCCTATCGTCTCGGGCAAGAGTACCAGGAATTCCTCGCCGCCATAGCGCCCTATCAGGTCGTTTTCGCGCAAGCCGTGCTTGAAGCGCTGCGCCAGCGTCTGCAGCACCTGGTCGCCGACCCCATGACCGTAGGTGTCGTTGATCTGCTTGAAGTAGTCCACGTCGATCATGAGCAGGCTCAGCGGGTGACCGTAGCGTACCGCCCGTTCCAGCTCCTGCCGGGCCAGCTCGTAGAAATGGCGCCGGTTGACCACGCCGGTCAGCGCGTCCAGGGTGGCGAGTTGCTGCACCCGGGCAAAGAGCAGCGCGTTCTGGAGGGCGATCGCGGCCGTGGCGGCGAACATCTCCAGGACGTCGAGATCGTCGACCGTGTAGGCGTGGCTGGCCATCGCCTGCACCGAGAGCGCACCGATCGCCCGCCCGCCCACCTGCAGGGCGACGGCGAGCAGTGAGCCGGTGGGTTGCTCACCCTCACCGAAGGGCTCGGCGCCAAACCACCCCTCCATCTCCGGGTCGCAGCTCGTTATGCGCAGCGAAATCCCGGTGCGGCAGATGAAGCCGAGCAAGCCCCGTGTGACCGGCACCCGCTCCACCGGCCAGGAGCCGGCGCCATCGACCAGGTAGACATACTCGATCTCGGCCCGCTCCTCGTCCAGCAGGGCGATGGCACAGGTATCACAGGGCATCAGGCGCGCCGTGGCCCGATGGATGGCCCGGTAGAGCTCGGCGGGGGCCAGGGCAGCGCCGAACTCCAGGCTGGCCCGGTAGATCATCGCCCGCCGCTCAGCGTCACGCAGCGCGGCCTGGTAGAGCCGCGCGTTCTCAAGCGCCACCCCCGCCTGACGGGCCACCGTCTCGAGCAACTGCAGATCGCGGTGACTGAAACGCCGCCCCGGCCTTCGTGAGTAGAGATTGAGCACGCCAAGCGTCCTGTTGCCCGCCCGCACGGGGACCGCAACCACCGCGCGCACGCCCTGCGCCAGCAAGACAGGAATGGCCCGCGGATGGGCCGGGTAGTCGTTGATCAGCAGCGGCTCGCCCGTATCGATCAACTCCCAGACCGCGCCGATCCCGCGCCGGATCGGCGGCAACTGCAGCTGCCCGGCGATGCCCACCGTGTGGCCCGGGATCAGGTTGTCGTGCTCGAGGTCATAGAGTGGCAGGCTGCCGGCATCGGCGTCGAACAGTTCGATCGAGAGCCGCACCACGCGGTCGAGGATGGCGTCGATTTCGAGGGCGCTGCTGATCGTGAGCGTCACTTCGCGCAACTGGCGCTCGCGCGGATCGAGATGATCGTCTGCATCCGGCCGATCCGGCCTGGTGGGAAGCCGCAGCAACGCGCCCAGCGGGCGTCCGGCGGAGTCGTGCAGGGGGTTCAGGCACAGGCTGACGTTGCGGCCATCGGGCAGCACGTGGCTGCCTACAAGCGGCGCCCCTGGCGCGAGCCCGAGCAGCGCGCGCACCGGCTGGCCCACAAGCGCGGCGCCAGCGCCGAATAACGCCCGGGCCGGCGCACTCGCCACCGTCACCCGATCCGCCGTGTCGAGGAGCAGAACGAGCTCAGCCGTCTGCTCCAGCAAGGTTGCCCATGCCTGTGAAAGAAGTGACCCGGTCGGCTGCTGGTTGCCGATCATCCCACCCTCTGAAACCCTGGCCAATCCATCAGGCCACCAGGATGTCGCGCGCCGCCGCGACTGCCTGGCGCACATCAGCAGCCGAGATGCCATAGTGCGTGACGGCGCGCAGCACTGGCCCGTGCAACTGGCCGATCAAGACGCCCCGCTGGCGCAGGGCGGTCACAAAATCGGCCGGGGCCAGCCCCTCGGCCACCAGCGTGAAGCGCACGATGTTGGTCTGGACGCGGGCCATATCCACCGACAGCCCGGGGATGGCGGCCAGTCCCTCAGCCAGCAGGCGCGCGTGGACGTGATCCTCCGCCAGCCGCGCCACCATCTCGGTGAGCGCGACGATACCGGCTGCCGCGATCACCCCGGCCTGGCGCATGCCGCCACCCACCAGCTTGCGCGCCCGGCGCACCTGGGCGATAAACGGCGCTGGACCGGCCACGATCGAGCCGACCGGCGCGGCCAGCCCTTTGGAGAGGCAGAACTGCAGCGTATCCACGTGGCGGGCGATCGTCCGCGCCTCGACGCCGAGCGCCACGGCCGCATTGAAGATCCGCGCGCCGTCGAGGTGCAGCGGCACGCCGGCCGCGCGGGCCAGGGCGTGGGCCGCCTCCAGGTAGGCCAGGGGCAGCACCGTGCCGCCGCAGCGATTGTGCGTCGTCTCCAGGCAGAAGACGCCGGGCGGGGCCTCGTGCTCATCGGCGGGCGGCGCCAGCACTGCGCCAACGCGCTCCAGCGGCAGGCTGCCGTCGGCAGCAGTCGGTAGCGGGTGGTAGATCAGCCCGCCCAGCGCCGAGGCGCCGCCCGCCTCGTAGTGGATGATGTGGCACTCGTCGCCGCAAATGACCCGCGCGCCCCGCTGGCCATGGGCCAGCAGCGCGGTCAGGTTGCCCATCGTGCCGCTGGCCACGAAGACCGCCGCCGGCTTGCCCATGACCTCGGCGGCCAGCGCCTCCAGCCGGTTCACCGTCGGGTCCTCACCGTACACATCGTCGCCCAGTTCGGCTCGCGCCATCGCCTCCCACATCGCCGGGCTCGGCAACGTCACCGTATCGCTCCGCAGGTCGATCACCCCGTCTCCTGCACTTCGCTGCACACCATCCATGCCTGCTCTCCCTGCTGGCGGTTGCCGGTTGCCGTACTCGATCGACGCAATGCTGCGGTCCCGCTGCGCCACTCGACCTGCGAACGCTGCCGGGGGCGAGCCGCCCTCGCTCCCGGCACGATGCCTGGTGCCCCCCCCGACTAACCGCGATCGTCGCGACGGCGCCGCCGCGACGATCCACGAATACTACTCTAAACCAGCGGCATTACCGCAAGGTACGTCCGGCGAACTACTGGACCGGCGGCGTGATCGGCTGGCCGGCGGCCAGCTGCGCCAGGGCCGGCTCCAGCTCGGCGAAGGTGATACCGCCCTCGTAGCGCGCCTGAATCACGCCCTCGGCATCGACGAGGAAGGTCCATGGCTCGGTGCGCAAGCCCCACTCCTTCATCTGCGGCACCTGCCGTTGGGCCTGAAACGACTCGCCGAACGGGTAGGGGTAGACTTCGACGTGGATGAAGTTGACCTGCGCCTGGTACTGGGCCTTGAGTCGCTTCAGCACGAGCATATTGGGCGCACAGACCGCCGTCTGGCAGTACCCAGGGGTGGAGAAGGTCACAACGAAGGGTTTACCGGCGGTCAGGGCATCAGCGATCGTCAGGCGATAGAAGTCCGGATCGGGGCTCGCATCCGAGGTCAGCCGGCTCAACTCAGGCACGTCCGCCATGGTCAGGTTGCGGCTCGGCAGGGCGGGCGCGCCCACCGGCGGGGCGGACGGGCGCTCGCGCACATCCAGGCGCATCCCCGTCACCACCGGCTCGCCGCCCGCCCGCGGCACGCTGATCTCGACCCCCCAGGCGCCTGGCTGGTCGAAGGTGGCGTAGCCGACGTAGAGGCCGAAGGGCAGCCCCTCACCACGGTAGACCGCCGTCGACTCACTCTGCACCCGGGTCTTGTCCGGCCCGTCTATGTAGACGAAGCGCAACCCGAGGCGCAGATCCGGGTCGTTGATCGGGGTGCCGCCCTGCAGCACGCCGAAGGCAAGCCGGTTGGGGCCGACCGTAAGCTCAGAGACGGCCAGGATCGGAATCGGCTCCGGGGCGGCCGGCGCCGTCTGGGCGGCCGGCGACGACGTCGGGCCGCACGCCGCCAGGGCCAGGATCACCACCAGGGCCGCGCTGATCAGCACTGCGCGGGTCACGCTCCTGTTCATAACCATCGGCTCATCACTCCTCACGCAAGGCGAGCGCCGGGCTGGTGCGGCTCATTTTGAACGCGGGATAGATGCCGGCCAGCACGGCCGCCACCAGGGCGACGAGCAGCGCCTGAAGCAGCAGCGCCGGGTCCAGACTCAGGTCGAGCGTCCAGCCGAACGAGCGCCGGTTGATCACATAGACCAGCACCAGCGCCAGGACCAGGCCGAGCGGGAGGGCCAGCAGGCCCGCCGCCAGGCCCATCAGGCTGGTCTGAGCCAGCACCACGCCCCAGAGCTGGCCAGGCGTCAGCCCGTTGGCGCGCAGCATAGCCAGCTCGCGCGCCCGCTCGAGCTGCAGCGCCATCAATGCGCTCAGGATACCAATAAAGGCCACGATCGTCGCCAGCAACTGCAGCACGGCGGTGATCGCGAAGGTGCGATCGAACACCGCCAGGGTGCCCTCGCGCAACGCCCGGTTCGAACTGATCACCAGCTCGCCCTGGCCGGCCACCAGCACGCGTAGCTGCGCGATCAGCTCATCGACCGCCACGCCGGGCGCCGCGTAGAGCGCGAGCGAGGAGATCGCCGGGTCATCCCAGCTGGCCTGGTAGGTACGATAGGGCATCCGGATCACGCCGCGGTCCGAGGTGTAGTCATAGTAGACGCCGGCGATCGAGAACACCTGCGGGCCGCGGTCGGTACGCAGGGTGAGCGTATCGCCCAGGCCCAGCCCGGTGCGATAGGCGAGCGGCTCGGAGATCAGCACCGCGCCGGCCTCCCAGGCGGCCCAGGTGGCGTCGCCGCCGCCCTCGCGGAAGCGCAGCGCCGCCCGTCCGCGCGCAGCGGGCGCATCAACGGCCACCAGGGTAGTGGGGCCGAACGGGGCGTCCACCTGCACCGCGCGGAAGCGGGTCAGCGCCGCGACCCCCTCGACGGCGGCGAGGCGCTCGTCCAGCCCGGCGGGCAGACTGCTGTCGACGCGATTGGCGGTATTGGTAGGTGCCGAGAGATAGATGTCGGC
The DNA here is from genome assembly GCA_013388805.1 of Chloroflexota bacterium. Lineage (GTDB taxonomy): Bacteria > Chloroflexota > Chloroflexia > Chloroflexales > Chloroflexaceae > JACAEO01. Next base: position 9,865 of record JACAEO010000424.1, read on the forward strand.
GACCAGGCTCTGTTCCAGCCAGCCCACGACGGTCTGGCGGAAGCTGCCGACCATGATCCCGACGCCGATCGAGACGCTGATGGCGACCATGAGCGCAGCCACGGCCACCGCGGTGCGCGAGAGCGCGGCCACCACGTCGCGGGCGGCCATGCGCCCGAGCAGACCGAAGGCCGCGCCGAGCGCCGGGCGCGCGAGGGTCATCAGCGCGACGGTGAGCGCCGGGCTGATCAGCGCGGCGCCGATCACGATCGCAAAGAGCGCGGCGAAGGCGAGGGTCAGCGGCAGCAGCGTCGTTGCCCCTGACGGCGCCCCGGGGATGAGCAGCAGCAGCGTGCCCGCGGCGATCAGCGTGGCTCCGCCGAGGGCCAGCCGCGGCACCATGCGGCGGGCGCGGTCCTCCACGCTGGAGCGACGCAGCACCGTGCGTGGCGGGGTGAGCATCGCCTCCAGGGCCGGCACGGCTGCCGCGAAGAGCGTGGCCCCGATGCCCAGCAGCAGGCCCTTGAGCAGCACCTGCGGGTCGACGCTGAGCGCACGCACCGTGACGACGAAGTAGAGGTCGTTGATCGTCCGCGTGACCAGGCGCACCAGGCCCTGGCCGAGGAGCACGCCCAGCCCGAGGCCGATCAGCGAGCCGACCAGGCTGATCAGGGCGGCCTCGGCCAGGACAAGCCCGGCGATCTGCCCACGAGTAACGCCGACGCAGCGCAGGGTGCCGAGCATGGCCCGCCGCTGCACCACGCTGAAGGTCATGGTGTTGTAGATCAGGAACATGCCCACGATCAGCGCGAGCAGGCTCAGCGCGGTCAGGTTCAGCTCAAAGGCGCGGGTCATCTGTTCGAGCGCGTTGGAGCGGGCGGTCGCGGGGATCAACTCGGCGCCGGGGGGCAGGATGGCGCGGATCGCCGCCTCGCTGGCATGCGGCGCGCCACTGGCGGCGGGGGGCAGGATCAGGTCGATGCGGCTCAGGCGGCCCACCATGGCGAGCAACTCCTGGGCGGTGGCGATATCGGTGATCAGCAAGCCCTCCAGGGCCTGGCGGCTCAGCTCATCGGCGGGCCGCAGCAGGCCCACCAGGCGCACCTCCACGGTGCG
>JACAEO010000269.1 GCA_013388805.1 Chloroflexota bacterium
CAGCCAGAGCCACATCAGATAGCCCCCGCCGATTTCGGCGAGGCCGGCAAGGGCGAACAGCACGATCGAGCGCAGAATCATACAGACCTCACGGAACGATGCGCTCCACCTCCGCGCCGGCGCGGAAGCGGTCGATCTCACGGCAGCAGCCCCGGTACGAGCCAGCGGATGAGCAGCGCGATCAGGCCGCCGCCCAGCACCAGCCAGGCTGAGTTGAGCTTGAAGCGGAACAGCAGCACCGCCGCGATGATGGCCAGCAGTGCCGTCAGCCAATCAACCACGGCTGTCCGCCCCAGCTCCCAGAGCACCGCTGCCATCAGGCCCAGTGCCGCGACGTTCACCCCATCGAGGAAGCCGCCCATCCACGGCGAGCGCCGTAGGATAGGGATGAGCGGGTTGACCGCCGCCACGAAGATGAATGACGGCAGAAAGATGCCGATCGTCGCCAGAGCCGCCCCCGCAGGGCCGGCAACGATATAACCAACGAACGTCGCCGTGGTGAAGACCGGGCCGGGGGTGAACTGGCCGATGGCAATGGCGTCGAGCAATTGCTGGTTGGTGAGCCAGCCGAGCCGCACCACGAACTCATTGCGCAGGAAGGCAGCAGGACGTAGCCGCTGCCGTAGAGCACGGCGCCGATCTTCAGGAAGCTCCAGAAGAGCTGGCCGAGCGACACGGGCGCAGCCTGGGCCAGGACAAGCGGCGTCAGGCTGCCCAGCGGGAGCAGCGCTGCCGCCGTGCCCTCACCACGGCGCAGTCGCGCCAGGTTGCGGAGCAGCATCACCAGGATGCCACCGCCAAAGAGCAGCGCCAGCTCATTAAAGCCCAGCAGGTAGAGTGCCAATACGGCCACCCCTACCGCCGCCAGAAATGGCCCTTTGACCGCAGTCTTCGCCAGCCCCCACAGCGCTTGCACGACAATCGCGATGATCACCGGCTTGATGCCGTAGAGCAGCCACTCCGCCGCCGGCAATGTCCCAAACTGCACATAGGCCCAGGCGCAGGCCAGCACGATCAGCGCTGCCGGCATGATGAAGCAGACCCCCGCTGCAATCATGCCGCGCCAGCCGGCTCGTACCTGCCCAACATGGATGACCATCTCGGTCGAGTTGGGGCCGGGGATGAGGTTGGTCGCCCCCAACAGATCCAGGAAGTGGTCATCGGTGACCCACTTCCGGCGCGTGACGACCTCGTCACGCAGCATCGCGATATGGGCTGCCGGGCCGCCAAACGCGGTAAACCCGAGCCGCAGGGCGAGCAGCGCCACTTCCGACACTGTACCCTGCGGCGTGTGCTTCCCTTCTGTCTCCACCAAGGTCTCCTGCACTCGTCTCCCCCTCTCTCGTACACGTCACTCGCTCAGGCATGTTCAACCGGATAGCCCGCCGCCTGCCAGGCCGGAAAGCCGCCATCAAGCGCTGATGCACGGTAGCCGCTCGCACGGAGCAGCGCCGCGGCGCGTTCACTTCGCGAGGCGCCGCGATGCCGCATATTTCAGTAGGGCACCACCGGGCGATCGCGTGGGATCTCCGCTAGCCGTTGGGCGAGCTGATCCCCAGGCAGATGGAGCGCGCTAGGAATATGCCCGGCGGCATACTCGTCGTTGGTGCGTACATCGATGATGGTCGGCGGCATCTCCGACTGGAGTTGGTGATAAAGCTCCTGCGGACTCACGTAGGCGTCCATCAACGTTCCTTTCCGCTATCACTGATCATGCTTCCTGACGTCGTCCAGGCGCTCAATCCATCGGCGGCTCTTTCTCGTCCGGTGGGCCGTCAAGCGCGCCACGCCCATGATCCTCGAGCACCTCATCCACCAGTTCGCGGATCTTCGCACGCGCCTCTTCCAGAGCCGCGTGGCCCGTCGGCGTCAGGGCGTAGTACTTACGCACCTTGCCGCCGACCACGCGATCTGCTCGACTCAGGTAGCCTGCGGTCTCCAGACTGTGGAGCAGGGGGTAGAGCGTGCCAGGGCTCAGCTCGTAGCCGTGGTGGCGCAACTCGGCAATTAGCGCGACGCCGTACACCGGCGCATGGGCCGCGTGGTGGAGGATATGGATCTTGATAAAACCGAGGAAGAAGTCACGGATCATGATATCGTCTCCTGATATCGTTATCCGATATCATTATAGGTGCAAACCGTGAGCGATGCAACGCGCATCCGCATCTCAACATCCTCAAGTGGGCCAACGGAACGCAGTGCGGGCATCTTCCGCGCACCACATGTACTCCATCCCAGTTCGCACGCCCGTATCCAAGGTCGTTACACCAGACCCGCAGCCATACCCACCCCGAGCGCCATGAGTAGGATCCCGACAATGATCTGGACCGTACGGAGCGTCACTTTGGTCAACAACCGCGCCCCCAGGAACGAACCGACGAACGCTGCCACGGTGGCGGCAAGCACGAGCCCAACCACCGACGGGTCAAAGGCGGTCACATTGACGGTGAAGAACGCCAGCCCATAGATCAGCAGCCGGGTGACATCGACGATCACGGCAGTCACCACGCCGGTGCCGACAAAGGCTTGTTTGTCCAGGCCCAGCTTCAGCAGGAAGGCGGAGCGCATGGCGCCCTGGTTGCCTGAGAGACCACCGAAAAACCCGGAAAGTGCGCCGCCCAACGGCAGGTAGCGCTGGTCGAACGTCATACCGGCGAGCTTGGGGATGAGGTCGAAGAGCGCGAAGGCAAGAATGAGCAGCCCGACGATGAGTTTGACCGGCGTGATCGCGTGCGTCTGATCCCGCAGCACGTACGTGGTGAGCGGTGGTAAGGCGCTGGTCAGGTTCAAGACCAGCGCCCCCACGATGGCAGCAACGGCCGCCGGCACACCGAAGCGGATGACCGTTGTTCGATCCGCATGACGCCCAACCAGCCCAAGCTTGAAGAGGTTATTCGCGAGATGCACCACCGCGGTAGCGGCAACGGCCACCGGAACAGGAAAGAACAGGGCGAACGCCGGCATCAAGAGCGTTCCCAGGCCAAAACCGGAGAATAGGGTGAGCGCGGCCACCAGCAGCGCGACCAAGCATACGATGAGATACGCCACAGCACGCCTCCGCTATCAATATCGTGAACCGATAACGATTAACGATATTGTACCCGGGCGGGCTAGGCATTGTTGGGAACAGGATCATCGCTAATAATTGAGAGTTGATAACGATCGCCCACCTCTCTATCCTCTACTCAGGCGCCTCTGTGCAACTCGCCAGCACGTAACATCATCGTGGTTTTGCTTGCATTAGTCACCACATCGCGTGGCATACCTAGTTCTTCGCATGCGCCACAACATGCTAGAGCACACTATAGAGAGTCAGCATTGGAAAGTACGCCCGCAAGGCAGAAGGCCTCGCATACCCCTCCCCTGCCTCGAATTGCCCCAAATTTGACTCATTTTCCCCAATTGACACATGTGTGCGACAAAGGTAGCATGGCGGTATCCTTTCGGGAAGGAGGTGATGCTCCTCATCATGGATAGCGCCGGGTGTACCAGGATGCCGTGATCGGGTACACTCGTGTGGCCACCAGCGGCGCATGGAGTCTGTCCAGGCGTCTTGACACTGCTGAAGTATCAGCGTAGCATGGTGGCATTGTATACACGGAGGAAGTATGGCCGGGAAAGACCGGGCCGATGAGGGACGCCAGGCGGGGGTGCCCGCCCGGATCTCCGAGACAACCCACCGCGAGCTGCGCTACGTTGCCGCGGTCTGGTCGCTTGGCGCGAAGGACGGCGCGCCGACGACTATTCGGAGCCTGATCGACCTGGCCTGGGAGACGTTCAAGCAGCAGCGGCCCGATGTCGTTGAGCTGCTGAAACGCGCCGAGCCGGCCGACAACGAGTAGCTACAACACAATCGATTCTGACGCCTCCCGGTGGTGAGCGGTCGCCACTCCTTCCACCACCGGCAGGCCTGACCAGGAGACAATCTATGGGCTCGCTGACCGATCACGGTCGGCAGGGTCTGAACGCCTGCACCCTGCAACCGTCCCGCTTCCCAGGGTGGAAGCGCCTGAGCTGTACGTTACCAATCGAGGTTGCCGTTCGATCTTCCGGCTGGCACGCTGCGCGGCGGTTCCTCAACAGTGCCGGGGGTGCGCGATGAGGCCGGAGAATCTGCCGCGTATCGTCGCCCGCGTCACGCATGTCCCGGGTGATCCTGGGCCGGGCCTGGCCGCGCTCGCCGATGCGTTACTGCGTACCACCGCCGATCCGGCGCTTGACGATGCCTTCCGTATCGCACATAATTTCAACATCGTCGACGCCCAGATCCAGACCCGCCGCCGCGCCCTTGAGCAGGCCGCCGGCAC
>JACAEO010000353.1 GCA_013388805.1 Chloroflexota bacterium
GCTGGCGCACCGCAACGCCAGATTCCGGCCCCCTCCCCTGGCAGGGGAGGGGGTAGGGGGAGGGGGTAGGGGGGTGGGGTATGCGGGGCCTGGGGGCGCAACGCCCAAAAACCCTATACCTGAGAGCCCAGGACACGGGCCACCGGCACGCCCTCGGGGTGCCCCTTGGTGACCATCAGCGTCGGCTCGCTCGTGGGGTAGCGCTGCAGCACCTCGTGGCGCACCCGCCCCGAGACGAGTATCTCGCCAGGCGCAGCCCGCTGCATCAGGTGGGCGGCCAGGTTCATCTCATCGCCCTGAGCGGTGTAGACGCGCCGCTGGCTGCCGCCAACCGTCCCCAGGTAGAGCAGCCCCAGCGTGATCCCGGCCCGCTCGATCAGCCCCCGTTCGCGTAATGCGAGGCTGCAGCCGACTGCGCGGCTGGCATCGTCGCTGCGCACGACGGTCGCGCCGAAGAGCAAGACCAGCACGGCGCCCTTGTCGCCGACCTCGATCTCGTTGAGCCAGCCTCCCCAGCGCTGCACGACCTGTTGCACCTCGCGCACCAGCGGGTGCAGCGCCGCAGGCTGCGCGGGCAGATCGAACCGGGCAAAGACCGGCACACAGCGGCGGTAGGCGGTCAGCGGCTCGCCGCGCCGCAGCCGCGCGCTGAGCCCCCGCGGCAGGAAGTGTTCCGCCCGTAACGGTTGGCCGCCGTCACCTGGATGGTCGCACTCCTGCGCCGCGCCCGGCGCTGTCTGGATGCTGCAGATGATGCTCTCGCCCGGCGCCGCTTGCTCAGCGGCCGCAACCGCAGCCAGCGCCGGCCCGGCAAGCACCAGGTGGACGCCGTGGCCGGGCATGCCGGCGAGCGTGGCGTGGACCATGCCGACCCCGATGCCGATCCGCAGATAGAACCGGAACGGGCCGGCGGGTGTCTCGAGGGCGGGCAGGCTGAGCATGGCCGCGTGCAGCGCCAGCGCGCAGCGGCGCGCATGCTCGGCGTGGGCCAGCTGCGGCCACCAGGCCGTCAACGCATCGCCGGCAATCGCCGCCACGTCGCCACCATAGGCCGTGACCGTGTCGATCAGCACGCTGTAGCACTGATTGAGGGCGATGTGCAGCCGCTCGGCGTCGGCAGGCCCGCTGGTGAAGCGAGCCGTGAGCTGGGTGAAGCCGCTCAGGTCAGCGTGGAGGACCGTCGCCAGCCGGGATACGACCGCACCCGGTCCGAGTCCGGGGCTGCCGAGCCGTTCGCGCAGCCAGGCCGAGAGGTAGGGAAGCACACGAGCACGGGCCGGATCCTCGCGCATAGCGTTCACTCGTGGAGGCCCGGGCGGGCGGGCGGATGGGTTGCAAGCTAGACCACGCGCGTGGTTCGAGCAGCAGCGCGAACGCGGCGGCTGCCGGAACGGCCATGCAGATCAGGCCTCTGGCGGGCGCCAGCCGGGCTACGCCACGGGCGGGGCCTTCGCCTCGTCGGGGAGGGTGCTGCAGGTCGCACAGATCCGGAAGGGGATGCCGGTTTCGGTGACGGTATGTATGTTCTCACGGCACCCGCAGTAGCGGCACACGGAGAGATTCTCGATATCATCGGCGCGCCAGAGCTGCGGCGCGAGCGTGATCTCCATCGGCTCGTCGATGGAGAGGATGCCAATCTTGACACAGACCGCTGCGGGAAAGACATCGGCCACGCGGGCGAAGATCTTGTGTGGGTAGGAGTAGACCTCGTCGCCCACCAGGATGCCACGCATACGTGGGTGTTGTCGGATCTTCATGGCTGTTGGAGCCGGGCGATCAGCCGGCGCAGGTCGGCTTCGTCGAGCGCGAAGCGCTCGTCATCGGCGAAGATCAGCGTGTCAAGCACGTCAGCAATCACCTCTCCGTCCTCAGGGTTGACGGCCAGCAGCCCCTGGTCCAGCTCGTAGAACAGGTCGAAGGCCCAGCTAGCCAGGGTGGCGGCGCTGATCTGTCCGGCCAGGTATGCTTCGAGTCTGGCGATCAGTTCACTGCGTGACACTATCATAGCACACTTCCCGGGCGGCTGCCTGTCAGCCTGTGAGCGCGTCGGTGCAACTGGCGCGCAGGCCGCAGCCGGCGCAGCGGCGCGGCTCATCGTGGCTGCGTGCGACGTCGCTGGCCTCAAGCAGGGCGTGCATCTCGTCAAGCAGGGCGACCAGGCGCTGCCGCACCGCGGGGGTATAGGCAAGGCGAAAGCTGGCCCCGGCATAACGCAGCAGACCGTAGGGTGGCGTGTGCCCGGTGCATTCCTCCACCAGCAGGCAGTAGGCAGCCAGCTGCATCAGGTCGGAGTCGTAGGGGCGGGGTGCGTACCGGCCCGGTTTCACCTCAACCGGGATCAGGACGCCGCCACGCTCGAGCAGGTAGTCGGGCCTACCGCTCAGCCCATAGCGTGGCGCCACGAGCGGGCGCTCGAGCGGGCGTCCCACGCCCACATCACTGGCGACGATACGCGCCCATGGCAGCCCGGCCCGGCGGCGGAGCAGCAACCCGCTGGCCAGCAGGGCCAGGGCCAGGACGATCAGCGCCGCAGCCAGGAGTTGCACCGCCATCACCGTAGCAGCAACAGCAGCAGGCCGGCGGCGAGCAGCGCCAGGCCCAGCGCGAGCGCGACCCCGCTCAGGGCCAGCGTGCGCCCGTGGGCGCGATGCAGCGCGGTACCGGCCGCGCGCCGCTCCTGCCCGGCCGGTTCGACGCCCTGCACGCGGCGCAGCCACCATGCCCGCGCACAGAAGACATACTCTCCCACCTCACTGGCCCGGATCATGACGTGCCAGCCTACCCGCCACCGAGCACGGGATTGCCGCGGATGGCATTGAGCACATCGTTCACCGTGATCAGCAGCATCAGGCCCATGAGCGCCGCGAAGCCGATCGCATGCACCAGCGCCTCCTTCTCCGGCGGCACCTTCTTCCCGCCGCGCAGCCACTCGATCAGCGCGAAGATGATGTGGCTGCCATCGAGGGCCGGGATGGGCAGCAGGTTGAGCAGAAACAGGTTCAGGCTCAACACCGCCGTCAGATTCCAGAAGGCAATGAAGCCGCCCGGCTGCTGGATCACCTCGCCGGTGGCGCGGGCGATGCCCACCGGCCCGATCGGGCCACCTTCCGGCGAGGGCTCGGGCGAGAAGAGCCCGAGGATCGCCCCCGGCAGGGTGGCCAGCGCGCGCACCATACGGCCAGTCAACTCCAGACTGTAGGTGACGCCGCGCCAGGTCGCCTCAAGTGGGCCAGCCTGCACCTGCACGACCTTCGGCCCGTAGCTGAAGCCGAAGCCCAACTCGTAGCGCACGCCCTCGGGCGAGGTCCAGGGCCCCGGGGTCACGCTGAGCGTGAGCTCCTGGCCGTCACGCAGCACGATGGCGGTCACTGGCTGGCCAGGGTTGGCGCGGGCCACCTCGCCGATCACTGCCGGGTTATCAACCGGGCGGCCATCAAGGCTGCGCAGTTCATCGCCAGGCTGGAAGCCCGCCTGCGCTGCCGGGGTATTGGCGAAAACCTGGCCAAGCTCCTGGCCGCCAGTCGGCGTCGGTACGCCCAGGCTACTGAAGAGCACGGCGAAGATCAGCATCGCCAGGAGCAGGTTCATCAGCGGGCCGGCCACCATCACGATGATCTTGCGCCAGGGCGGCGCGGCTGCGAGGCTCCCCCCGGCGCCATAGAGGGCGTCCCCCGCGCCATTGCCATCCTGGGCAAAGCGCACAAAGCCACCGAGCGGCAGCCAGTTCAGCGTATACTTCACACCATCGCGCTCAAACAAGGTCAGCGCGCGTGGCGGGTAGCCAATGCCGAACTCCTCGACCTTGATCCCCAGCCAGACCGCAGTGAGGAAATGGCCGAGCTCGTGGACGACGACGAGGAGACCGAGCATCAGCAGAAAGGCGCCAATCGCCACCAGCGGGTTGCTGCCGCTCTGTTCGGCGGCTTGCTGCAGCGGGGCGAGTGCGGCGCTTGCAAGGATGGGCATAGGAAGCTCCACAGCAAGACACGGTAAGCGTAGGCGTTTCGACCTTACCGTTCCTCCACCGCTCCGCACAACCGGCCTGGAGCGTGAGCGAGTCACGGAGGTGAAGCCAGACAGTCAAGCAAAGCGGCGGGCTCAAGCCCGCCGCCCGGATACCTTTTTAGTTTACCGGATCACATAACCAGAGTCAAGAGAACGCCGTAGTACACCACTGGCGCGGTGAAGAGCAAGCTGTCCATCCGGTCGAGGATACCGCCATGGCCGGGGATCATCGCGCCCGAGTCCTTGACGCCAACCTGGCGCTTGATCAGTGACTCGCCAAGATCACCGAGCGGGCCAGCGATCCCGGCCGCCAGGCCGATCAGCGCGGCGCTCAGGTAGCTGATCGGCAGCCCGAGCAGCGGCACCGCCGCCACGGCGGTCAGCAGCGAGGCGATGAGGCCGCCGGCGAAGCCCTCCCAGGTCTTCTTCGGGCTCAGAATGGGCGCCATACGGGTACGTCCGAGCGAGCGGCCCACGAAGTAGGCCGCGCTATCCTGGATCCAGGTGATCGCGAGCACCAGGAAGACCCAGGCCGCGCCGGGCGGGATCTGCAGGGGGGCGAGCAGGCCGGGCTGCAGCGGGGTGGCGAGCTGGCGCAGCTGGATGAACGCGCTGAGCAGCCAGCCGACGTAGGCGGCGCCGGTGAAGGTGAGCGCCCAGTTCTGCAGGCTGGTACTGCGGTCGTGGCGGGTCAGTTCGTAGACCAGTGTCCCGGCGATACCGCCGCTCAGCGCGAGGCCGGCGAGGTTGAGCTGGGTGAAGGGCTGCAGGGCGGCCGCAGCACAGAAGGCGACGCCGAGACTCATGCCGGGGAGGCGGCGCGGGGCGAAGCCACCGTGGCGCAGCAGCGCAAAGAGCTCGCTGATTGCCAGGGCGACGCAGAGCGCCACAAAGCCGGCCGTGGCCCAGGGCCACCAGGCGATCGCGACAATCAGCGGGATGAGGATGACGACACTGGCCAGGCGGCGTGACAGCGAGCTTGAGCTACTCGGAGATGAGCCCGCCGAAGCGGCGTTCGCGCCGTCCATACTCGTTGATTGCCTGCTGGATGTGCTCTGGCCGGAAGTCGGGCCAGAAGACGGGGGTAAACCAGAATTCACTGTAGGCAGCCTGCCAGATCAAAAAGTTCGAGATCCGCCGCTCCCCACTGGTGCGGATGATCACATCCGGGTCGGGCATCCCCGCGGTGTAGAGGTTCGCGCTGATCAGCTGCTCATCGATCTGATCGGGGCTGATCCCGGCGGCGATGATCTTCCGCACCGCATCGACAATATCGGTACGCCCGCCGTAGTTGAAGGCGATCGCCAGGGTCAAGCCACTGTTGCGGCTGGTCAGTTCAACCGCGTAGCGCACCTTCTCGGCGAGGCGCGGGCTGAGCCCTTCGAGCCGCCCGAGGTGCCGCAGGTGCACATTCTCCTCGTGCAGCGCGCGGGTCTCCCGGTCGATAAAATCACTGAGGATCTGCATCAGGCCCTGGACCTCGGCCGAGGGGCGGGCCCAGTTCTCGGTCGAGAAGGCGTAGAGGGTCAAATAGCGGACGCCGAGACGGTCAGCCTCGCGGACGATGGCGCGAATGTTCTCGGTGCCGGCGCGATGGCCGGCAAGGCGGGGCAGGCCGCGCTGGCGGGCCCAGCGCCCGTTGCCGTCCATGATCACTGCGATGTGTTGGGGCACCCGGCCGCCCTGTACGCCACCAGCCCTGCTCATAGATGCTTGCCTTTACGCGCCGAACCCGGCTCCGTTCCCACACCCTCTCCCCGGTGGCGGGAGGACTGGGGTGGGGGCTGGCCAGGAGGAGCGCCATGCTTGAGCCCGCCTGGACAACCAGTCTGGTCCAGGCCTGTGATGCGGCGCAGCGCTCAGACCGCCATAACCTCGGCCTCTTTCTCTTTGCCGATCGTCTCGAGGTCCGCGATACACTTATCGGTGATCTGCTGCACACGCTCCTGGCCGCGCTTGAGATCGTCCTCGCTGATCAGCTTCTCCGCCTCCAGTTCCTTCAGCTGATCCATCGCGTCGCGGCGCTGGTTGCGCACCGAGACCTTGACCTCCTCGACGCGGTGGCGCACCAGCTTCACCAGTTCGCGGCGGCGCTCTTCCGTGAGGGGCGGGATCACGAGCCGGATGATGCGGCCGTCGTTGCCGGGGTTGATGCCGATATCCGAGCCCTGGATCGCCTTCTCGATGACCTTGATCATACCCACGTCGAAGGGCTGGATCACAATCAGCTTGGCCTCCGGCACACTGATATTGGCCAGCTGGTTGAGCGGCATGGGCGCGCCGTAGGCCTCCACCTGCAGATGCTCGACGAGGCCAGCCGAGGCGCGCCCGGTGCGGATCGTGGCCAGTTGATGGCGCAGGGCCTCGATCGCCTTCTTGAGGTGCGCCTCATACTCGCGGGTGACGTCATTGACCATCACGCCCTCCTCAGTTCCATCGCGCTCCAGCGCAGCGACAGCGGGCAGTCACGTATCCTGCACAGGCGCGCGCTCGGGCACGCTACGGCTTACCAGCGTCCCCACATGCTGGCCGAGCACGATCCGTTCGATGGTGCCGGGCTCCAGCGCGTTAAAGACGATCAGCGGAATATCGTGATCCATACAGAAGGTCAGCGCGGTGCTGTCCATCACCGTCAGACCGCGGTTCAGCGCGTCCATGTAGGTCAGGTGATCGAACTTAACCGCGCCGGGGTCGCGGCGCGGATCGGCGCTGTAGATGCCGTCCACCCCATTTTTGGCCATCAGGATGACCTCGGCATGGATCTCGGCGGCGCGCAGGGCGGCCGCGGAGTCGGTCGTAAAATAGGGATTGCCGGTGCCGCCGGCGAGGATGATCACGCGGCCCTTCTCCAGATGGCGGGTTGCGCGGCGCCGGATATACGGCTCGGCGACCTCATTCATCTGGATGGCGGTCATCGCGCGGGTGTGCAGCCCGTGCTGCTCGAGAATATCCTGGAGCGCGAGCGAATTGATGATCGTCCCGAGCATGCCCATATAGTGGGACTGGGCGGTATCCATGCCGCGCGCGATCGACTGATTGCCGCGCCAGATGTTGCCGCCACCGATCACAACGGCGATATCGACGCCACGGCGGTGGACGGCCGCGATCTCGCGGGCAAGGTAGTCGAGCATATCGTAGCTGACCACCTCATCGGTGCCCTTGATCTGTTCGCCGCTCAGCTTGATCAGGATCCGCCGATATTTGGGCTGTTGCATAGTGGTGATCAAGCAGTGGGCAGCTGGTAGCCGGCAGGGCGCCCTGCCAGCCGCCAACTGCCAACGCCGTAGGGATCTCAGGCCCCAACTTCGTAGCGCACGAAGCGGCGGACAACGATGTTCTCACCGAGCTTGGCGATCGCTTCTTTGATCAGCTCTTCGATCGTCCGGGCCGGCTCCTTGACGAAGGGCTGCTGCAGCAGCACATTCTCCTCGATAAACTTGTCGCGGGTGAGGCCACTCTCGGCGACCGCCTCATCGGTAACGTCGTCCACATTGATGTAGCGCGGGTTGAGCGCCACGACGTGCTGAGCCAGGCCATTGGCCAGCGCGACAAAGTCCTCGGTGCGGGCCACAAAATCCGTCTCGCAGTTGAGTTCGACCATACCCGCCACGCGGGAGCCATAGTGCACATAGACCCCGATCAGGCCTTCGCGGGCCTCGCGGGTGGCCTTCTTGGCGGCCGCCTCGATCCCGCGCTCGCGCAGGATCTCGATGGCCCGGGCGATATTGCCGTCGGTCTGCTCAAGGATGTCTTTGCACTCCTTGATCCCGGCGCCGGTGCGCTCGCGCAGTTCTTTGACCAGTTCAATCGGCACAGCCACGGCGTACACTCCTCTTTTCGTGACATGGAGGGGCATTGCGCCCCTCCAGAACCGCTGCTCGATGTTCGCGGGCGAAGACTCAGGCCTCGTGGGCGGCCTCGCGGCGATGGGTGCCCTCAAGGGCGGCGTCGGCGATCTTGCTCGTCATCAGGCGGATGCCACGGATCGCGTCATCGTTGCAGGGGATGACGTAGCTGATCGGGTCCGGGTCACAGTTCGTATCGACCATGGCCACCACCGGCACGCCGACCTTCTGCGCCTCTTTGACGGCGAGATCTTCCTTGTGCGGGTCGATGATGAAGACCGCGCCGGGGAGGCGATCCATCGTCTTGATGCCACCGAAGACCCGATTGAGCTTGTTGATCTCCTCTTCGAGCCGCAGGCCCTCCGCCTTGGTCAGCCGGGCGAAGTCGCCGCGATCGCGCTGGGCCTCGAGATCGGCAAGCCGCTTGAGCCGCCCCTTGATCGTGGCGAAGTTGGTGAGCGTACCACCGAGCCAGCGCTGGGTGATGTAGAACTGGCCGGCGCGGGCCGCCTCTTCGACGACCGCCTCCTGGGCTTGCTTCTTGGTCCCGACGAAGAGGATCTTCTCGCCACGGGCGGTCACGTCGGAGACGAAGCGATAGGCTGCCGTCAGGCCGAGCACGGTCTTCTGCAGGTCGATAATGTGGATGCCGTTGCGCGCCGTATAGATGTACGGGCGCATCTTCGGGTTCCAGCGGTTGGTCTGGTGCCCGAAGTGGGCGCCGGCCTCGAGCAGCGCCTTGATCGATACGACACGTTGGGACGTCGCCTGGGTCATGGGTTACTGTTGCTCCTTGGTACTCTGGATAACCAGCCGCCATCCCCCGCTCAGAACGGCCGGACCGGGACAGCCCGGCAGGAGTGGCCGCAGCCAGGGGATGTGTGTATTTGGCGCATTTCAACGCCGTCGGTCAGTATAGCACAAGCGAGTCGGCGCGGCAAATAGCCTGATCACCGTAACCATTCACACCCGGGGTCATACACGCGCCCGGGAGCGAGGGCGCCCCGCCCTCGTTGCGTCGCCGAGGGCACGATGTCCGCCCTCTCAGGAGCAGGGTGATCATGTCCTACCTACCGCACAGGGCTTGTGGCCGCTGTCCAGGCCCTGTGGGCGCGGGTGATCAGCCGCGGGCGATGTGCATGCCATTCAGGGCGAGGGCAGCCTCGATCCCATCGCGCAGATTGGCGCAGGTGGTCACGCTGGAGAAGTCGATATCGAGCGCGACGAGGGTCTGCGCAATGCGCGCCCCGATGCCGGTGATCACCACCCGCGCGCCCAGCAGGCTGGCGGCGCGGATGGCCTGCCCCAGCGAACTGGCGACCTGGGTATCGACGATCGGCACGCCGGTGATGTCAATGATCGCCACGTCGGCCTGCTGCTCGGCGATGCCGGTGAGCAGACTCTCGATCACCTGCTGGGCGCGCCGCGTATCGAGGCTGCCCACCAGCGGCAGCACAATCACCCCTTCAAGGAGCGGAACCACCGGTACGGCCAGTTCGGAGATCACCGCCTCCAGACGCTGCAACTGCTCGCGCAGCTGGCGCACTTCATGGCGCAGGGCTTCGGGGTTCTGCTCAAGCGTCTCGTCGAGTGCATCGCTCATCGTGGCACCTCTCGCACAGTAGCCGATCGTCGATTGTCGGGTATCCGGTGGATACTGTAGCAGAGGAGGCGTACCGGAAGCGTACACGGGAGAGCGTGTTGTCCTGGCCGCAAGCCCTTGCCCATACGGCGCTGCGCGCGGCACGCCCCCCTCCCAACCTCCCCTCTCAGTGGAGGGTTTTTGGGAGGTGCGTCCCCAGGCCCCGCATACCCCACCCCCCTCCTTTCACGTATAGAGTTTTTGGGGCGTTGCGCCCCCAGGCCTCGTATACCCCACCCCCCTACCCCCTCCCCTGGCAGGGGAGGGGCCAGAATCTGGCGTTGCAGTGCGCC
>JACAEO010000297.1 GCA_013388805.1 Chloroflexota bacterium
CTTGACCTCGACCTCGACCTCGAGGCCGACCTCGGCGTCGATACCGTCAAGCAGGCCGAGACCTTCGCCGCCGTGCGCGAGGCCTTCGACATTCCACGCATCGAGGACCTCAAGCTGCGTGACTACCCCACGCTGCGCTCGGTGATCGGCTTCGTGCGCACCCACCGCCCCGACCTGGCAGCGGCCGTCGCGCCTGTGTCCGTCCCGGACGCAGTCGCGGCCCCCGCACCGGCTGCCGCCGCCAGCGCCGCACCCGGTGCGTACAGTGTCGCCGACGCTGACCGGGCCCCGCGTCGTGTGCCGGTGCCGGTGCTCCGCCCGCCCCTGGAGCTGTGCAAGACCACAGGCGTGGCGCTCGAGGGTGGCCGGGTGGTGGTGATGTTCGACCGGGGTGGCGTGGGCAAGGCCCTGGTCTCGCGCCTGGAGAAGCGCGGCGTCCAGGTGCTCGGGATCGAGGCCCCACCCGCCGAGGAGGCCGTCGCTGGCCTGGTGGAGGGCTGGCTCGCCGAGGGCCCGATCACCGGCATCTACTGGCTGCCCGCGCTGGACGCCGAGCCCGAGATCGAAGAGCTTGACCTGGAGCAGTGGCGCGAACTGAACCGCGTCCGGGTCAAGAACCTCTATCTGCTGGCGCATACGCTGCTGGCTGCCCAGCCCGAGGCTACCCCCTTCCTCGTGGTCGGCACACGGATGGGTGGGCTCCACGGCTACAGCGCAGAGGGCGCCAGTTCGCCACTTGGCGGCGCCGTGACCGGCTTCGCCAAGGCGTTCAAGCGCGAGCGCACCGCCGCCCTGGTCAAGGCGGTCGACTTCGAGCCCGGGCGCAAGAGCGTCGAGCCCGCCGAGGCGCTGATCGCCGAGACCCTGCTCGACCCCGGCGTGGTCGAGGTCGGCTACCACGACAACCTGCGCTTCGGCATCGGCTTTGAGGAGCGCCCCGCCGCCGATGGGCAGCCGGGGATGCAACTCAGCCCCGAGACGGTCTACCTGGTCACCGGCGCAGCCGGCGGTATCACCAGCGCGATCGTGGCCGACCTGGCCCGTGCCGGCGGTGGCGGCCAGTTCTTCCTGCTCGACCTGACCCCGGCGCCCGACCCTGCCGACCAGCGGATCGCGCTCTTCCGCCAGGGCCGTGATGCGCTCAAGGCGGCGTTGATCGCCGAGGCGCAGGCGAAGGGCGAGAAGGTCACTCCGGTGCAGATCGACCGGACGATCATGGGTGTCGAGCGCTCCGAGGCGGCGCTGCGCGCGATCGAGACGGTGCAGGCCGCTGGCGGTGAAGCCTTCTACCGCAGCCTGGATCTGCGCGACGGCCCCGCGGTCAGCGCGGTGGTCAACGAGATCCGCGAGCGCTTCGGACGGATCGACGTGCTGCTCCATGCCGGCGGCATCGAGATCAGTCGCAGCCTGGCCGATAAGCAGCCCGACGAGTTCTACCGCGTCTTCGACATCAAGGCCGACGGCTTCTTCAGCCTGCTGCAGGCGGCGAAGGGCATGCCGATCGGCGCCACCGTCGCCTTTAGCTCGGTGGCCGGGCGCTTTGGCAACAGCGGCCAGACCGACTACAGCGCCGCCAATGACCTGCTCTGCAAGCTCAGCAGCAGCATGCGCCGCTGGCGCCCGGAGACGCGCGGCATCGCAATCGACTGGACGGCCTGGGGCGGCATCGGGATGGCTACCCGTGGCTCCATCCCCAGAATCATGGAGATGGCGGGGATCGATATGCTCCCGCCCGAGGTGGGCATTCCGACCATCCGCCGTGAACTGACCGCCGGTGGCACCCGCGGCGAGATCGTCGTCGGGATGCGCCTGGGCATCCTCGTCGAGGAGTTCGACGAGCACGGTGGCCTCGACCCGGAGAAGGTCGCGGCGGCGCTGGCTACCCGTGAGCGCCCGCTCCTGATGCTCGGCACAGTGCGCTCAGCCGGCCTCTACAGCGGCATCGTTGTTGAGACGGCGCTGGACCCGGCGGTGCAGCCCTTCCTCTACGACCATAAGATCGACGGCACCCCGCTGCTGCCCGGCGTGATGGGCACCGAGGGCTTCGCCGAACTGGCCAGCCTGCTCGTCCCCGGCTACCGCGTGGCGCGCATTGCGCACGAGCGCCTCGACAGCCCGGTGAAGTTCCACCGCAACCAGCCCCGCACGCTCATCCTCAAGGCCTGGCTGCATCCCAGCGGCGAGGGCGAGTTGCGGGCGCACACCGAACTGCGCTCGCTCTTCCAGCCCGCCGTGGCCCCCGGCCACACTCCGCCGCCGCCCCAGGAGATCCTCCACTTCCACGCTGAGGTCCACCTGACCCGGACCCCGGCCGAGGAGGCCCACGCCGAGCGACCACAGCTGGGCGAGGATGCGCGGGTGGTGGAACGGTCGGACATCTACCGCATCTACTTCCACGGTCCGGCCTACCAGGTGCTCGACAAGGTGCTGCTCGCTGGCGACATGGCCTTCGGTATGCTTGCCCACGACCTGCCGCCCGACAGCGCGCCCGCCGAGGCCGAACAACTGGTGGACCCGCGCCTGCTCGAGCTCTGCTTCCAGACCGCCGGGATCTGGGAGATCGCCAACACCGACACGATGGCCCTCCCGCTCTCGCTGGAGACCCTCGAGGTCTACCGCCACCCGGACGCAGCCAACGGCGCGCAGATCTACGCCGTGGTCACCGCGGTGGACGGCGGCACCAGCTTCGACGCGCGGGTCATCGACGAGACGGGCAACGTCTACCTCGACCTGACGGGCTACCGCACGGCAAAGCTCGGCCCGGCGACGCTCTAAACCTCCGCGTCGGCAGGGCGAGCGCACCGTAGCGCGCCCGCCCTACCAGGGAACGTACGGGCTTGCGCCGACACCGCGGCACCCCGCCCCGCAATCAGGCCGCAGCAGCGACGATGTCGCTGCTGCGGCTCCGTAAGGCATGATCACCTGGCTCGTCCAGACCGAAGATGACCTCCCGGCGCTGCCGCCTGCCGCCTGGCTAAGCCCGCCCGAACGGGAACGGCTGGCGCTGCTACGGGTGGAGAAGCGTCGTCGTGAGTGGCTGCTCGGGCGCTGGACGGCCAAGCGGCTGCTGCAGGCCCGCCTCGGCGAGCCGGTGGCAGGGCCGGCGCTCGACGCGCTGGCGATCGTCGCCGCCCCCGATGGCGCGCCCGAACTGGTCGCCGAACTCCCGAGCACGGGACCCGTCCGTGGCCCGCTGCGCCTGGCGATCAGCCACAGCCACGGACGGGCGTTCTGTGCGGTGGCCGAGCGCATCGCCATCGGCGCCGATATCGAACTGGTGACGCCGCGCCACCCCACCTTTGCCCACGACTACTTCACCGCGGCGGAACTGGCCAGCCTCGCGGCGGCCCCGGCTGCAGCGTACGACACCCTGGTGACGGCGATCTGGAGCGCCAAGGAGTCGACGCTGAAAGCGCTGCGCCTGGGGCTCACGGTTGATACGCGGCAGGTGGACTGCCAGCTGGCGCCTGCGAGCGCCACCGAGGCATGGGCCACCGTCAGGATCCACTGCGACCCGGTCCTGGAAGCCCCACCGCTGTGCGGCTGGTGGCGTGTGTCCGACGGCTATGTGCTGACGCTCGTTGCGGCGGTCGCGTAGCCGTGTTCAAAGGGGAACCCGATGGAGATGGAAGACTACGTGCACCGGCTGCGCCAGCGCAAGGCGATAGCCACCGGCACGCCGAAGGACGCCGATGCCCAGCATCAGAAGGGCCGGCTGACCGCCCGCGAGCGCATTGCCCTGCTCTTTGATCCCGACAGCTTCAACGAGATCGATACCCTGGTCACGCCACGTTACGAGAGCTATATGGGCGGCAAAGGCTCGCGCTACGGCGATGGCGTGGTCAGTGGCTTTGGCCTGGTCAACGGTCGCCAGGTCTTCGCCGCCGCCCAGGACGCCAGCGTCATGGGCGGCTCGCTGGGCGAGATGCACGCCAACAAGATCGTCAAGGCCATGCGTATGGCCATGAGCTACGGCTGCCCCTTTGTGGCCCTGAATGACTCGGGGGGCGCGCGCATCCAGGAAGGGGTCGACAGCCTCGGCGGCTATGCGCGCATCTTCGACGCCAACTGCGAGGCATCCGGGGTCATCCCCCAGCTCTCGGTCATCCTCGGCCCCTGCGCCGGCGGCGCCGTCTACTCCCCCGGCCTCACCGACTTCATCTTCATGACCGAGAACAGCTACATGTTCATCACCGGTCCCGAGGTAGTCAGATCGGTGATGCAGGAGAATGTGAGCCAGGAGGAACTGGGCGGTGGGCGCATCCATGCCACTGAGAGCGGCGTGGCCCACTTCCTGGCGGTCGATGACCGCGAGTGCCTGCTGAAGGTGCGCGAACTGCTCAGCTACCTGCCCTCGAACAACATCAGCGACCCGCCCTATGTGGCCCCGCGGGACGACCCGGAGCGCCGCTGCCCCGAACTGGAGCAGATCGTCCCGGTGGACCCGCAGAAGCCCTACGATGTGCGCCAGGTGATCGCCAGCATTGTCGACGACGGGCGCTTCCTCGAGGTGCACGAGCTGTGGGCGCAGAACATGGTGGTGGGCTTCGCCCGCCTCGATGGCTACGTAGTCGGCCTGGTGGCCAACCAGCCCCAGGTGCTGGCCGGCACGATCGACATCAAGGCCAGCATCAAAGCCACCCACTTCATCCGCATCTGCGACGCCTACAACATCCCGATCATCACCCTGCAGGACGTGCCGGGCTTTCTGCCGGGCACCAGCCAGGAGTACGGCGGGATCATCCGCAACGGCGCCCGCCTGATCTACGCCTACTCCGAGGCCACGGTGCCGAAGCTGATGCTCATTCTGCGCAAGAGCTACGGCGGCGCCTACTGCGTGATGAGCAGCAAGGGGCTGCGCGGCGACCTGCTCTACGCCTGGCCGAACGCCGAACTGGCGGTGATGGGCGCGGCGGGCGCGGTGAACATCCTGTTCCGCAACGAGGTGAAAGCCGCCGAAAACCCCGAGGCGCGCCGCAAGGAGCTGATCGAGGAGTACCAGGAGAAGTTCAACAACCCGTACGTCGCGGCGGCCCGTGGCCTGATCGATGACGTGATCGAACCCCGTGACAGTCGCCGCGTGCTGGTGCGCGCACTCCGCGTCACGCTCTCGAAGCGCGAACGGCATGTGCCGAAGAAACACGGGATCTCGCCGATGTGAGGCCAGACGGCGTGAGACGTGCGGGTGTGAGGAGCAAGGCCCTGCCTTGTGATCCGCAGACACGCACGCTGGCGCACCGTGCCACCCACGCCCGCACGCATGAGAAGGAACTGCGATGTTCAAAAAAATCCTCATCGCCAACCGGGGCGAGATCGCCGTGCGCATCGTGCGTACCTGCCGCGACCTGGGCATCACCGCTGTGGCCGTCTACGAGCCAGGCGACGAGGGTGTGCTCCACGTGCGTCTGGCCGACGAGGCCTACGCGGTGGAACCGCCCTACAGCTACCGGGACCCCGAGCCCATGGTGGCCATTGCCCGCCAGGCCGGCGCCGACGCCGTGCATCCGGGCTACGGCTTCCTCTCCGAGCAGGTGGGTTTCACCCGTGACTGCGAGGAGGCCGGGATCACGGTGATTGGCCCCGGCAGCGCATGCCTGGAGCGCACCGCCAACAAGATCGCTGCGCTCGAGCAGGTGCGCCAGACCGGCATCGCCACCACCGTCGCCTCAACCCGCGCCTTTACCGTCGACGAGGGCGACGCCCTGCATGCCGAGGCCCGGCACCTGGGCTATCCGGTGATCGTCAAGGCCTGGGCCGGCGGGCGCGGACGCGGCACCCGGGTGGTACGCGAGCCGGAGCGGCTGCTCGAGGTGGTTCGCGATTCGGCGGTCGCCGCCCAGGCTGTCTACGGTGACCCGCGAGTCTATCTTGAGACGGCCATCCTGCCGGCGCGCTACATCGAGGTGCTCGTGCTCGCCGACAACCACGGCAACGTTGTGCACCTGGGCGAGCGTGACTGTTCGATCCAGCGGAACAAGCGCAAGGTGATCGCCGAAATCCCGGCCCCCGGGCTGACACCAGCGCAGCGAGTCGCGGTTCGCGACGCCGCCGTCGAGGTGGCACGGCTGTTTGGCTGTCGCGGTGCCTGCGCCGTTGAGTTCCTGGTCGATACCGCGGGGCGCTACTATTTCACGGAGTTGAAGCCGCGGCTGCAGGTGGAACACCCGGTCAACGAGATGGTCACGGGCATCGACGCGGTGCGCGAGCAGATCCGCCTCGCGGCCGACCAGCCGCTCGGCTACAGCCAGGACGACGTGCGGATCAACGGGGTCAGCTTTCTCTGCCGGATCAACGCGGAGGACCCCTGGCGCGACTATCTGCCGAGCCCCGGCCGGATCAGCGCCTTCCGCGCCCCCGGCGGCCCCAATGTGCGCGTCGACACCTACGCCTATGGTGGCGCCGAGGTGCCGGTGCACTACGAGCCCATGTTTGCCAAGCTCTCGGTCTGGGGCGCGAACCGCGAGGAGGCGCTGGGGCGTCTGCGGCGGGCGCTAACCGAGTTTGCGATCAGCGGCATTGACACCAACCTGGGCATGCTGCGCCAGATCGTCGCCGAGCCCGAGTTTTTCGCTGGCAGTTACGACACCGAGTTCAGCCGGCGCCACCTGGTCGCCGCCGCGCCGCCCATCGGCGAGAATCTGCGCGACCTCGCCGCAGTGGCCGCCCTGGCCTTCCTCGCCCGCGCCCAGGCCGCCCAGCCGAGCAGCCCACCCGGCTTCAACACCGGCTGGCACCGCGACAGCAGGAGACTGCCCCAATGAGCAAGTTGCAGGTAACGATCGATGGCCACGACTTCGTGGTCGAGGTGAGCGGGCTGCAGCCCCACGGCGAACCGCTCGTCGTCAGCGTCGATGGTGAGCCGGTACGGGTGAGCCTCTCCTCGCTTGCCAGCCCTGAGGCGATCGAGTGGGCGGTGGTGGGGAACCGCCCCTACGAGCTCCATGTTGATCACGACCTGCGCTGGATCGACTCGCCGCGTGGCCGTCACGCGGTGCAGGTTCGCGACCTGGAAGCGGCCGTCACCCGCCCCAAGAGCGGCGACGGACGGATCAAGGCCCCGATCCCCGGCCTGGTCGCCCGTGTGCTGGTCAAAGCCGGCCAGACGGTCGAGGCCGGGCAGCCCGTGCTGGTGCTCGAGGCGATGAAGATGGAGAACGAGATCCCGGCCCCCCGCTCCGGGACGGTCAGCACGCTCAACGTCAGCCCGGGCAAGATCGTCACGCTCCATGAGCTGCTGATGGAGATCAGTTGACCGCACATCGTGCTTGATGGTGGGCCGTCACTGCCCTCACCCCCGGCCCCCTCAGGTGGAGGGTTTTTGGCAGATAGCGTCCTGATGCGCTGCTGGCCCTCACCCCATCCTCTCCTCTCCCAGCCTGGGAGAGGGAGGTATGTTGTTGGCGTTGCGGTGCGCCAGC
>JACAEO010000354.1 GCA_013388805.1 Chloroflexota bacterium
GACGGCCGGATAGATGCCCATGTTATTTTATCCTTCCCTGCAGGTGATCTATAATCCAAGGCTGATGTAATAAAATGAGCTTTTTACGTTCTTTTCTGTTCATGTCTCTGGCTATTTTGTTGGTGATCGCCTCATTCACGGCAGGCTACCTTTTCCACCAGCAGCAGGTTGGTAGAAACACTTACACCCTGTTCGACGAAGCGAAGGAGATCCTGGAAACACACGGATTGAAGGCCCCGCCTGCAGCGCCGCGCCTGGAATACGGCATGATTCGTGGCATGCTCCAGGCTTACGATGATCCGTACACAATCTTCCTGGAGCCGCCCCAGAATGAGTTGGAAAGCAACCGCCTGGAAGGCAAATACGGCGGGATTGGCGCACAACTTGAACAGGACGAGCAGGGCAACTGGACGCTCTATCCCTACCCCGATAGCCCGGCCCAGCAGGCTGGGCTGCAAGACGGTGACCGTCTGATCACCGTAGAAGATCTGGATATCACGCCTCAGACAACAGCAGATGTGCTACAGGCTGCGTTGCGCGGCCCGGTGGGGGAGGCGGTCAGGCTAAGCATCGGACGAGCGCCCGATTTCACCCCAATTTCCTTCACGATAACCCGTCAGGAGATCGCCCTGCCTTCCGTAACCTGGCGGTTGGCCGCCGAAGATGAGCGCCTGGGCATCCTCAAAGTCAACCTGATTGCTGCCAGCACCCCGGAAGAAATCCAGCGCGCTATTGAAGACTTGCAACAGCGCGGAGCTTCTGCCTTTGTGCTCGACCTGCGCGACAATCCCGGCGGTCTGCTGGACGCAGGAGTGGACGTCGCCCGCCTGTTTCTCAAAGAAGGCGTTGTGATGCAACAGCAGTACCGTGGCCAGCAAATCAAGACCTTTGAAGTGGAAAAACCAGGGCCGCTTGTCGACCTGCCACTGGCAGTACTCATCAACAAAG
Source organism: Chloroflexota bacterium (assembly GCA_013388805.1). Taxonomy (GTDB): domain Bacteria; phylum Chloroflexota; class Chloroflexia; order Chloroflexales; family Chloroflexaceae; genus JACAEO01. The sequence goes on from JACAEO010000354.1 coordinate 949, forward strand.
GCAGCGCCAGTGCTGCAGAAATTTCTGCAGGCGCCTTGCAAGCCCATCACCGCGCAGAGCTGATTGGTGAGCCAAGCTATGGCAAAGACACGATCCAGCTTGTTTTCACCCTTCAGGATGGCTCCAGCCTGCATGTCACCTCTGCACATTGGTGGATCCCAGGGCTGGAAACACCGGTTGGACCAAATGGCCTGCAGCCCGACATCTTGATTGACCCGGCGGGAAGCGCCCCAGGGAGCGACCCTTACCTGCAAGCAGCCATCCGCCGCCTGTTCGGCGCATCCTGATTTCAGATGCCTCGCCCTCGCCCAAACCAGCCGCCGCTGCCAAAACTGGCCGGTCAACTCCCTTCATTGCCCCCCGCGCCAGGGCAACCTGATAGGTTGCCCTGGCGCTTTTCTATCTGAAAATTTGCTGTTCCAAATAGTTGTATCTGCTACACTCATGTGATCAAATGGTTTCAGCAAGGTAATATGACCGCTCTATCTTTGAAATGGACAGCCAATGACCCTCACGGAGATTGTACGAGGGCGCTATGACACTCATCTCTCTGCTTCGTCTGCATCGCAGTCTACCATTCCACCAGCGGCTCCGCCTGGCGTTTGGCGCGCTTGCACTCCTGGTGCTTGTGTTGAACATTGCTGCTCCGATGAGTATCGCGTATGTCGAGTCCACAGCGAACAGGGCCATCCAGATCGACTCGCACCTCAGCCAACTTGCCAGCGATGTTGCTATGAAGGTCCAGATCGCTCGTCGCTGTGACCAGAGCTACTTTCTGTATCTCGAAAACCCCCAACTACGTGATGAGTTTGTTCAGATCTGGGCGATTGCTATCTCCGATCTGGATCAAGCAATTACTGCCTTCGCCACGGCTGTCACAACCGAAACCGATCAACGCCAGGCACGCCTTTGGCGAACCTCCTTCGACTTCTATCATCAAGGCTTCCAGCGCATTACTGAAGCTGTGGCAAAAGGCGAGGTGCAAACTTCGCAGGAGGCCGTGCGTCGCTTCACGCTCTACCAGCCCAACATTCAATTCCTGTCAGATCTGTCCCTCAAACTGGCCCGTGTCAAAGCTGCCGAAGCGCAAAAGGCCGGCCGCGACGTAGAACGATCAGCGTCTGTGGCAAGAAGCGTCTACGGTCTAACTGGTGTTGTCGCTCTACTTCTGGCCTTGCTCTGGAGTCTGATCTTACCCTACGGCCTGACCCGTCCCATCGCGCGTCTGAGCCAGGCTGTCCAACGTCTTGCAGACGGCGATCTGTCGGCCCGTACCGGCCTCGACGGCACCGATGAACTTGGCCGGCTGGGGAAAGCCTTCGATCATATGGCAGAAATCATTCATCAGCATACCGTCGAGTTGCACACACAGTTCGCCATCGCGGAGGAAGCACGCCGTGAAGCCGAAGCGGCGCACGCCCAGGCAGCCAGGCAACTTGAGATCATCACCGCCCAGCAGGACATGATCCGCGAGATGAGCGTGCCCATTCTGCCGGTCAGCGATCGCGTGCTCGTCATGCCGCTGGTCGGTGCACTGGACAGTGGGCGGATCGTCGAAGCCCAGGAGCGCGCGCTGCACGCCATCGATCAGTGGCATGCCGCGCATCTCATCCTCGATGTCACCGGCGTACCATTGATCGATACCCAGGTAGCCCGGGGACTGGTGGGGATCATCCAGTCCGCCAACCTGATCGGAGCTCAGGCTATGCTCGTGGGCATCAGGCCCGAAGTGGCCCAGACGATGGTCGGCCTTGGGATCGACCTCGGCACGATCGTCACCTTCAGCACCCTCCAGCGCGGTATCGAATACACCGCCACCCTTTCATCCAGCCAACAGCGCAAAGGAGGATCACTGCAATGAACAACTTCGTCCGCACCCTCGTCCTGCCGATTCTGGCCCTACTTGCCCTCGCTGCCTGTAGTACCACTGCCTCCCCTGCGCCCACCACGGTAGCCAGCTCCGACACCATTATCATCGGCTATTCGGCGCCAGGCCTGGTAGGCGCCCAGCTAGACATCCAGTAGAGCCTCGAGCGCCACGCCCGCGAGCGAGGCTGGCAGCTGGTGACGACGACCTCGGGCGGTGATGTCACCAAGCAGATCAGTATGGCAACCAACGTGGCGCAGCTCCGCGGCGCCGGCTTCCAGGACGTACTGGCGGCCTACCCCACGATTAAGCTGATCACGGTGATCGGTGATTGGGATGGGGCAAAAGGCGCGGCGATTGTCAAAGAGACGCTGGCAACGACCCCGGAACTGGACGGCATCTACGTCCACTCGGACGCTGTCTACTTCGAGGCAGTGATGCAGGCGCTCGATGAACTGGGCCGCCTGAAGCCACGCGGCGCGGAGGGCCACATCTTCCTGGCCGGTGTCGATGGCAGCCCGCTCGGTGTCCAGGCGATCAAGGACGGCTTCGCTGACCAGGTCTCCAACCAGCCGATCCCTGATTTTGGCATCGTCGTGGAGTGGATTGCACGCGAACTGCAAGGTGAGGTCATTACTGAGGGCGAGGTCGTGAAAGAAGGCGCACTCTGGTCGCCTGCAATCGTCAAGCTGAGCCCCGTCGGGCCGCAACTCTTCCTCTCGACCACATCGGTGACAGTGCAGAATGTCGACGAGCCAGGGTTGTGGGCCAATCAGTAACTCACGGCATCGGCCTGCCGCGCTGTCCCGATGGGCAGACTCGCTCCAGCCAGATGATGGCGGCCACCCCGGTGGCCGCCAGCGCCCCGCCGACCACGTAGGCCTCGAGTGGACGGGCCTGGGTGAGGTAGACGCCGACCAGGCCGCAGGCTCCGGCCATCAGGTAGCAGGTGAGCACGGCCTCACGCCTGGTCATCCCCAGCGCGTGCAGACGGTGCGAGAGGTGGTCCTTGCCCGCGGTCGTGAAAGGATTCACCCCGCGGCGTAGCCGGCTTACCAGCACCAGGGCCGTATCAAAGATCGGCAGGGCCAGCACGCACACGGGCACCATCCAGGTGACGAGCGGTGTGTTGGCCATGAAGCGCAGCTTGATCGCCAGGGCCGCGAGGACGAAGCCGAGAAAGAGGCTGCCCGTGTCGCCCATAAAGATCGTCGCCGGGTTGAGGTTGTAGCGCAGGAAGCCGACACAGGCCCCGATCAACGCGGCAGCCATCGCCCCCACCAGCACCTGGCGTGGCGTATTCATCGCGGCAAGCAGCAGGAAGAAGGCCGCCGCAATCGTGGCCACCCCGCCCGAGAGCCCGTCCATATTGTCGAGAAAGTTGAGCGCGTTGGTGATGCCCACGACCCAGATGATCGTCAGCGCCCAGTTGAGCCAGGGCTGGGCAGCGAGGTGCACCTGGGTGCCGCCGAGCACCAGCACCACCCCGGCGAGTAGCTGCCCGCCCAGCTTGGCCAGCGCCCCGAGCCCCCAGCGGTCGTCGGCGAGCCCGAAGAGCGAGATCAGCGTGGCGCCGATCAGGATGGCCACCAGCTCGCGGATGTAGAAGCGATCGCCGAAGAGCAGCAGCGCGGCCACGAAGCCGCCATAGATCGCGGCGCCACCCAGCAGCGGCACCGGCGCCACGTGCAGATCGCGCGCGCGTGGCACCGCGACCACGCCTACCCGCAGCGCGGCCCGGCGCAACAGCGGCGTGGCGAGGATCGAGAAGGTGAGCGCGACAAGGGCAATCAGCCCGATCTGGATCATGGTTCGTCCGGAGGAGCGCAGGACGTGTTTCCATTGCTCCTGCGAGCGAGGGCATCGTGCCCTCGTAAGGGTAACACGGACGTTGCCGCGGCGCCACTACCGCCCCTGCTGCGCCGCCTCGATGAGCGCGATCAGCTGCCGGGTCGTGGCGAGCTCCGCCTCAGCATCGGGCTGGCCACGCAGCACACTGATGCTCCGGCGCGCCTCGGCAAGCGCCGCGTCGTACTGGCGCGTATCGCTCAGGACGATCGCATAGTTGCGGCTGTAATTCGCGCGACCGGGCTCGAGCTCAGCCGCGCGCCGGTAGGGCTCCAGCGCCGCCCCGACATTGCCGGCACGCACCGATAGCAAGCCAACGACGCTATGCAGGAGCGCCACCTGCTGCCGCAGGGCAGCGACGTCGGTCTCCGGGGCCCGCCGGGCCTCGGCGGCGGCCAGCCGTTGCTCCTGGGCCGCCGCGTGGCGCTCATAGGCGTCGCGGAGCTGCACAAGCAGATCGGGCCGGTCGGCCAGACCATCGGCGATCCGCTCGATCGCGTTGGCTACCAGGGCCCCCGAGCGCTCGATCGCCTGCACGTAGTTCGCCACGGCGGCGTCCGGGTCGCCATCCTGCACCCACGTCAGATCGCCGAGTCGCAGGTAGGTGTCGGCATAGCGCGGGTCGAGCGTTGCGGAGTGCTGCAACAAGTCGCGCGCCTGCTCGTAGCGCTGGCGTGCCTGGGCCGGATCGCCGTGAGCGGCATAGTAGTCGCCCATCTGCACGGTCACCCCGGCGCGCTCGTTGAGCAGGGTTACATCCTGCGGAGCAATCGGCGTCACCCGCTCGTACCAATCAAGTGCGGTGCGCAACCGCGCGGGGTCCTCGCTCCAGCTATACCAGTAGGTGTTCAGGCGCCCGAGGTTGGCGTAGTGATCCTTGTTGCGCGGATTCAGGTTATGGGCGTGGAGCAGCACCGCCTCGGCGTAGCTCATCACCTCCATCGGGGAGGTGCGCTGGACGAAGCCGACGATCGCCTCGCGATCACGGAGGCGCAAGAGGTCAGCTACAGAAACCGCAGGGTCGGCCGTACCGAGCGGCACACCGGCGGTGCGCAGGCTGTCGGCCAGCGACATCAGCACACGGCCGAGGTTTAAGTAGTAGAAATCCTCACGCGGATTGCCGCGCACCGTCTGCAGATACGCATCGAGGGCCTGCACCAGCTGGTTCAGGTCAAGCGCGCCATTGTCGATCCCCTGGCCCTGCTGGAAGTGCATGTCGGCGACGATCGGGCTCAGGTTGAAGCGCCAGAGCGCGCCCAGGGTGATCACCGTGACCAGCCCGAGGGCCAGCAGGGTTCCGGTGTTCCTCGACGCGCCGTGGGCCGGCGGGCGCGCCACGGCGCCGCGGGGCGCTGGCTGGCGACGCTTGCCGCCAGCGGGGCTGCGCGGGGCGGTGGGTGCGGGCGCTTCGGCGGGGGCAGGCACCGGGGCCAGCGCCAGCTGGTAGTGCCCGGCCAGCGCCCCGCCCGTCACCAGCAGCGCCAGCGTGACCCAGAACATCGTCAGGGTCGAGACGATCGGGATGCCGGTGAGCCCTTCAACAACGTTGGCGCTGATCACACTCAGGCAGGCGATGAAGAAGACCTGCCAGTGCCAGGCCTCGCTGCGGCGGATCAAGCGCCAGCTCAGCACAACTGCGCTTGCCACCAGGAACAGGTAGCTCGCCAGGCCAAGCACGCCCCTGGTGGCCAGTTCATCGAGCAGGGCCTGGTGCGAGCGATCGGGCGAGGCGCCCCGCGCCTCGATATTGGCCAGGCTGGGCGGGTAGAACGGGTTGAAGGCCACGAACATGCTCTCCGGGCCCCAGCCCACCACGGCGCGCAGCGGATCACTGGTGATCAGCGCTGCCACGCCACCGGCGTGCTCGTCGCCAACCCAGATCAGCCGGCGCACCAGCCCCGTCCCGCTATTCACCTCAAGCAGCCGGCCCATCCGCCCGAGGTAGGGGACTGCGCGCAGGCGCTCGAAGATCGGCGCATCCGAGAGATTGAAGACAAGCAGAAAGGCGGCAGCGGTCACGGCCAGTGCTACCCAGCCGATCAGCAGCGCGCGCAGCCGCGCGACCTGCGCTGCCTGAGCGGCGGCCCGCGCCTGGCGCAGCGCCTGCCAGAGCAGCAGCGAGCAGAAGACGAACAGCCCGGCGCCGAGCCCCAGCCATGGCCCGCGGCTCTGGGTGAAAAAGATCGCCGCCAGGAGCAGCAGCGCCGCGCCGGCCGCGCCGGCCGCGTTCAGGCGCTGGCCGAGCTGCGAGGGTGGCCCGGCCAGGCGTGGCAAGGTCAGGGCCAGCGCATGGCCCACCGTTGCGAGGGCCAGCGCGATGAACAGCCAGAACCACCAGTCGACGGCCCGTGGCGCGAGCGCGACGCTGGCGAGCACCTGGACGCCGGCGCCCGCGGTGGCGGCGAACTGCACCCCGAAGGCCAGCAGATAGGCGAGCAGCAGCGCGGCCGGCCAGCGGGGCAGCGGCCTGCCGACGCGCTCGATGCCGATCGTCAGCAACCACCAGAGCGCCGTAGCGCAGACCACCGCCCCGGGGAGCACCCACCAGTAGCGGAAGTCGATCGTGCGGACGGCGGCGCCGAACTTGATCATCGCCAGCAGCAACGTCAGGCCGGCCCCCAGGAGCAGCAAACGGCTGAGCGCCCAGCCCCACTCGACGCGGGCGTTGGCGCTGGCGGGGGCGGCACGGGCGGCGCTGAGCCCGGTGACGACCCGATAGAGCGCCAGCGGCACAAGCATGATCATATAGGCCGCGACGAAGATCGAATTACCCATGGTCGAGGCCACACGGGTGATCACGTCGCCGCGCCATGGCAGCGGGTCACGTCCGAAGTGCTGGAGCACTCCATAGCCGGCCACAGCAAGGCCCGCGGCCAGGCTCACGGTGACGATCCGCTCCAGTTGCTCGCGGCGGCGCAGCGTCGCCACGATCGCCACGAAGAGCATGATGTAGGACAGGTTGGTGTAGGTGCCCTGCAGCCGCTGATAGGAGCCCCAGAAGCTGGTGGCGGGCACCACCGAGAGCAGCGTGGCGACAAGGTAGACCAGGGCATAGAGCAGCACGGGTATCGCCAGCGGGATCGCGGTGAAGCGCCGCCAGAAGGGCGGCCCGACCGCCGGCGGTGCGCCCTCGCCAGCCGGGCGGTCGTCACGCGCCAGGCGCGCAGCGATCCAGCGCACGACGACGGCCGCCAGGGCGATCAGGGCAAGCGAGCGCAGCGTGACGGCTTTGTCCGGCTCGAAGTGGCGAGCTGAGTAGAGATTGAAGAAGATCGGCACCATCGTGAGCGCGAGCAGCCAGCAGGCCTCAGTCACGCGCGCACTCCAGCGCCCGATCACAGTTTCACGTTGCATCATTGACAGCACAGGGGACTGCAGCCGGCGTAGCGCCCGGCTCGCTGTCCCCGCCCTGGCGGCGCTTCCAGCTGGTGGCGCGCTCGACGATCTCGCGGGCATTGGCCCGGCTATGCTCACTCGGCGTGCCATCGAGCATGGCAGCGAGCTCGTCGATGCGCTGGCGGTCATCGAGGCGGCGCACGCTGGTGCGGGTCCGCTCGGCGTCGAACTCCTTGCTGATATGGTAGTGGGCATCGGCGAAGGCGGCAACCTGGGGCAGATGGGTAATGCAGACCACCTGGTGGTTGGTCGTGATTGCCCAGAGTCGCTGCCCGACCACGTGTCCGGCGCGGCCACCCACCCCCACATCGATCTCATCGAAGATCAGCGTGGCGACCTCGTCGACGCGTGAGAGGATCGACTTCAGGGCCAGTAGCAGGCGGGCGCTCTCGCCGCCCGAGGCGATCCGGGCCAGCGGCTTGAGCGGCTCGCCCGGATTGGGCGCAATCAGAAACTCGACCCGGTCCAGCCCCGTCCGATCACAGGCGAGCCGGCGCTCGCCGAGCGGGACGCCCGCGGGGTCATCCTCGTGGGCGATACTCACCGCGAAGCGCACATTGGGCATGGCCAGGTCACCCATCGCCCGTTCGATCTGGCGCGCCAGTTCGTCGCCCACCCTGCGGCGCTGGCGTGACAGCTCGCCGGCAAGCTCGCCGAGGGCGGCGAGTGCGCTTGCCTCTTGCTGCGCAAGGGCGGCGATATGCTCGGAGCTGTGGGTGAGTTGCTCGATCTCAGCCTCAGCGCTGGCAGCGCGGGCAAGCAACCGGGCCACATCGCCGCCGTACTTGCGCTGCAGATCGCGCAACACGGTCAGGCGGTCCTCGATCGCCTCAAGCCGGCCAGGATCAACATCGAGGCTCAGGCGATAGCTGCGCAGGGCCGCGGCCAGATCGTCCAGCTGATAGCGGAGATCGCTGGCGCTCGCAGCCATGGCGGCCACAGCCGGATCGAGGCGGGCCAGTTCCTCAAGGTTGGCGGCAATGCGCGCCATCGCCTCAACCACCGGGGTCACGGCGGCGCGCCCGCCCTCATGGCCCGCGTAGAGCACTGCATAGGCGTCACTGGCCAGGCTCGTGATCCGGGCCGCGTTCTGGACAACGGCCCGCTCGCGGGCCAGTTCCTCCTCCTCGCCCGGGCGGAGCCCTGCAGCGTGGACATCCTCGAGCAAGAAGCGCAACTCCTCGATGCGCTGCTGGCGGTGGGCCTCGTTGCGCCGCAGCTCGGTCAGTTCCTCGCGCACGGCGCGCAGGCGCCCGACGGCATCGGCGACACGCTCGCGCAGCGGGAGCAACTCACCGAAGCGGTCGAGCAAGTCGAGGTGGGTGCGGGTGTTGAAGAGCGACAGCCCCTCGTGCTGGCCGTGGATATCGATCAGGCGTCCGCCGATCGCGCGCAGCACGCCCGTGCTCACTGCGCGCCCGTTGACGCGGGCCACGCTGCGCCCTGACTCGGCGCTGATCTCACGGGTGAGGATCAGCTGGGTATCATCGTCGTCGAGCAGGCCATACTCCTGGAGCAGCGGCAGCACCTGCGGGCAATCCTCGAGGCTGAAGACACCCTCGATACGGGCCCGTGGGCACCCGGCGCGCACGAAGGTCACATCGGTCTTCTCGCCGCGGAGCGTGCCCAGGGCGTCGATAATGATCGACTTGCCGGCGCCCGTCTCACCGGTCAGCACGTTGAAGCCCGCGCTGAGCTGGAGCTGCAGGCGATCGATGATGGCGAAGTCGCTGATCTGAAGCTCAAGCAGCATAAGCCGCGCACATGCGCACATCTGAGCGTGAACTGGTCGTCACGCTCTGGATTGTACCATACCCACAATCGCCGGGGCAACGGGCGGGGCGCGCTGCCGAGGGCTACGTCAACGTCCGGTTGATCGTTTGCGCCGTGGGCGTGCACACCTCGGCACCTGGTGCGAAGGCCACCTGCGTGACCGGTCGAGCCCGCGGCTTCAGTCGCCGGGCGGACGGCGTTGACGTGGCCCTGGCGCGCTGCCGAAGGCCGTTGCACCATTCGCCGCCAGCGACGGGGGCTGGGGCGTGCCCCATCGACGTTGCACACGCCCTGGTTGTGCCGCCCGCCCGTGCAGACGCGCTTGCGCATGCTATACCGCGCTGGTGGGGAACGGGTGACGCTCCATCTGGAGCGCGAGGAGCGCATCGGCCCTGCGACCGATGGCAACGCGGCGAAGGCCTGGTAGACTACGTCCAGGACCCGGCGATGAAGCGACAGACGTGCCGGGCCTGCCAGCTCCAAATTCCCCACTGTCGCTCCCCGAATCACCCCCAGGGGCTGCCTTGCGGCAGCCGCTTACCACGTCTGGCGCAGCCGGCGATCTGGATCATGCCTCTAGCGCGAGTGTTGGGAAGCCGTTATACTATAGCGTGCGCGCCGACACAGGCGTGAGCAACTGGATAGGCGCCGTCGCCACATGCCCGCGCCGGGCGGAGCAAGGAGCTGGCGAGGAGGTTGTGAGTGTTACAGCCAGAAGATCTGCCGCCGACAATTGAGGGCTTCACCCAGCGCGAGTACGAATTGCTCCGCCGAGAACTGGCCGAGGCGCAGGCGCTCAACCGCGGGCTCCGCCGGCAACTCGAGAAGGCGCTGGCGGCCGCCAACGAGGCGCAGCGCGCCCACGCCAAGATGGTCGCCACGCTCACCGAGACGATGCGCGAGAACACATCGCTGGCCCACGAGCGCGATGCCTGGCGCGCGCGGGCCCAGCGGCTCGAAGCCGGCAGCCCAGGCGAGGCGGGGAGCACGCAGCCGATCGACATCAGCGGGCTGGCGGGGCAGATCAGCGAGGACGAGATCAACGCCATTCGCAAGGCGATGGCCCGTTTGCATCACCCCGACCTTGGCGGCGACCCCGAGCGCATGAAGGCCTGGAACGCGGCCCTGGACCGCATCTGTGGGTCATAGAGAGCCTGACGTTCCATCCCCACGACCGGCTCGTGGAAGTGTAGCGGCCCGGCAGCTCTGGAAGTGAACGCCAGCTGCTCAGCCAGGTCCGACACCTCATCTCAGCTTTCGGCGGTGGCGAGCGCATCACTGAGGCCAGTACGCAGCTTGGCGAGCAGGTTGCGCAACTGCTGCTGCTCGGCCTGGTCGAGCAGGCTCATCCGACGCTCGACGGCGGCGCTGTGCAGCTGACTGGCGGCGTCGCGCAGGGCCAGACCGCCGGGGGTGAGCAGCAGGCGCTGCGCGCGGCGATCGGCGGGGTCGGGCGTGCGCCGGACGAGGCCGTGAGCCTCCAGCCGGTCGACCAGGCGGGTGATGGTACTCTTCACGCAGAGCAACTCCGCCCCGATGTCGGTCAGCCGGCGCCCCTGGGCAACATCGAGATGCTCCAGGACGGAGAACTCGAGGGGCGAGAGGTTCAGGCTCTGGAGCACACGCCGGTCACCGTCGTCGAGGAGGACATAGATATCGTGGATCAGGCGGTGTTGCTCGTGGGCGATCGAGGGCGACGCGCGCGACGACATAGGCTCAACCCTCGGCGACGCAACTGTTGCAGTTGCAATCGATTATAGAAAGGGCGATCCGGCCCGTCAAGGCGCGGAACGGCAACCGACAGTTGACACCGCCCCCCCTGAGCGGTAAAATATGCTGCGTTTTACATAGATTTGCAGCTATTTGCAGTGACTGCTGCAGGAGCCTGGAAGGGTCCGGGGATGTTCCAACTGGCCGGGTTGTGGATGGCCGCCGCCACGTTCCTTGGGATCTGGTGGGGCCACGTCGGTGTACGCTGGCTGGAGGCCCATCGTGTGCGGGTTGGCCCACCGGCCGCCGTATTGAGCATCCTCGGGATCGCCCTGAACCTGTATGCCCTGGTCGCGCCGAACCTCACACTGGCCGGGGTGAGCAGCATCGTCGGGATCACCCTGCTGTGGGATGCCTTTGAGCTCTTTCGCCAGGTAAAGCGGGTTCGCGCTGGCCATGCGCCGGCCAATCCGGCCAATCCGCGCCACGCGGCGTACCTGGCAGCCGGGGGGCGAGCCACCACGGTTGACCTGCTGGATCGCGAGCCGAGTGGGAGCCCGGTACACCAGGGGCCGTACGAGGGCCACACACGGCCAGCAAGCCACGCCGGCCCGCAGCGGCAATCGGCCGCCAGCACCGATTAGCGCAGCGACGAAGGGAGCATGCGACGATGAACTGGGGTGGCCTGGCGCTTGGCCTGTTCAGCTTCGGCATCATTGGCTTCGGCTTCTACTGGGTGATCCGCCTGGAGTACTACCTCGGCTACCTGTGGTGGCCCTACCCGCTGGCCCTGGGCCTGCTGCTGATTGGCGGATCGCTGTTGGTGCCCAACGCCGGCTACTCGGCCCTGCTGGGCATCACCGGCGCCTCGTTCGTCTGGGGTGCGACCGAGCTCAAAGAGCAGGCGGTACGGGCCGAGCTAGGCTGGTTCAAATTCAACCCGGGGCGCAAGCCCGATCCGCCGCTGGCACGGCTGATCCGCCGCATCAAGGCGCCGCATCTGTAGCGCCGAGGGCTTCACACGGACACGGACGACGAGGTATGATACACACCTCGTCGTCTGTGTCGTTGTGCCAGGAAGTCCATGAGTGAACGCGAGGAACTGGCCGGACTCAAACGAACGCTCCGCCGGCAGGCGATCGCCCGGCGCAACGCGATCGACGATCGCGCGGTGCGCAGCGCGGCTATCTGCGCCCGCCTCGCGGCGCTGCCGCTCTTCCGCGCAGCGCCGTCGATCCACTGCTACCTGCCGATCCGTTCAGAGGTGGATACGCGCCCGCTCATCGCAGCGGCCCTGGCCGCGGGCAAAGCCGTGGCGATGCCAGTGGTCAGCGAGGATGGAACGCTGCTGCACAGCTGGATCGACCGGCTTGATGAGACGGCCTTTGCCGCCAGTGTTCTGGGCACCGTCCGGCCCCACCACCTGCGCCCGGCCCTGCCCGGTAGCTGGGCGCTCACGGTCGTCCCGTTGCTGGCCTTCGATCGCCGTTGCTACCGGCTCGGCTATGGCAAGGGCCACTACGACCGCCTGCTGGCCCAGGTCAGCGGCGCGATGATCGGTGTAGCCTTCGCCGCCCAGGAAGAGCCGCGCCTGCCCCACGAGCCCCACGATATCGCCCTCGATCTGATCGTCACCGAGCACGAACTGATCGGCCCCGGGCAAGCCTGACACTCCGGCCTTCAGGAGAGCCGACGCATGCGCCCTATGGGCCGCTCGTCCGACGCATCGCGCTGCGGGCGAATACGTCGGCCTGACACGCGCCGCGGCCGCCCCGCCGCCTCGCTGCTGCTCGCGGAGCGCGCCGCCCCCGCGCCCCCGGCACCTCCGGGGCGCTGCCCCGGCC
>JACAEO010000438.1 GCA_013388805.1 Chloroflexota bacterium
GGCCCGCCACGGGGGCGGCCCCGCCCCGCAACCGCCCCGCCGCCACGGGGCGGGGCGGCGGCATCGCAACGACCGGTGTCAGGCCGAAGCATTCGCGTGCGCGGCCACCGTCCCCACGGCGGGGGTGGATGCGAATGCTTCGGCCCTACGGTTGGCGTCGTGATAACCCCACGGCGCCGACCGGGGCCGGGCCGCCGCGAGCGGCGCGGTTCACCCGGGGCGACGGGGATGCCGCGGGGCGGCCACGGGGGCGCACGCGGGGCGCTGGCAGGCCATGGCTGCGGACCGTAGGGCCGAAGCATTCGCCCGCAGCGCGGCGTGTCAGACGAGCGGCCCATGGGGCGAATGCTTCGGCCTGACATCGGGGCCGCCGACCCCCACGGGGCGACGGGACGACCACCGGGGGCGGGGCGGCCGCGGGGCGGCCCCCGTATGTGCAAGATAGTGCGCCTGCCTCCCGCTGGACGCTGCCATCCACGACAACGACCGTCCCGGCGTGGGACGGTCGCTGAGCGAAGCGCTGGTCGTCAGCGTAATGAGGGGCAGGTTGGGGACGGCGGCCGGCGATCCTTACGCCGTGAGCCTGGCGGTAACCCCCGCGCAGGCGCCACCGGTACGCTTGAAGAGGGGTGGTGTACGACCCTGTCGTTCAGTTGCGGTTTCGGCGGCCCTGGGCTCGCGCCCGGTGGGCACGCCTTCCGGTCGGACGGCGACGACCTTGCCTCGCGATGTTCAGTATACGACGTACCCTGGTCGCTGCAAGAAAAGAAACCAGCACCGACCGTTGCGGATACGCCACTGTCTTGCTCACCTCTTGAAACACTCTTGAACATCGTGAACATGTGTGCTATACTGGTTCACTACCGCTTTCCTACGCGGCAACCGTGGTATACTGCCGTCACCGTCTACCCATCGGCCACTGGCTGTCCGACCACTGCCTATGAGCACGTCACGCACGATCAACCGGCCCGCGCAGCAAGCCGTCGAGGGTGCTGAGCTGCGCAACTATCGGCTGGTCGAGCGGCTGGCCGAGGAAGAACTGGCGACCGTCTATGCGGCCAGCCACCTCACGCTCGACCGCCCGGTGCAGGTGCACATCCTGCGCCGCCACGACTGGATTTCGGCCAGCCGTTTCCAGCTGGCGGCGCGCCTGGCCGCGCGCTTGAGCCACCCCAACCTGGTGCCGGTGATCGACGCGGGCCACGACGAGCGCTACGGCACGTACCTGGTCACCCCCCAGCTGGATGCACGCCCGCTCAGCGCGCTGCTCGCCGAGGGGCCGCTGCCGCCGCTCATCGCGGTGCGCATTGCCTCCCAGCTGGCCGCCGCCCTCGACTATTTGCACAGCCAGCAGGTCTTCCATCGCGATGTGCAGCCCGACAATATCCTCGTTGGCGCCGAGGGGGTGGCCTACCTCACCAACCTTGGGCTTGCCGCCAGCCCCGATACCCCCGATTTCAGCAGTATCGACGAGGCCGACTACCTGACACCCTACTCCGCTCCCGAGCAGCACCTCTCACGCGGCGAGGCCGGCGCCGCCCTCGATGTCTATGGCCTGGGCGCGGTCGTCTTCCATATGCTCGCCGGCGAGGTGCCACCCGCGCTCGGCAGCGCGTTGCCCAGCCTCGCCAGCTACGATGCCGCCCTCGCTCCCGCCGATCACGTGGTGCGTCGCATGCTGCTGCCCCAGCCCCAGGCCCGCTTCCCCAGCGCGACTGCCGCCGCCAGCGCTTTGCGCCAGGCCCTGCGCAGCCAGCTCGACCAGGCGACCACCGATATGGACGAGTCGCGCTGGGAAGCCAGCGCTGAGCGGCTGGACAATCCGCTCGAGACGGCGCTGGCCTCCTCGCTCGATGCACGCCTCGAGCAGTTTCTCGCCAGATCCCGCCAGCGCGCCGATGAGCTCCATCGCCGCGATATGATCCGCCGCCTGCTCAACCGCTGGAGCCGGAAGGGCTTCTTCCGCCGCCGCGCCCTGGGCCAGCTGGTCCAGCCCGAGCAGATCGTTAGCTACAATGTCTATTTCTACCAGCTGCGCACCCTCTACGAGACACGCAGCGAACCGCACCCCCACGTGCGCCCCCATCGCCCCGATGACCAGCGCTCGCTCGCTCCTCCCCCCGATGTCTGGAGCGTGCCCGTCCCTGAGCTCGCACCCTTCGAGACGGTACGCCCCCGCGAGGTGCCCGTCCCTGGCTCCACGCGCATCGTCACCTGCCCCGAGTGCCTGGGCGCCAGCCAGATCTTCTGCGCCACCTGCAGAGGGACAGGTACGGTCGAGCGGGTGAGCCGGGTCTCCAATCGCGACCATAGCCGCTCCGAAGAGACGATCGCCAGCGACTGCCCCACCTGCCGCGGCACTGGCAAGCAGTCCTGCCCCAGGTGCAGCGGCAGCGGCAACCTCGTCGAGGAACTGGTCTTTAGCTGGTCGCGCCGGGCAAAGCTGTTCGAGCATAGCGACGATATCGAGGATCTGCCGCGCTTCGCCATCAGCAAACGACGCGAACCGGTCTTCGCGGGCCCGATCAACCCCTACGAGGGGCGCTGGCATAGCGTCGCCCCGCTTGCCGAGTTGCTGCGTACGGCCATCGCTGAGGCCGGCCCGGAGACCCGGATCATCACCGCGGACCTCACCATCGAGGGCGCGCCGATCACCGAGATTGATCTGGTGCTCGATGAACAACCCCGGCGACTCTACTTCGTCGGCTTCGACAACGAGCTCATCGGCGACTGGTCGCTGCTCAACCCCGAGCGCCTCATCCTGGTCGCCCTCATTGCTATCCTCGCTCTGCTCGCCCTGCTCGCCATCACCCTCACCCTCTTCGCCTGAGCCCACCTGCCCGTGCCTACCCTGTGGTTTGGCAGAGGCTACCGACGCACCGCGTATTGATCATCCACCGTTAACGGCCATCGATCAGTTCATTAATGCGCGCATAACATCCATGGCATACATTCTGATCGCTACTCAATGGAGCAGCTCAGAGTCTTATGCCTGGAGGCATCCATGCGTGCAATCCTCGGACTGCTGGCCACGCTGTTGGTTCTGTCTGCCTGTGGCGGTGCACCTGCCGCCGGTACAACCACCTCGAGCGGCTCCGCGCCTACGGGCGGCGCCGCTGCTACGACCCCGGTGATTATTGCCTGGTTGCCCAATGAATCGGGCGCGGATCTGAAAGATGCGCGTGAGGCACTTGGCGCGGTCGTCAGTGAAACACTCGGCCGGCCCGTCGAGCATCGCACAACCACCGACTACATCATCGCGGTCGAGACCGTTGCTAATAACAACGCGCACCTCGCCTGGTTCGGCGCCGAAGCCTACGTTCAGGCTCGTGATAAGAATCCCAGCGTCGTTCCGCTGGTGATCCCGAGCGGCGCCGACGGTACCCTCAACAGCGCCGTTTACTACAGCTGGCTGGCCGTTCCGCGCGGCCAGGAGGGCAACTACCAGGAGGGCGGGGTCTACAAGCTTGATAACATCCAGGGCAAGCGCTTCTCCTTCGTCTCCAATAGCTCGACCTCCGGCTTCCGTGTGCCATCCGCAACGATCGTCAAGTATTTCGGCACCATGGAGCAGTGGAAGAACATCAAGGCCGACGATCTGCTCGAGGGCGGCCCGAACAACTTCTTCGCCGATGTGCAGTTCGGCGGCTCGCACCAGGGTGCTGCCGTGAACATGCTCTCGGGCAAGGTCGATGTCGCCTCGTTCTGCGATGTCTGTGTCCAGAACTATGTCTCGCTGGTCGAGGGGACGGCGAATCAGGTCGGCGCCGTCTATCGGGTGAATGACGATGCTTCCGAGCCCTTCGACAAGTTCCCAGGCGCCGAGTTCGTGGTGATCGCCTCGGTGCCGGTGCTGAATGCGCCCTTCGTGGCCAATGGCACCATGCTGACCGCCGATGAGATCAAGCGTCTCCAGGAGGCAATGACCTCCGACGCGGTGGCCAACAACCCGCAGATCTTCGCCACCAAGGAAGTCCTCGACGCCGGCTATAAGTCGCTCTTCCGCAAGACCGACGCGGAGCGCTTCCTGGTCGTTGAGGACTCTTTCTTTGATCCGATCCGCGCCCTGCGTTAGGACTCCGTCCGCGCTTCGTTGCCGGGTTGTGCTTGTTGGGCCGACGCATTGGCGCAGCC
>JACAEO010000428.1 GCA_013388805.1 Chloroflexota bacterium
CTCCGCTGGCGCACCGCAACGCCAACAACATACCCCCCTCTCCCAGGTTGGGAGAGGGGGGGAGGGGGGTGAGGGAAAGCAGCGCATCAGGACGCCATCCGCCAAAAACCCTCCACCTGAGAGGGGGAGGTTGGGAGGGGGGCTGGGGCGCCGCATGCGCTGAGGTGGAAGGTATTGGCTCGCGTAGCCTATGTTCACATCAGCTGTCTATGCGGCTTGCGCCGCACACCGACGGGATGAAAATACTTCTTGGGAGGGCTACGCCCTCCCACACCCTCCCGCGGGCGGGGTATGGGGAAACCCGGTTTCCCCATACCCCTGCGTGAGAGCCAGGCCCTCCCGCGGGCGGGGGTGTGGGGGAACCGGGTTCCCCCATTTTCACATCAGACTGATCTTCGGTGGAGGGGAAGCCCATGGCTGCCCAGCCCGCCCTCAGTCCGTCCGACAACACCGGCGCGACCGACCTGATCGCCGGCAACCCACTGCGCTGGTGGATCCTCGCGGCCTGCTGCACGGTGGCCTTTGCCCAGCTCTCCGAGCCGTTTCTCTGGATGATCGGATTGGAGATCCCCGCCTCGGCCTTCGGGAGATCCTGGCGCGAGTTCCGCATCCTCGCTAACCTGGGGGCGGTGATCTTCGTCGCCTGCGAGCTGGTCGGCGGCGTGCTGGGCGACCTGTTCGGCCGGCGGCGGATGCTGCTGATCGGCGCCGTCGGAGCGACGCTGTTCAACATCCTGTCGCTGGCGACCTGGAACCTGCCGTCGCTGATCGTCGCCCGCGGGCTGGTGGGCCTGTTCGGCGCCCTGGCCTTCCCGCTCTCGCTGGGCATAATCCGGCTGGTCTTTAGCGGCCCCGAGCGCAAGACCGCGCTGTTGATCTTCGCCTTTGTTACCGCGACCGGCACGCTAGCCAGCCTGATCGCCATCCCGATCGAGTACCACCTCGGCTGGCGCTGGGCGCTGCTCCTGCCGATCGTCGTCGGCCTCGCCGGCATCCTGCTGAGCTGGCGCTACGTCCCGGAGAGCGGCGCGCGCGGCGGCTTCCGGCGGGTCGAGGCGATCATTGCCGCCGCGTGGACCCTCGTCGTCCTGGCGGCGCTGTTCAGCGTTGTGACCGCCCGGGCCAGCGATACCTGGCGCAACCCGATCAGCGTGACGGCGGGCATAGCCAGCATCCTGGGGCTGCTGGTCATCGTCTTCTGGGCGCGTAACCGCGACGAGCCGGGGCTGGTGCAGGTCGTCGCGCGGGTGCCGCGCCTGTTCCTGACTCTGCTGCTGATCATCACTGCCGCGCTTAGCTTTGCCCTGAGCGGCTACGTGATCCAGCTCTACCAGTACTTCTTCACCGTCAAGCAGTACTCGGGCCTGATCAGCGGGCTGGCCATGGCGCCCATCGTGGTCGGCAACATCTTCACGCTGCGCTGGGCCGACCGCTTCGCGGTCGAGCGGCCGCGCTATGTCGTCGTGGGCAGCGGGCTGCTGGCCATGGGCGTGGCGATCCTGGGCTCGGCTCTGGCCCGCCCGGGCACGCCCTATCTGTTCCTGGTGCCGATGATGGTCCTGTTCGGGCTGGGCTTCCTGGTGACCTCGGCCAGCTGGACGAACTATTTCTTCAACGTTGATGCCGGGCGACCTGACGGGCATGGCCGCGGGCATCAACCGCGCGGCCGGGCTGATCGGTGGCTCGGTGGCGGGGGTGGTGCTGAGCAGCGTGATCGAGTTCCGCGGCCTGCTGGACTTCGGCCGGCGTATGGCCGGGCTGGGGCTGTCGGAGGAGCAGCAGGTTCAGGCACTGGACGCGCTGGAGCTGGTGCTGCGCAGCGGCCTCTCGGCCGACGAGCTGGCACAGCTCCCCCAGGCGATCGTCGTGCTCGGGCTGCTCGAGGCCTACCGCGAGGCCTTCAGCACGGCGATCGCCGCCGCGCTGCTGGTGGCGGGGCTGGTCTGTGTGGTCTGCGGCATCGTGGCCTGGGTCTGGCTCCAGCGCGCACCCGAGACTGCCAGCGAGCTGTGGCTCACCAATGCGCGGCCCGGGCGGTCCACGTTGCGGCAGCGCCAGTGACGGCTCACGACAGTATCCCGGGCCTGATGCGCCGGTTTCGCCAGGTGAGTCGACGGATCCAGGCGGCCGCCCTGGCCTTTCGCAACGATGGCGGCCCGGTGCTCAGCGCTGCACTGGTCTACTTCGGCATGGCCTCGATGGTGCCGCTGCTGATCATGTTGATGGCCGTGCCCGGCCTGTTGCTGCGCTTCCTGGACGTGTCGCAGGCGATTACCGCTGACGTATTGGGCTTCGCCGAGCGCACCTTCGGCGAGCAGTTCCGCGCGTTCCTGGAGTAGGCCGTGGCCGATCTGCAGCGTGACTCGCTGATCGTCACGCTGATCGCCCTTGGCGCACTGCTCTTCAGCGCCTCGCTGCTCTTCCACTTCATCAGCCTCAGCTTTCGGCGGATCTGGAAGCCGCTCGATCACCAGGCGGCGAGTATGCGCGAGGCGATGCGCAAGACCGCGACGGAGAAGGCCGTCGATCCTCTTTTTCTGCGCCGAGCTGTGCAAGGTGACGGCCATGGAGCGCGAGGACCTGGCACTGCCGGTGAGCCTGCGCCCGGACGCCACGGGCGACCCCCTGTGAGACACTGCTGGCAAACCCGGGTACGCGGGCGGGACGCCCGCGCACCCGGCGTGGGGAACAACGGCGTTTGCGAGCAGTATCCTGTGAGCCTGCTGCCGCTCAGGAGCGCCGGGCGAAGAACTGGTGGACCATCTCGGTGTGCAGGGGATAGGCCAGGTCGGTGGGGGCGGTGATGATCAGCCGCGCCTCGGCCTCGCGATTCGGCGTGAACGGCGCCAGGTCGGCGGTGCGCAGGTGGGGACCGAGGCCAAAGACCAGCAGGTAGCCATCGGGTGTCGAGCGGGCGCCGAAGTCGGTGATCAGCTCGGGAGCAACGATCACCCCCGCCTCCTCGCGGAGCTCGCGGGCCGCGGCGTGCTGCCAGCTCTCCTGCATCTCGACAAAGCCCCCGGGCAGGGCCAGCTGGCCCTGGCGCGGCGCGGCGGCCCGGCGGATCACCAGCAGCCCCTCGTCGACCGGGAGCAGCACCAGGGCGACGGGCAGCGGGTTGCGGTAGGTGGTGCTGCCGCAATGGCTGCAGATCCGCGGCCAGCGCTGGCCGTCGAGAAAGGGGCGTCCACAGAACGAACAGTAGCTATGCTGGCGATACATGGGCGGGGCTCCAGGTGACAGCTGCATCCGGCAGGCGCGACTTCATCGCCGTATTATACGCGACTCTGTCGCAGGCGCGATCGACCCGTGGCCAGACTGACACCGCAACGAGTTGCCCTGCGGCTGTAAGCGTTCCGTCATCTACGAACGAACATCTGTGCGCTACAATGGCGCTCCGCACAGCTGTTCGATATGTGCCCGGGCACGTGGATGAGGAGGAACGCCGCTATGGGCATAGGGCAAACCCGCTTCCGGTCGTCACCTCCACAGCTCCCCAGCTCCACAGACCGGTTGTGTGGAGCTGGGGAGCCGTGGAGCTGTAGAGCGCGTGACAACCTGGAACGCCCGACCGTGAACTATGCTGTGGGTCGCCGGACGGCCACGCTCGATGCGCTGGTGGAGGAACTGCGGCGGCGCTACGGTCCACGTGCTGCCCGTCGTGGGGCTGAACTACCCGCACCTGAGCGGCCCGCAGGGCTGGCGACGGGCTGCGCCGCGCTCGATGCCGCGCTCCCTGCCGGCGGGCTGCCCCGCGGTGCGCTCACCGAGCTGAGCGGCCCGCGCTCCGCTGGCGCTACCAGCCTGGCGCTTGCCGCGATCCGCCAGGCCCAGGCCATGGGCGATCTGGCCTGCCTGCTTGACCTCAGCCACAGCTTTGCCCCCGCCGCTGCTGTCTGGGGCATGGATCGCCACGCTCTGGCGATCGCCCGTCCCGCTACGGCGGTTGAGGCGGCGCTTGTTGTGCAGACGCTGCTGGCCCGGCGCGCCGTAGGCATCCTGGTACTCGATAGCCTGCCCTACTGGCTGGCGCGGTCAGGCGGGGTGGCGGCGCTTGCGGGGCTGCTGCGGCGACTGCCGCGGCTGCTGGCCGCCGCGGACTGCGTGCTGCTGGTGCTCAATCCGCGTCCCTCGGGCCTGCTCCCCGATCCACCACAGGCGCCGCTCGCCACGCTGGCCCCGGTGGCTGCGCTGCGTCTGCAGCTCGCCAACACTGGCTGGCTGCGCCATGGCCCGGCGATCATCGGCTGCACGGCCCGGGTCGAGGTGTGCGTGCCACCCCGTGCCGAGCCGGCGGCCGTGGTGCAACTCGAGCTGCCCTTTGCCGGAGCGGAGGGCCAGCGATGATCGGCTGCCTGATCATGGCCACGCCGACGGTGGCCCAGCTCCGCGCGGTGCGCCTGCAGCTCGAGCGCCTGAGCCCGCGGGTGCAGCTGGATGCCGGTGGCTCCGAGACCGTGCTGCTGCTGGACCTGGGGCGCGGCACGCTGGCCGATGCGCGCCGTCATAGCGCGACCCTCAGCGCCAGCCTGGCGACCCTCGGGCTCAGCGGGCGTATCGGGCTGGCGCCCGCGCCCACCCTCGCCCGGCTCGCAGCCAGCCTGGCGCGCCCGGGGGCGCCCGAGGTGCTTTCCCAGCTGGGCAGCGGTCCCGCTCGGCGGGCGCCCGTCCCAGCCGTGGCCGTGGAGTGGTTGGCGCCCCTGGCTGCCCATGCGCCGGCGCTCCATGGCCTGGGCCTACACACCCTGGCCGATGTGGCGGCGCTGCCGGCGGCGGCCGTGGCTGGCCGCTTTGGCCCGGCGGCTCTGGCTGCCTGGTGGGCGCTCCATGGTGTGGAGCCACCCCTGGCGCTCACGCCAGCCCCGCCCCGCCTCGGCGCCCGGCACGTCTTCGCGGGGCCGCTCGCCGATGCGCTCGCGCTGGACGCCGCGCTGCGCCAGCTGGCTACGCGCCTGGCCACGGGGCTGGAGCGGCGC
>JACAEO010000419.1 GCA_013388805.1 Chloroflexota bacterium
AGGGGTTAAAAGGGAGGGGGAAAGGGGCGCTGGCGCGCACGGTGATGCGGCATTCTTCTGACGCAGTTGTTTGCGGCATCACAACGCCAAGAAACGCCTCTCATACCCCCCCTTTCAACCTGGCAGGGGAGGGGGTAGGGGGGTGGGGTATGCGGGGCCTGGGGGCGCAACTCCCCCCCAACCCTCCACCTGAGGAGGGTTGGGGGGGGAGAGGTTCCGGCGCACCTGGCGCCGTTCCAGGAGCCTGCTGGCGAACCCGGGTACGCGGGCCTTCGGCCCGCATGTGGGCGGGACACCCGCGCACCCGGCGTGGGCAAAACGGAGGTTGCCAGCAGGATCGTTGCAACAGCCCTGCAGCGACCCACTGCCCCTACGGGCGGATTGCCGGCACCATCGCAGCGATTGCGGGGTCGATCTCCAGCACCTGGCCGGCCATCCAGCCGCGCACCTCGCCGGGCCCCTGGACGCGGTACCACGTATCGAAGCGCCCGAGCAGGCTCACCGGGGCACCCGCGGCCAGCCCGCCGACGACGGCGTACTCCAGGCCGGGGCCGGCCCGCACATTGGCGGCCATCGCCACCCGCCCCACAGGCGGCTCGGGCGTCGGCGTGCTGGCTGGAACGGTCGGCATGGCTGGCGCGGTCGGAGGTCCAGGGGGCATGGGGGTCACACTCGGCAGCCGGGCCAGCGTTGGCACCGGCGTCGGTCGCTCGGGGAGGGTCGCCGCCAGATCCGTGCAGGCCCCCAGGCTGAGCAGCGCCATCAGCACGGCAACAACGAAGACGAAGACGAAGAGGCGGCGGATCATTGCCACCGCAGCGGCGCCATAAGCTATGCGGTGAACGCGCGGCATTGCTACAGATTGCAAACAGGGGCGCCCGTGCCCTGGCGGCACAGACACCCCTGCAACCTGGTCGGGGCGAGTGGATTTGAACCACCGACCTCCGCGACCCGAACGCGGCGCTCTACCAGGCTGAGCCACGCCCCGACGTCATGTTCTGCTTGTGCGGCGGCTGGTGCCGAAGGTGGGACTCGAACCCACACGGGGTTGCCCCCAGCGGTTTTTGAGACCGCCGCGTCTGCCATTCCGCCACTCCGGCGCAACAGGGCCCATTATAGCAGCTTGCCCCCGGGGCGTCAAACCATGAACAACCCTGGCCAACATCGTATGTCTACCCCGCCAGACCACACGTGCGAACACGCTGTCACGGTACCCGCGGCGGAGGCAGGGCCGCCTCGTAGCGCACGCGCTGCTCGGTGGTCACGCTGAAACCCTCGGGGGTGCTGACGCGCAGGCGCAGCGTGTACTCGCCGGGAGCGAGGCCAGCCGTGCTCCAGACGCCCAGCAGGCCACCTTCCACCGGGAGGGTGTTCTGGGCGATCGTCTGCCAGGTGGCCGGCGCACTGCCCTGGCCGAGCTCGAGGCTGAACGGCCCCCGCGCCGTGCCGCTCACGAAGACCTGCGTGCCGGTCACCACGCCACTCGCGCCGATCGGCGCCAGCAGGGCAACTGCCTCGGTTGGCGTTTGCGGCGGCGGGCAGACCGTCGTGGGCGGCTGCGGGGCGTTACGGGCCGCCCACTCGCGGAACTCCGGCGGGTAGAGCGGGTACTGCAGCTCGCGCACCTCGGCGGCAGGCGTGTAGGAGGCGGCGAGACAGGTCCCATCGCCAGCCACACGCACCGTCTGATAGGTCACATCGACGTTGCTCGGCCCGCTACCGGCGATGAACAGCTCACTGATCGGGCGTGGGCAGCCTGGCCCGGCCCGGCCGCCGGTGTCGGCGCACACCGGCAACTCCTCGATACCGGCAGGGCGCGGGAAGGGCGTCGCCGGGCGCCCCTGGTGGTAGCGCAGCATCACCTCGCGCCAGATCTGCCCCGCGCCGTTGGCCCCGGCAACCTCCTGCATCGGCGACCCATCGTTGTTCCCCACCCACACGCCGAGGGTCACATCGGTCGAGTAGCCTAGCGCCCAGGAGTCGCGGAAGTCGTTCGAGGTGCCGGTCTTCGCCGCGGCGACAATTTCCGGCAACTCCATCACGTTATTCGCGCCGAACATATAGCGGCGGGCCTGGTTGTCGCTGAGGATGCTGCTGATCAGGAAGGCGATCTGTTCGCTCTGCGGGCCAAAGACCGGCCGACCGCGCTCGGGCTGCCAGCGCTCCAGCACTTCACCCCGGCTGTTCGTCACCTTGATCACCGCCACCGGGGCCACGTAGCGACCGCCGTTGCGCAGCGCATTGTACGCGCCCGTCAACTCGAGCAAGCGCACCTCGTTGCTGCCAAGCGCCATCGCCAGCCCGAAGCGGCCCGGCTCATCGAAAGTACTGACCCCGAGCCGGCTCATCTGCTCGACGAAGTTCTCGACCCCGACGAACTCCAGGGTCTTGACTGCGGGGATGTTCAGCGAGTTGGCGAGGGCCATCCGCAGCCGCATCGGGCCGTGGAACGCATTGTCGTAGTTGCGCGGCGCATAGACGACGCCATCGGCGCTGCGCCACTCGCTTGGCGTATCCCAGATCACGGTCGCGGGCGTCCAGCCCCGTTGCAGGGCGGCAGCGTAGACGAAGGGCTTGAGCGCCGAGCCGGGCTGCCGACGGGCCAGCGCGACGTTGACCTGGCCGTCGGGGGCGTTGTAGTCGACACTGCCGACCATGGCAAGGATCTGGCCATCGGGGGCGAGCAGCACCACCGCGGCGTTGGAGGCGTTGCGCTCACGCAGCGCGGCAATCTGCTCCTGGGCGATACGCTGGGCCTCGGCCTGCCAGGCCAGGTCGATGCTCGTGACCACGCGGAGGCCAGCGCGGTAGAGCAGGTCGGGGCCGTAGCGGCGCTCCAACTGGTCGCGCACATAGAAGACAAAGTGGGGCGCGATCAGGTCGCTGCGCGGCGGCACCAGAACGATCGGCTCGGCATAGATCCGCTCGGCCTCCGTGGGGCTGAGCAACCCCTGCTCCGTCATCAGCGCCAGCGTGACCCGCTGGCGCGCCCTGGCGGCAGCGAAGTCGGTGAAGGGGTTGTAGGTGGTGGGCGACTGAGGCAGCCCGGCGATCAGCGTTGCCTCGGCGGGCGTCAACTCCCAGACATGCTTGGCGAAGTAGGCCTGGGCCGCCGCCTCGACGCCATACGCCTGGGCGCCGTAGTACACCTCGTTGAGATAGAGGTTGAGGATCTGGTCCTTGCCGTAGGCACGGCTAACCCGGTAGGCGAGGATGGCCTCACGCAGCTTGCGCTCGTAGCTCTGCTCGCCGCGCTCCTCCGGGTCGAGCAGCAGGTTGCGCACCAGCTGCATGGTGATGGTCGACGCGCCACTGACAATCTCGCCGCTCTGGTAGTTCTGCAACGCGGCGCGGATCACGCCCCGCAGATCGACCCCGGGGTTGGTGTAGAAGCCGGCATCCTCGACAGCGATCGTGGCATCCTTGAGCACCTGCGGAATCTGCTCAAAAGCAACGGGGGTGCGGCGCCCCGCGCCCGGCCCCACCAGCTCGTAGAGCATGGTTGTGCCATCGCGGGCGTAGATGCGTGTTGTCTCGAAGCTGCGATGCTCACCGATCTGCGCCGGGTCGGGCAGGTCACGACCATAGCGGTAGTAGAGCCACATGCCGCCCGCAAGCGCGATCAACACAGCGAGCAGGGTGAGCTTGAGCAGGGCCAGGCTGAGGCGGAGCAGGAAGGCCAGCAGTGGGTGGCGGCGCCGGAAGGGCGAGCTGCGCCGGCGCCGCGGGCGGCGCGTAAAACGGGGCAGTGGCGGATAGGAAGTGGAGCGACGCGCGGACATAGGCGCTACCGCTGGCGAAGAGCTGCCGCTCGTATGAGCTACCCACCATTATAGCACGGGGCGAGGACGCGATGCCATCGAGTCCTCGCCTCGCGCAGGGCCTGGGCAACGATCCTGCTGGCAAACCTGGGTACGCGGGCCTCCGGCCCGTATGCGGGCGGGGCGCCCGCGCACCCGGCGTGGGAACAACGGAGTGTGCCAGCAACATCGTGCCACGTCCGCCTCCCGCGGTGGGGAGCCCGGCTCAGAGCCGAACGGTCTCGTTCGTGGCTGGCCGCTCGGCGGCCTCCTCGACCGGCAGGCGGGTCAGCGGCGCATTGGTCGGGGCATTCACCGCCGGGGTGCGCCGGCGGCGGAAGCGGGCCACCACGGCCTGCAGCCGGTCGTCGGCGGCAGCCTCGTGGCCGCGCAGCAGCAGGCTGGCCCCACCGAGGATCAGCACGCCCGGGAAGATGAAGTCGGCCAGCAGCAGCACCGCCAGACCCACGCCCCAGAGCAGCGCCTGCACAGCCTCGCCGCGGCGCCCGATCGCCCACTGGCGCCGGTAGATCACCAGCCCACCGGTAGCGAGCAACGCGGCTGGCACCAGCCACCACAGATTGAACACCGCCACAACGCCAAGGATCACCAGGGCGATCCCGGCGTACCGGGCCCGCTGCTGATTAAAGTTCATCGCTGTCTCCGTCTTGCATGACGCCTCTGGCTCACGCCCGCTGCGCGGACCATCTGGCGCTCTGCCGCTTGTACGCCGGGCGCGGCACGATTGTTGCAGGCACGGAGACAACGGCGCTCAGCCCTTCAGACGGTCTGCATACTGCTTGCGGAACTTTGCCACCTTGGGCGCAACGACGAACTGGCAGTAGGGCTGGCCGCCATTCTGGGCAAAGTATTCCTGGTGGTAGTCCTCGGCCGGGTAGAAGGCGCTGATCGGGCTCAGTTCAGTGACGATGGGCTGGGCCCAGCGCCGCGCGGCGTTCAACTCGGCGATCAGCTCGCGTGCAATCCGCTCCTGCTCCGGTGAGTGGTAGAAGATCACCGAGCGGTACTGGGGCCCCACATCGTTGCCCTGGCGGTTCAGGGTCGTCGGGTCGTGGATGCTGAAGAAGACCTCCAGCAGGTCGCGGTAGCTCAGCCGTGCCGGGTCGAAGCGCACCTGCACCACCTCGGCGTGGCCGGTATTTCCAGCGCAGACCTGCTTATAGCTCGGGTTCTTCACGTGGCCGCCGGCGTACCCGGAGACCACGTCAGTGACACCCGCCAGCTGGTCGAACACCGCCTCCAGGCACCAGAAGCACCCACCACCAAGGGTAGCGAGCTCTTCGGCCGGGCGCTGATCAGTCATAGGGAAACCTCCGTCAAAGGATAATCGGGGCTGCGCGCAACCAGCGCTCGCCCACCAGACCCTTGTAGTCTACCGGATTCCCGCGGGGCGGGCAACGTACGGGCGATCCCGCGTGGCCGCCACGGGGCACGCGGACGGTCGCGTGGCGGCCACGGGGCACGTGGGGCGCACACGGTGGATCGCCGGCGGGCCATGGGTGCGGACCGTAGGGCCGAAGCATTCGCCCGCGGCGCGGTGCATCGGACGAGCGGCCCTCGTGGCGAATGCTTCGGCCTGGCACCGGGGCCGCCGCCCCTCTCAGATGGAGGGTTTGTGGCGGATAGCGTCCTGATGCGCTGCTTGCCCTCACCCCCCTCCCCTCCTCTCCCAGCCTGGGAGAGGAGGGGATGTTGTTGGCGTTGCGG
>JACAEO010000407.1 GCA_013388805.1 Chloroflexota bacterium
CCCCCCCCCCCCCCCCCACCGCGCGATCCGCCCGCCCACGCCCCCCGCTATCCCCACCGCACCAGGTCAGCAATGCCCCGCACGGCCCACCTAGTCGCCCTACGCCGCCTCGCAGACATAGCGCCCGCTGAGCAGTTCGCTCACCAGCGCGTCCAGCGCCTCCTCGGCCTCCTGGTAGGTGCGCGCAAAGCCGACCAGTTCACCATCCAGGTACATCGCAAAATCACGCGTCTCCGGGTCGTAGACGATCGCTTTCTCGTACATTGCCATCACCTCTCCAGGCCACACCCTTGCTTCTGGCCGAAGTATAGCACATAAGTTCTATTTTTGCAAGCGGCTGTGCAACATCCGCCTCCCGCGGTGGGGGTGTGGAGATTGCCCCAGGGACGTGGCACCAGCCCTACCGTGCAACCGTCCCTGCGTTGACAAGCTCCCGACAGGCGGGGTAAGATGCCGCGGATGGGTTGTCGCGGATCAGCGCTGGAGGACGCGCTTGCGCAGCTGGAAGTTCTGGATCGGCCTCGTCATCAGCCTCGTCTTTCTCGGCATCGCGCTCCGTGGGCTGGACCTCCAGCACTTCTGGCAGGCTGTGCGCGAGGCCAACTACTGGTGGCTGCTGCCGGGCATCGGGGTCTATTTTGTCACGGTCTGGGTGCGCACCTGGCGCTGGCGCTCGATGCTGGCCCATCTGAAGGCTATCCCCACCCACCGGCTCTTCCCCGTGGTTGTGATCGGCTATATGGGCAACAATGTCTACCCCTTGCGCGCCGGCGAGGTGCTGCGTAGCTACGTGCTGCGCCGCGAGACGGGGGTGCCGATGAGCTCCTCGCTGGCCACCGTGGTGCTCGAGCGGCTGTTCGACGGCCTGGTGATGCTGCTGTTCGTCTTCGTCACGCTGCCCTTCGCCCCACTGCCTGGCGGCTTTCGCGCCCTGGTCATCGCGTTCAGCCTGCTCTTCGGCCTTGCCCTGCTGGCGTTTATCCTGCTCGCCGCGCGCCCCGCGCGGATGAGCCGCCTCTATAGCTATCTGGTCGACCGGGTGCTGCCCCCGGCGCTCCGCCCCCGCGTCCACGGGCTCTTTGATCGCTTCATCGTCGGGTTGCAATCGCTGCGCAGTCCTCGTGAACTGCTGACCATTCTGCTCACCACGATCCTGATCTGGCTCGGCGAGACGCTCAAGTACTGGTTCGTCATGCACGCCTTTCCCTTCGTTGTCCCCTTCAGCGTGCTGATGCTGATGACTGCCATCGTCAACCTGTTTACCACCATCCCCTCGTCGCCAGGCTACATCGGCACCTTTGATGCGCCGGGTATCGCCGTGCTCACCCAGTTCGGCGTGCCACAGGCGATCGCTACCGGCTATACGCTCGTTTTGCACGTGGCCCTCTGGCTGCCCATCACCCTGCTGGGGGTCTTCTATATGGTGCGTCACAGCCTCGGCTGGCGCGATATGGAGCGCGCGGCCGAACTGAAGCAGCACGGCGCCGCAGGCGCGCCTGAGCTCAGCCAGCCGGGCGCCACCGGCCCCGACTTTGAGGCCGAGGAGCTCGCCCGGAGGGCCTCGCTGTGAGGGTGGCGATCGTCGGGGCGGGCATCGCCGGGATGACCGCCGCCTACGACCTGGCGCGCGCCGGCCGTCGCGTGACCGTCTTCGAGGCCGCGCCGGTGGTCGGCGGCCTGGCCTCGGGCTTCCGCGATGAACGCTGGGCCTGGCCGCTCGAACGCTTCTACCACCATATCTTCCAGACCGACCGGGCCATTATCAAGCTCGCCACCACGATCGGCTACGCCGACCGGCTCTTCTTTCGCAACCAGGTCACTGCCCAGTGGTGGCAGGGACAGGGTCACGACCTGAACGGCCCGCTGCAGGTGTTGCGCTTCCCCGCCCTACCCCTGATCGACCGGGTTCGCTTCGGCGCGGTGGCCTTCTACCTGAAGTACCTCGACGCCAACTGGCAACGCCTCGAGCGCACCACCGCCGCCGACTGGACCTCGCGCTGGGCCGGGCCGAATGTCTACCGCGTGCTCTGGCGCCCGCTGCTCGAGGGCAAGTTTGGCCCGCATGCCGACGAGGTGAACATGGCCTGGCTCTGGGCCCGCCTGCGCGCCCGCAGCTTCAAGCTCGGCTACTTCGTCGGCGGCTTCCAGGGCTTCGCCGACGCCCTGCTGGCCACGATCCGCGCCCTGGGGGTGGACGTGCGCCTCGGCACGCCGATCGCCACTGTACGCCCGCAGGCTCACGGCTGGACCGTGCATACCCCTGGCCTGCCCCCCGAGACCTTCGACCAGTTGCTGGTCACCGGCGCGCCCACCCTGCTCGCGCGCCTGGCGCCCCAGCTGCCCACCAGCTACCTCGGCCAGCTGAAGCAACTCCGCTCCATGGGCGCCGTCGTGCTTACCCTGGCGCTCACCCGGCCACTGACCAATGGCCTCTACTGGGTGAATATGCCCAAGGATGCCTTCCCCTATCTGGCCCTGGTAGAGCATACCAACTTCATTGAGCCCGAACACTACGGCGGCGACCACCTCGTCTACCTCGGCGATTATCTCGACCCGGACCACGAGTTCTTTAGCCTGAGCCAGACGGAGTTGCTGGAACGCTTCCTGCCCTCGCTGCGACTGATCAACCCGGCCTTCACGCCCGCCTGGGTCCGCACCAGCTGGCTGCACCGCGAACGCTACGCCCAGCCGATCGTGCCGATCAACCATAGTCGCAATATCCCGCCGCTGCGTACGCCGCTGCCCGGGCTGTTCTGGGCCAGTATGAGCCAGGTCTACCCCTGGGATCGGGGCACAAACTTCGCCGTGGAGCTCGGTCAGCGCGTAGCCCGCGACATGCTGGTTTGACGCCCTCCTGCCCCGCTGCTATAATGCATCTTCGACGTGGGCACGGTCGGTGTGCTCGGCATGGCGCCAGATCGGGCCAGGCAGTATGCCAGCGAGGGCTTGCCAGCTGTCCAGGCAGGCGGTGGCTGCCGCTCACTGAGCGGCAGTTGCGCTCATTGGCCGGGCGTTACCCTGAAGACGAAGGAGTCAAGCCATTAGGGATCGGTTTCGTATCAACAATCGGATTCGCGCGCGCGAGGTGCGCCTGATCGATGAGAATGGCACCCAGGTCGGGATCATCGGCGTTCGTGAGGCGCTTGCAATGGCCGAAGAGCGGGGCTTCGACCTGGTCGAAGTTGCGCCCAATGCCGTGCCACCCGTCTGTCGTCTGCTCGACTATGGCAAGTTCCGCTATGAGCAGAGCCAGAAGGAGCGCGAGGCCCGCCGTAATCAGAAGCAGGCCGATGTTAAGCAGATCCGCCTGATGCCCAAGACCGCCGATCACGACATCACGACCAAGGCCAACCAGGCGAAGAAGTTTCTGCTGCAGGGCGACAAAGTCAAGTTCAATGTGCGCTTCCGCGGGCGGGAGATGGCGCATCCCGATATCGGCCGCAAGATGCTCGAGGATATTGCCGAGCAATTGCGCGATCTCGCCGTGGTGGAGCAAAAGCCGCTGATGGAGGGCCGTGTGCTCTCGCTGCTGCTCGCGCCCAACCCCAAGGTGTTGAAGGCCGCCCAGCAGGCCCAGAAGGACCGGCTCAAGCAGGCGCAGCCCGCAGAGGCCGCGGCAACCGCCGAGCCAGGCGCCGCCGATGAGCTCCTCGATGAGGAGCTCGACGAGGAGGACGAGCTCGACAACGATGCGGGCGAGTTCGACGACGACGAGGAGCTCGACGAGGAGGACGAGCTCGCCGATGATGATGATGATGATGATGATGAAACCGCGACGAGGAAATAGGTTGCGCTTATGCCAAAGATGAAGACCCACAAGGGCGCCAAACGCCGCTTTAAGGTGACTGGCAGTGGTAAGGTGTTGCAGCAGAAGGGCGTGCGCGGCAACAAGATCAACCGCCCGGGCCGCTCGCAGCGCAAGTGGGGCAAGGACCAGCCCACCTCACGTGCCAATCGCTCGCACCTGAACGTGGCCCTGCCCTACGGGCTGAAGTAGCCCACTTCGTTCGCCGATCGTCGGATCGCTTGCACGGTGACGGGTTCACGTTGACAAGCACAGGCGGCCGCCAGTAGGCACCACTGTCACCTGTCGCCGACCTATCGGGCGCAGTACAGGGATCCCGCCACCCCCTGACCTGCCCGTTCATCTGGAGGAACACCACTTATGGCACGTGTCAAGCGTGGCACTATGACGCGCAAGCGCCACAACAAGCTGATGGCGCAGGCGAAGGGCTTCCGCGGCGCGCGCAGCCGCCACTATAAGGTCGCCCACGAGGCGGTGATGCACGCCCTTGCCTACGCCTACCGCGACCGCCGCCACCGCAAGCGGGATTTCCGCCGCCTATGGATCCAGCGCATCAATGCGGCTGCTCGCCTCAATGGCACCACCTATAGCCGCCTGGTAGCCGGGATGAAGCAGGCCGGCATCGACCTCGACCGCAAGATGCTGGCCGACCTGGCCGTGCGCGATCCCAGAGCCTTCAGCGATGTGGTCACCGCGGCGATGAGCGCCCCCGCCGGCGCCCGCCCGCCCGCACCCGGCGGTCGCCCGGCGCGCCCCGTGATCCTGGCCGCCGCCAGCAGCCCGGCACCCGCGCCCGGCCCACGCAGCGAGCCGCCGGCAGCCGGCACCTTGCTCGATTCGTGATTGCGAGCACCGCCAACCCCCACGTCAAATACCTGCGCTCGCTACGCGATCTCCCCCGGGAGCGCCGTAGCGAGCGCAGTCTCGTGCTGGAAGGCGTGCGCCTGGTCGGTGATGCCCTGGCCGCCGGCGCCACGCCTCGCCTCGTGCTCTATGCGCCCGACCAGCTCCAGCGTACCGCCGAGGGCGCAGCGCTGCTCGCTCAGCTCGCCGGACGCCCGCACTGCTTTGTGGCCAGCCCCGCCGCCATCGCCGCCGCCGCCGATACCCGCCAGCCCCAGGGCATCGTCGCCGCCTTTCCCTGGCCCGAGCTGGCGCCACGTCCGGGCCTGCGCCTCGTGCTTGATGCAGTGCAGGATCCCGGCAACGTGGGCACGCTGCTCCGCTCAGCCGAGGCCGCCGGTGTGGGCCTCGTGCTCTGCACCCGCGGCACCGCCGATGTCTCCAGCCCCAAGGTGCTGCGGGCGGCAATGGGCGCCCACTTCAACGTGCCCATCCGCGCCGACCTGGATTGGAACACCGTCGGCGCCGAGCTGGGCGCCTGCCCTCTGGTCTACGCCGCCGATGCGGCCGCAACGATGCCCTACTACGCCGCCGACTGGAAGCAGCCTGCCGCCCTGATCATCGGCAGTGAGGCCCACGGCGTCAGCGCCGAGGGCCTGAGCTATGCTACCCACCGGATCAGCATCCCGATGCTCGGGCGCGCCGAGTCGCTCAACGCCGCCGTGGCCGGGAGCATCATCCTCTTCGAGGCGCTCCGCCAGCGCACCCGCGGCCGCAGCTGAAGGCCGATTGACAAATGCGCCCGGATCGGGCATCCTGATCGACAGGTCGTTGTGCCAGCAGGGGAAGTCGCATGACCGTTATCGATGAGCTTTCCGCCCTCGAACAGGAGGCAACCGCGGCCCTCGCCGCCACCCAGGACGTGGCGGCCCTGGCCGAGTGGAAGAGCCGCTACATCGGGAAGTCCGGCGCGCTGACCCGGCTCAGCCGCGGGCTCGGCGCCCTGCCCGCCGACCAGCGCCCCGAAGTGGGACGCCGCGTCAATGCGCTGCGCCAGCACCTCGAAGATGCCTACGCGGCCGCCGAGCTGCGCCTCACGGGCGCCGCGATCAGCGCCGAGCTCAGCGCTGACCAGGTCGATGTGACCCTGCCCGGACGCCGCCCGGCCCTCGGCTATACCCACCTCACCAACCAGGTGCTCGCCCAGGTGCAGACGATCTTTGCCGAGATGGGCTTCCAGGTCTGGGAAAGCCCCGAAGTCGAACTGGACGACTACAACTTCGGCCTGCTCAATTTCGCCGAGGACCACCCGGCGCGTGATATGCAGGATACCTTCTACGTGGAGATGCCGCCGGGCGCACCATCGGTGCTCTTGCGTACCCATACCTCGCCCGGCCAGTTGCACGCGATGCACCGCTACGCGCCCCAGCCGCTCCGCGTGCTGCTGCCCGGCAAGGTCTACCGCAACGAGCAGGTGACGGTGCGCTCGGAGATGATGTTCCATCAGTTCGAGTTCCTCGCTGTGGGCCGGCACATTAGTATGGGTGACCTGAAGGGTACCCTGGCCTACTTCGCCGAGCGCATGTATGGGGCCGGCACGCGAGTACGCCTGCGACCCAGCTACTTCCCCTTCACCGAACCCAGTGCCGAGATGGACGTGAGCTGCTTCCTCTGCAATGGCAAGGGCTGCCGCGTCTGCAAGTACGCCGGCTGGCTGGAGATCGGCGGCTGCGGTATGGTCCACCCCACGGTGCTGCGCAACGGCGGCTACGACCCGGAGCTGTTCAGCGGCTTCGCGGGCGGCTTCGGCCCCGAGCGGATCGCCATGCTGAAGTATGGCATCGATGACATCCGCGGCTTCTACTCAGGCGATGCCCGCTTCGTGGAGCAGTTCGGCTAGCCGTGCAGCCGGCAGCGCTGCTGGAGCGCCACCGCGCGCTGGTCGCGATCCTCATCGGCTTCCTCGCACTGCACGCCCTCTACAACTGGGCTATTCCGCTCGGCGAGGGGCCCGACGAGCCGGGCCACCTCGCCTACAGCCTCTTCCTGGCCCGTGAACGCCGCTTGCCGGTGCAGCAAGCCTCCCCTGCGGCCAGTGACGTGCCCGGCGAGGGCCACCAGCCGCCCCTGGCCTATCTCCTGGCCCTGCCGGCCGTGGCCTGGCTCCCACCAGCGCAGCAGCAGATCCTGCTCACCGCGAATCCGCACTTCATCTGGTCCGGCGGCGATGAGCCAGGCGCGTTCATGCGCGGCAGCCAGGAACGCTGGCCCTGGACGGGCCTGACCCTGGGCTGGCATATGGCCCGTGGCATCTCAGGACTCGCAGGTGCCGCTACGCTGCTCGGCACCTACCTGGCCGCCCGCCGGCTCGCGCCGGACACGCCCCGGCTGGCCCCGCTGGCTACGGCACTGGTCGCCTGCAACCCGCAGTTCCTCTTCAGCAGCGCCCTGGTCAGCAACGATGCACTGCTGGCCGCCCTCGGCGCTGCGCTCCTGTGCTGGTGCCTGGCCGCAGCGCAGCCTGGCGGCTGGGGCACGCGCGCGATCGGCTGGGCCGTGGGCGCCGGGCTGCTCTTCGGCCTGGCGCTGCTCACCAAGCAGAGCGCGCTGCTGTTCGGGCCACTGCTGCTCTGGGGTGGCTGGCACGCCGCCGGCGCGCAGCCGGCACGCCGCCTGGCCGTGACCCTCAGCTGGGGGCTGACGGCCCTCGCGGTGGCCGGCTGGTGGTTCGCGCGCAACGGGCTGCTCTATGGCGACCTCTTTGGTCTGGCCGCCTTCAAGGCCGGGTTTGCCACCCAGCCGTTCGCCTGGCATGATCCGGCCGCCTGGTACGGCGCGCTGCGTCAACTCTTCGGCTCGTTCTGGGCGCGTTTCGGCTGGATGAGCCTGCACCCGCCGGCCTGGACGCTGTGGGTCTACGCGGCGCTCAGCGCCCTGGCCGTTGTTGGCTGGCTGCAGGGCGCAGCCAGCCCTGGCCCGGGCTGGGGCGGGCCGCTGATCGCCCTGGGCATGGCCGGCGCCTGGACACTGGCCTTCGCGCTCACGGCCGGGCTGGTGGCCTGGCAGGGGCGCATGCTCTTCCCCGCGATCAGCGCGATCGGCCTGCTGCTGGCCGCCGGGCTGCTCAAGCTCGGCAGCGTGGGACCCCTCACCCCACTGGCCAGGCGCCAGCCCACAGTGGCCCTCGTGCTGGGCCTGCTCGCCCTCGCTACCCTGATGCCGCTCGGCGTTATCCGGCCCGCCTACCCCTGGGTGGCCCTGGCGCCGCGCGAGGCCCAGGCCCAGCTGGGCAACCCGCTCTACGCACGCTATGCCGCCTCGTGGGAGCAGGGCGTCGTCCTGCGGGGCTGGCGCCTGGAGGCCACACCACAACCCGGCATGACCCTGCCCGTCACCCTGACCTGGAACAGCCTGGAGCCAATCCCCCACAACTGGACGGTCTTTGTCCATCTGGTTGACACGGCCGAGATCATCATCGCGGAGAGCAACAGCCGCCCGCGGGGCGGTGACCTGCCGTTCACTCGCTGGACGCCGGGTGACTGGATG
Source organism: Chloroflexota bacterium (assembly GCA_013388805.1). Classification (GTDB taxonomy): domain Bacteria; phylum Chloroflexota; class Chloroflexia; order Chloroflexales; family Chloroflexaceae; genus JACAEO01. Next base: position 8,195 of record JACAEO010000407.1, read on the forward strand.
GCCGACACCCATGCCCTGGCCCTGCCCGCCAACCTGGCTCCGGGCGCCTACCGCCTGCGGGTGGGGCTCTACCGCCCTGAGCAGGAGGGGCGCCGCCAGCAGGTCTGGGACAGCGACGGGCGCCTGCTGGGCGATGTCGTCGAGCTGGGCGTGGTAGAGGTGGAACACTGACCACCGCCGCGACACCTCACTTGAGGGCGGAGGGCGGAGGAAGGCCGCAGCGTTACTTCAGCCTTCAGCCTTCAGCCTTCCGCCCTCTGCCCTCTGCCCTCCGCCTTCAGCCCTCAGCCTTCAGCCCTCCGCCCTCAGCCTTCAGCCCTCCGCCCTCAGCCTTCAGCCCTCCGCCCTCAGCCTTCAGCCCTCAGCCCTTAAACCAGGCACGCCGTCAGCGCACCAGCCGCACGTCATCGATGAGCAGCTGGAAGGCTTCGGTACGCTCCGCCGGGGTGATGATCAGGTTGGCAATCTGGGTGCGTGCCGTCGTCCAGCTGATCGTCTGATCCGTGCCGGCCGGTTGCAGGATGCTGAAGGGGATGTAGAGCGTCATCCATTGGGGCGGCGCGACGATCACCATCTGGTACTGGCGGTCATCAACGATCAGCGGCGAGGTGAGGCGCAAGATGTAGTTCTGGCCATCGGTCCGGACCGTGATCTCGATCCCCGCATAGTCGCTCAGGTCGATCGTCTGGCCAGACGGCGCAAGCGGCACACCCATACCGAGATAGGACTCACCCCAGGGGTTGTTGAAGCCGCCACGGAAGCGCAGGGCGGCGCCAGCATCCCGCGGAACCACCGCCAGTTCCGCGATCGAGGATCCGCCCACCTGGCGGTCGCTGTAGGTGAACCACTCGGTATCGATGGTCGAGCGCAGGTCGCCATCCTCAAAGTCATCGATGAGCGGCAGGCCAGGCTTGACCACCGTGGGCCGCACGGCACCGCGCACCAGCACGAGGTCATCGAGGTCGAGGAAGCCGGCCTGAGGCGCGCGGGCGGGCCGCACCTCGATGCGGGTCGCAGCAGCAAGGCCCTGATCGAGCGCGACGCCATCGGCATTGCGCAGCTCGCCGGTCGGCAATTCGACCCAGGCCCAGTCGGCGGGGGCGACGAAGCTGGCGCTGAAGGGCTTGTCGCTGAAGGCACTGTTCAGGCGCAGCTCGTAGCGCCCGGTGCCGCGGGCCCAGAAGCCAATCGCCGCAGTGCCGCGCAAGTCACGCGGGCCATCGCCAGGGAGGAGGTTGGCGGCGAGGGCACTAAAGTTGACCGGCGCGCTGTCGGCCAGGGCATACTCGAAGCGAATGGCACGTACGCTGCCGGCAGCACCAGGGGTAATCAGGCGGTTGCTCGCGGTAGAGGCGCCACCAATGCTGCGATCATCGAAGCTAAACCAGTAATTGCCGCTCAGGCTCTGCTCACCCGTCTCGAAGTGCGCCAGCAACTCCTCGTGGCGAGCGGCACGGGGCTGCACCCCGTCGTAGCGCCAGAGGTAGTAGTGTAGCCCGGCATTGCCCATCTCGACCCGGGAGGACGGCGGGTTTGCCGGATTGTAGGTAAGCACCCGCCGTTCGAAGAGCTGCACCAGCACTGGCAGCACCCGGCCATCGAGCTGCAGATCGGTCCAGTAGGCCTCGCTGATCGGGCGCCCGACCACGGCGAGCGGGTCGATGATCCGCTCGACCCGGCGGCCCTGCGCTGTTTCGACCAGTCCCTGGCGCTCGAGAAACGTGGTGAAGACCCGGGGCACATTATGGCCGGTCACGGCATCGTAGGCGGCCAGGGCCGTCTCGGGGTGGGCGGCGGCCAGTTCCGGGCGTGGACGCAGCGTACCGGCCCGGTCGAGCGACTCGGCGGGGCGGCCACTGGCCCGGGCCACCGGCCCCGTGAGCCGGGCGAAGGCGGCATAGGTGGGGGCCAGCGGGTCATCGAGCGCGCCGGCGACGGGGATAAGCGCGGGCGCACCCGGGTCGAGGCGCTGCGCGCCGAGCTGGATGCTCCCACTCACCATCTCGGCCACCAGGCGGCCGAAGCTGGTCTGCGCGGCGGCGCGGGCCCCTGCGAGGGGCAGCGGCAGCTCCATGCGCCCTTTGTCGTAGTAGACCACGAGCCGCTTCCCGCCGGGCGCCTCATCGGCCCGCTCGAGCAATGGTGCGCTACGCGGTGCGGGCCCCCAGTACCAGCTGTAGTCGACGCGTCCGGCAGCGACGAGCGCATCAGTACGGCGCCACTGCTCACGGAAGGCCTCGGCTGCGAATGGCTGGGGCTCAGTGGCGGATAGGCGCAACGGCAACACGACGATCGTAGCGACCACCAGTGTGAGGACGAGGGCCGTCAGGATCTTCCAGGTTCTCATCGGCAGACTCCGTTAACAGCGAAGAGCGACTCCCCAGCAGCGAAGCTCCTCATACGGTGCGATACCCCAATCATAATGATCGATGAGTCACAGAGCGAACACCAGGTTAGCAAAATTGTTACTATTGTTCGTCGTATCCCCGCGCCACAGGTGCCCTCCACGTGTATCGCCCTCACCGAGTTCAAACGTGCTGCCAGCCCGTTTCGTCCTGGCCGCTACCGTGTGTGACCATTCTGTTACCCGATGCAATGCATTCGTCATCTGTTCTTGAACCCAGCCCGCTATGCTTGCAGCGCCCCTCGGCCACGATGCGCGACGTTCCACGTCCACGAGCGCAGCGGTGAGACCGAGCGCCGCGGGGCCTTCGCGCGACGCAACGCCGTGTCGCACTGTGGTGAACTGGAGTACGCGAACCAAGGCGAGGAAGGCAATGAGTGGTTTCGAAGTAGCCCTGGTGGTGATCTCCCTGCTCCTGCTGGCACAGGTCTCGTTCAGCTCCTACCTGATGCTCTACGCCTGGAACGATGCGCGGCGCAGCGACGACTTTGCGGCGCCGAAGGAGTTCGTACCGCCGCAGAAGAGCTTCACGGTGCTGCTGCCGGCCCGCCACGAAGAGGCCGTGATCCAGCACACGATCGACGGTGTGCTGCGGGCGAACTACCCGCGCGAGTTGTTGGAGATCGTCGTCATCTGTCGTATTGACGACCCGGGGACGATCCAGAAGGTACAGGAGAAGATCGTCGAACTGGTCGATCAGGGCGTGCATAATGTGCGCCTGATCGTCTTCCAGGATCTGCCGATCAACAAGCCCCACGGCCTCAATATCGGCTTCCGCAACACCCATAACGAGATCGTGACCATCTTCGACTCGGAGGACGAGATCCATCCCGATGTCTTCAATGTGGTCAACACCGTCATGGTGACCGAGGGCGTGAACGTGGTGCAGTCGGGGGTGCAGCTGATGAACTTCGACTCGAAGTGGTTCTCGGCGCTGAACGTGCTGGAATACTTCTTCTGGTTCAAGAGCCGGCTGCACTTCCACGCCGAGGTCGGCATCATTCCGCTGGGTGGCAATACCGTCTTCTTCACCCGCGAGATTATCAACCGGATCGGCGGCTGGGATGAAACATGTCTCACCGAGGACGCCGACATCGGCATTCGCCTGAGCCAGATGGGCGAGCGGATCAGGGTCGTCTATGAAGACCTGTTCGTGACCCGTGAGGAGACGCCGCCCACGGTTGAGCAGTTCATCAAGCAGCGCACGCGCTGGAACCAGGGCTTTCTCCAGGTGTTGCAGGCCGGCGCCTACTGGTCGCTGCCGAAACTGAGCCAGCGACTCCTGGCCGTCTTCACCCTGGCCTCGCCGGTGCTCCAGGCCTTCACCACATTCTACATCCCGATTTCGCTCTACACGATGCTCTTCGTGCAGATGCCGCCGCTGGTGGCTATGATCCTCTGGCTGCCGGCCTACATGCTCATCGGCCAGTATGTGCTGAACTGGATCGGTCTGCGCGAGTTTGTGCGGGCCCACAACCTGCAGATGCCACCCCTGATGTGGCTGCGGCTGTTGATCGCCTTCTATCCGTTCCAGATCCTCCTGGGCATCAGTGCCATACGTGGTGTCTACCGTCACCTGCGCGGCACCAACAACTGGGAGAAGACGAAGCACGTGAACGCCCATCGTGGCGTCACGGCCTAGCGCCGGGGAGATTTGCGCCAATGAGTATCAGCCTTGCCCCCGCTACCCTGCCCGACGCGCAGCGCCAGCACGCCCTCTGGTCGACCCTGAGCATGCTTGGCCTGGCCTTGCTCTCCGCCGTGGTGCACAGTTACAACATGTTTGGCTTCCCGCTCTACCTGGGCGACGAAGGCATCTATATGGCCCAGGCCTACGCCGTGGCCCGGCTGGGCAGCCTGACCCCATACCCCTACTGGTACGACCACGCGCCGGCTGGATGGATCCTGATCGCGGCATGGTCGGTGCTGACTGGCGGCTTCCACACCTTTGGCACGGCGATCGACGGCGGCCGCACACTGATGCTGCTGCTCCACGTGAGCGCGCTGGTGCTGCTGTTCCGCATTCTGCTGCATCTGACCCAGAGCAGCCTGGCGGCTACGATTGGCGGCCTGTTCTACGCGCTCTCGCCGCTGACCGTGGTTTATGGGCGCATGGTGTTGCTCGACAACATCATGGTGGTCTTTGTCCTCGCCGGCACGCTGCTGCTTGTGAACTACGATGGCCAGCTCTGGCGGCTCTTCGTCGGCAGCCTGCTGTTCGGTGTCAGCGTACTCACCAAGGAGAGCGCGCTCGTGCTGTTGCCGGTGCTGGTCTTCGGCGTGTGGACGCTCGTCAGTCGCCAGCACAGCTCCTTTGCGCGCGGGATCTGGCTCTTCGGCGCCATCGCCACGATCTCGCTCTACCCGCTCTATGCCGCACTGCGCCGCGAATTGATCGACTTCTCGCTCTCCTCACCGCTCAGTGGTACGGGCAATCAGGTGACCCTGGTGGGTGCCGTGCTCTGGCAGATCAGCCGCTCAGGTGGCGCACCCTGGGATGCGCAGAGCGATTTCTTCCAGGCCCTCACCGGCAGCTGGCTGGTGCGCGATCCGTGGATCCTTGGCCTGGGCCTGGCTGCCGCCTGCTGGAACCTGGTGCGCGGCACCACGCGCATCCGCCTGATCGCGCTGCTGGGTCTGGTCTCCTGGCTGAGCCTGATGCGTGGCGGCCTGGTGCTCGATTTCTATGTGATCGGCTTGCTGCCGTTTATGGCCATGAACATCGGCCTGGCCACTGCGCGTGTTGCCGGTCCTGGCCGCGCACCGGGGGTGCTCATCGCGCTGCTGGCGGTCACCGGGGTGCTCGGCTTCACCAACCTCAGCCGCCAGAGCGAGATCTTCACGCTCGATATGACCACCACGCAGCGGCAGGCCCTCGCCTGGGTCCGCCAGCACGTCCCCGCCGATGCGCAGATCATCATTGACGACGACCTCTGGGTCGATCTGCGCGACGGCCCTGCGGGACAGCCGAGCTTCCCCGGTGCGCACTCGCACTGGAAGGTCGCCAACGACCCGGCCGTCTACCGTGATCTCTTCAACCAGGACTGGCGCAATATCGACTACCTGATCATGACTCCGGGCCTGGAGGAGATCTTCAAGCGCGAGCAGGACAGGCTGCCCTACCAGGCATGGAGCCATTCGACGCCAGTTGCCCGCTTCAACGTTGGCGACGCAGCGATCGAGGTGCGCCGGGTCAACAGTGCCGGCATCGCGATCAAGGATACGCTGCGGGCATCCTACCAGAGCTTCATCGAGAACCATGTGCGTGAGGGCCGGGTGATCGGCAACGGCGAGTACACCGACGTGCGCGACCAGGCCGGCGCGATGCTTATGGCTGTCTGGAATGATGATCAGCCAACCTTCGATGCATTGTGGCGCTGGGCCCAGTTCCGCCTCCAGGCTGAGGATGGGCGGCTCCTCCACACCAACGCTCCGGGCGTCACCCCGCAGACCTTTGCCGACGCCAACGCCGACGCGGCCCTGGCCCTGCTGCTCGCCGAACGGCGCTGGAACGACGCGAGCTATGGCCGCGAGGGCCTGCGCATCGCTCGCGCGCTGTGGGCCAGCAGTGTCGTCGAGATCGATGGACGCCCCTACCTGGCCGCGGGCGACTGGGCGATCGAGGATGAGCGCATCATCTTCGCACCCGCCAGCTTCGTACCCTACGCCTACCGCATGTTTGCCGCGGTGGACCCGGAGCACAACTGGTGGTGGTTGCTCGACAACACCTACCAGCTGCTCGCACAGGTGAGCGCCACCGATCTGGGTGAGAATCGCAGCGCCGGCATCCCGCCCACCTACGTTGCGCTCAACCGCCAGACCGGGGCGATCAAGCTGGACCAGCGTGGGCTCCCGGGAGCGGGGACGGCTTTCGAGAGCGACGCTGCCCTCACCTACTGGCGGATCGCGCTCGATGCGCGTTGGCACCAGGACGGGCGCGCCGACAGCTACCTCAAGACGGCTGCGTTTCTGTTCGATGAGTGGGCGCGCAAGGGCACCCTGGCCGGTCGCTATGCCCACAACGGCACGGTACAGCGCGAAGAGGTGAGCTTGCAGCTTTACAGCGCCGTGCTGCCGCTCTTCCTCACCGTAGACGAGTCAGCCGGGCACGCGCTCTACGCCACCAGGATCTCCACTGCCTACACGCACACTCCCAGCGGCGTGCGCTGGGGTGACGGCAAGAATGTGGCCGAGCAGCGCTGGGCCTGGCTCACCAGCGCCTTCTATCTGGACATCCTCGACAACACCTGGAACAACTGACACGCTACGGTAGTTGTCGCAACGACGACGGCTACCCCGAGGAGCTCGCACCGTGCACGCCAATGCGTTTGTCACCGAACTGATTGAAGTCGCCGATCGCCACGACTACCGTGACTATACGAGCACTGAGAGCGGCTTCCAGTCGCTGCTTGAGCGCGACGTCGTCATCCGTCGCCTGCGGGGTGAGGCCAGCACCAATCCCCGGACGCGCAGCCGGTTCATTAATGAGGTCAAGACCCTCGCAAGCCTGAGCCATCACAACTTCATCCGCGTCTATGACGCGGGGCTGAGTGAGACGGTGCCCTTCGCCGTCTTCGAGCGCCTGCGTGGTGTCACCGTGCAGCATCGCCTCGACCTGCTGGCCGACCGGGGCGAGCGTCTGGAGCTGGCTGAGGTGACGCGGATCCTTCAGGGGGTCAGCGACGGGCTGGAGCACGCACACAGCCGGGGCGTGCGCATCTACGACGTGACGCCGGGCAATATTGTGCTGAGCGATGACCGGCGGGTTGTCCTGACCGGCCTCGGCCAGCCGTTGCCCGACAACCCGCTGCTCGCGTCGGCGACGGCGCTGGCCTACGCTCCACCCGAGCAACTCTTTGGCGTCCCCAGCGGGCGTGAGGGCGACGTCTACAGCCTGGGCGTGCTGCTGGCCCACCTCGTCTTCGGTCGTCTGCCCTTCGAGGGCACAGTGGTGAGCGTCCTGGCCCAGAAACAGCAGTCGGCGAGCCTGCCGATCCTCGAAGACGGCCAGGCCACCCTGGACTGTCCCTATCCCCTCGCTGCCGTCATACACCGCGCCACCAGCGCCGAACCGGTCGAGCGGTATCGCAGCATCGAGGCTTTCCGCACAGCCCTGCGTGACAGTCTCAGCGGCCAGCCGTACCGGCTGCACGCCAGGCCACGCCTCAGCCCGCTCGGCGCGCCGGGCCACGAGGACCGCCCGGTGCAGCCTGCGGTAGCGCTGTGGCGCGCGAACACTGATGAAGAGGAGGTAGACTACATCACGCGCACCGCGCCGGGCACCGTCGTCGAGGACCTGGCGCCACCGTCGGCCGAGCCCGCGCTGGCACCGGAGCCGGTGCCGTTCGATCCGAAGCTGCCCGGTCTGGACCGCCCCGAGCTCCAGGCGGCGCTGCCCTACACCCTGCTTGTCCCACTCCCGGATGATGCCGCCGTGTCCGCGGCCACAACTCCGCGGCGGGGAGGCGTGCGCCAGAGCTTCCTCAGCCCCGTCCATCTGGCCGTGATCGCCATGCTCAGCATCCTGGCGATCGGCGCGGCCCTGATGTTCGGCTAACCGCAATGCCTCCCGCGCGCGGAAGTGCAGGCGCTGAGCCTGCTGAAGCGGGGGGGCCACACATGGCGTCCTGATGCGTTCGCCTCTCTCTCCGCTTGACGGAGAGAGAGGCTGGGGGGCTCTCAGGTGTAGGGTTTTTGGCGGATAGCGTCCTGATGCGCTGCGTGCCCTCACCCCCCTCCCCCCCTCTCCCAGGCTGGGAGAGGGGGGGATGTTGTTGGCGTTGCGGTGCGCCAGCGGAGCTGGCGC
>JACAEO010000420.1 GCA_013388805.1 Chloroflexota bacterium
GCGCGGCGGCGCGCACCACCGGGCCGGTGCCAGGCTGCCACATGCTCGGCGCGGGCACGCGCGTGGGCGCGCCCTGGGCCTTCACGCGCAGCACACGCTGGACCACCTCGGTCTCGGCGTGGTCATAGCCGCTGACCTGGGCGAGCCAGTAGTCGTAGCGGTGGCGATTGTCGATCCGGCTGGGGCCGCCCGGCACGCGCCGCAGCAGGGTGATCGCGATCTGTGAGCCGAAGCCGGCCGCGAAGTGAATGGCATAGCGCACCGGGTAGCGCCCGCCGCGGCTGAGGTTCAGCGTGCCGAGCTCAGGGTCAACCTCACGGTAGTTGGGCACGGGCGGCACGATGCCGTGCTCGAGGATCTTCACCGCGATCACATCCTCGATCCCGACGCCCATCGGGTGACCGGTGAAGCCCTTGGTATTGGCCACCACCACCTCGCTGGCCGCGGGGCCGAAGGTGCGGCGCAGCGCGGCCACCTCCGCCGAGGCGCTGCCGCCGCGGGCGGGGGTGTAGGTCTCGTGCGAGACAAAGACCGTATGGGCGGCCATCGCGTAGCGATCGAGGCCGAAGCGGCGCTCGGCGGCGGTGACCAGGCTCTCCAGCACCTCGCTGATATGGTCCACATCGAGGCGCGTGCCGTGGAAGGCGCTGTTGCGGGTCTCACTGGCGAGCAGTTCGACGATGCCGCGCATACCGCGCTCGCGCACCGCGTCTTCGCTCTCGACGACCAGGGCGCAGGCGCCCATACCGAGCAGCGTGCCGTGGCGGCGCCGGTCGAAGGGCAGAGCAGCCTCTTCGACCTTGTCATCGGTGGCGGCGGCGCCGGTGGCCAGAAAGCCCGCGCCGATCCACTCGAGCAGATGGTCGCCGGTGACATCGTCAGCGCCAATCACCAGCACACGGCGGCAGCGACCACTGCGGATCCAGTCCTCAGCGATGGCGACGCCCTGGGCAGTGGAAGCGCACGCCGCATTGACCGACGCATTGGGCCCGCGGGCGCCGATATACTCGGCGAACTGGCTGTGGCCCATGGCGAGGATGCGGAAGAGGAAGCGCCGCTCGAACTGGTACGGTCTGGCGGCGATCTCCTCGCGCAGGGCAGCGATGCGACGGGTGAGCATCGCCAGCGTCGCCTCATCCTGGGAGGTCGTCCGCAGGTTCTCGAGCTCCTCGAGCAGCGCCAGGCGGTTCTCGTGCTCGTAGTAGCGCTGCATCTCGTCGGCCAGCTGGTCGTAGCCGGGGAAGGCGCTGGCGAAGATCACGCCGGTCTCATCGCGCAGCGCCTCGGGCAGCATCCAGCGTTCGGGCAAGAAGGTGCCCTTGCTGGTCTTCTTGTAGGTCTGCACGAGCGGGATGCCGGCTTCGCGCAGCGCATCGAGGCCGGCGGCCATCGCCAGCTGGGAGGTGATATCGAGTGCCTCGACGAGCTTGGCAGGCACGCCATACTCGGCGGTGAGGTCGAAACTTCCCGGGCGGCCAGCCAGGCGGATGACATCATCGGCGTTATCGATCGTCTGGAAGCTGCCGGCGCCGTCCTCACCCTTGACCACGCGGGTCACACCCTTGCGCACCATCTGGCGACGGAAGCGCTCGGGGACGAGGTCAATCAACTGCTCACCGCGCAGGATGCGGGCGGCATTATCCTCGGCCATCACCGGCTTCTCGGCGCCAGGCAGGCCCAGGCCGGTCCCCGAGATGACCACCGAACCGGTGGGCGGAAGGTTGCGGTCGTAGGCCGCGGACTGCGTGCCGCGGGCCCCGGGCTGCGCGCTCGCGCCCTGAAGCGCCTGGGCCAGCAGTCTGCCGAGCTCGTCCAGGTTCGTTGCCCCGGTGGACTGGGCGCCATTGCCGTTCGTGTGTGTCACGGTCGTATCCTCTACTGACGAGGCCTGGGCGTACTCACTGTCGACGGCGGACAGGTGCGCCCGAGCGGGAGCCACATCCTGCGGCTGCGGCTCGCTTGCGCCGAGGCCAGCCGCGTACAGACCACAGAGCGCCTGGTTGAAGCTGGCGATCTCGCCGGTCTTCGGATGGTTGGTGAAGAGCGAGACCACATCAGGCTTGCGGCCGAGCACGTCATCGACGAAGCCCTTGAGCGCCTTCTTGGGCCCGCACTCGACGAAGATGCGGCAGCCCTCGCGGTACATGGTCTCGAGGCCCTTCACCCACTGTACCGGCGAGGCGATCTGCAGCTCAAGGATATCCTTAATGCCCTCAACCGTGGTGGGGTAGAGCTCGCCGGTGACATTGGCCACCAGCGGCAGCTTCGGCTCAGCGATATGCAGCCGGTCGAGCACTTTGCGCAGCGGGCCGGAGGCCGGGGCGACGATGCGCGTGTGGAAGGCGTGGCTCACCGGGATGCGCTGGGCCTGGAAGCCCCTGGCGCCAAACGCGGCGATCGCCTGCTCCACGGCCGTGCTGGCGCCGCCGATGACGGCTTGACTGTAGCTGTTGATGTTGGCGGCGACCACGTAGCCGTTGATCTCTTTGAGCGTAGACTCGACCACGTCCAGCGGTGCCATGACTGCGGCCATCCAGCCGTTGTCCTCGACGCTGACCCTGGTCATCTCGGCGCCGCGGGCGGCGGCGGCCTCAAGCGCCTCGGCGAAGGGCATGATCCCGGCGGCCACCAGGGCGCCGTACTCGCCCAGCGAGTGGCCCATCACCATATCAGGCTTGATACCATACTCGGCGAGCAGGGTCAGCAGCGCGATGTCGAGGGTGAGCATCGCCGGCTGGGTGATCGCCGTCTGCATCAGGGCCTTTTCGGCCTGCTTGATCACGGCAGGGTCATCGCTCTCGACGAAGAGGTAGTCGGTCAGTGGGCGGCCCAGGATGGGCGTCATCACCCGGTCGGCCTCGGCGAAGACCGCGGCCACGGCGGGCGAGACCTGCGCCAGTTCACGGCCCATGTTGAGGTACTGCGAGCCCTGGCCGGGGAAGAGGAAGGCGACCTTGCCGGGGACCGGGCCACTGCCGCGGAACACCCCCTGGGCAGCGAGCGGCTTCCAGGCGGCGGCCGCGTTGAGGCCAGCGGCCTTCTTCGCCTTGCCGAGCTTATCGAGCAGATCGGCGCGATCGGCGAAGTCGATCACCAGCCGCTCAGCCTTGCGCAACTCGGCGGGTTCAGGCGCCGCGACCGGCGGCGTCCAGCCGCCCTCAACCTTGCGCAAGCTCTCCTCGATCCGCGCGGCCAGTTCAGCCGGGCTGTCAGCACCCAGCGCGAGGATGCCGCGCAGGGGCGGCTTCTGGGCCACCTGGGCCGGGGCGCGGTAGTGGCTGACCGTGCCGCCGCTGGCAGGGCTGCCTCCGCTCGGATTGGGCACCTCCACCCCCTGGTAGCGCTGCGGCTCGGTGCGGAGCATCCCCGGCACGTACTCCTCCAGCACCAGGTGGAAGTTGGTGCCGCCGAAGCCATAGGCGCTCACCGCGGCCCGGCGCGGGGCATTGCCGGGCCGCTCCCACTCGCGGGCCTCGTGGAGCAGGTAGAAGGGCGTGGCCGCAAAGTCGATATTCGGGTTCGGCCGCTCGCAGTTGAGCGTTGGCGGCAGGATCTTCTCGTGGAGCGCGAAGACCGCCTTGAGCAGCCCGGCGGCGCCAGCGCCGGCCTTGAGGTGGCCGATGTTGCTCTTGGCCGAGCCGAGGCCGATCCGCCCCCGCTCAGCGCCGTCGAAGACCTTCGCAAGACTCTCGACCTCGACCACGTCGCCGACGCGCGTACTGGTGCCGTGCGCCTCGATCAGGGTCGCGGTGGCCGGGTCAATGCCAGCGTTCTTCCAGGCCCGCTCGACAGCAAGCACCTGGCCGACCGGGTTGGGCGCGGTGATGCCCTTGCCCTTGCCGTCGGACGATGCGCCTACGCCGCGGATCACGGCATAGATCGTATCGCCGTCGCGCTCGGCGTCAGCCAGGCGCTTGAGCACGAACATGGCTGAGCCCTCGCCCATCACGAAGCCGTCGGCGCCATCGCCGAAGGGGCGCGTGCCGGTATCGGAGAGGGCACCGATCTTACAGAACTTGACAAAGGTCGACGGGCCCATGTTGCGGTCAACGCCGCCCGTCACGACCGCATCAACGTGGCCTTCGCTCAGCATCTCCACCGCGGCGTCGACCGCGGCGAAGGTGGAGGCGCAGGCGGCATCGGTGATGAAGCTCGCGCCCCGCAGGTTGAGCACGTTGGCCACGCGCCCGGCCACGATATTAGGCAGCTCGCCCGGCATCGAGTCCTCGGTGACCGGGGGCAGCGTGCGGTCCATCTCGGCGTGGAACTGGGCGAGCATAGCCGCCCGCACGTCGGCGGGCAGCGCCTGGAAGGCCGGCGTATTGCTCAGAAAGCGGGCGTACTCGGGGAAGATGATGCGCTGATTGGTGAGATAGTGCAGCTCACCGCCCATCGCCGTGCCGAGAATGACGCCCGTATTCTCGGTGTTGAGTGGCCGGTCAGGGTAGCCATAATCGGCCAGGGCCTCGGCAGCGACACTGACGGCCCACTGCTGGCCCTCGTCCATTGCCGAGGCGACTCGGGGCGGAATGCGGAAGCGCTGCCAGTCGAACTTGAAGCCCCTGACCCAGCCGCCGATCTTCGAGTAGGTCTTATCGGGGGCGCTGTGGTCAGGGTCGTAATAATCAGAGATCAGCCAGCGCTCGGGCGGCGTCTCGCTGATGCTGTAGCGCTTGTTGAGGATATTCTCCCAGAAGGCCCGGGCGTTGGGCGCATCGGGGAGAATGGCGCCGACACCGACAACGGCAACGGCGCGGTCGGATGTGTCCATGGAAAAGCTCCTTCGCGACCCTCACCCCCGCGCTGCTGCGGCTCCCCCGCTCCCGGCTGGCGGGAGCGGGGGCGGGGGTTGCGGGGGGGTGGTTTACTCCGCCGGGAACGCCGCGATCAGGCGCGCGGCGACCGTGTTCATGTCGTCGATCTGGCCGGCCTGGGTGTTGTAGATCGCCGGCAGGCCAATGCTCGCGGCCAGGTTCGGGTCGGTCTGCCCGGCGCTGATGCACCAGCGCAGCCCATCGGCGGCAACCTTCATGGCGGCCTCCCGGGCGTGGACGCGGGCCATGGTCTTCAGCGTCTCCTGGCTAAAGGGCACCGCGCTGCTGGGCTTGGTGGCCGCGCGCTCGCTGAAGATCGCCGCAGTCTCGGCCCAGGCGATCAGCTCGCCGAGGCGGAAGAGAATGTGCTGGTTGCGGGTGAGCCGGTCGAGGCGGCAGCGCTCGAGGATCACCGCCAGCGCGCGCATGGCCAGGGCGGCCGTAGCCGCACCGCTGTCCGGGTGCTGGCGCGCGACCTGGTCGAGCTGGCTGGCCCAGTCGTTGTAGAAGGCGCCGCGCGTCTTCAGGTGGTGCTGCCAGCGATCGCGGGCGATCGTCCACTCGAGGATCTCCGAGGTGCCCTCGTAGATGCAGGTGATGCGGACGTCGCGCTTGATCTTCTCAACCATGTACTCCTTGGTGTAGCCGTAGCCGCCGTGGGCCTGGATGGCATCCTCGGCTGCCTTATTGCCGCTCTCAGTGGCGAAGTACTTGGCCACGGCGCCCTCGGTCTGCTGCTCGGGGTCGCCGCCGTCGATGCGCTCGGCCACCCACTCGATGTAAGCGCGTGAGGCCTCGAGGTGCACCGCGTTCGGCACGAGCAGCTTGTGGGTGTAGGCCTGCTTGGTGGAGAGCAGCCCGCCGCCCTGCACGCGGGTCTGGCTGTAGCGGATGGCCCGCTCAAGCGCGGCCCAGCCACCGCCGAGGCCGAACGAGCCGACCATCAGGCGCGTGTAGCCGAACACCGCCTGGGCCTGAGCCAGACCCTGGCCCTCGACGCCGCCCACCAGGTTCTCGACCGGAATGAAGACCTCGTCGAGGAAAAGCGCGGCGGTATTCGAGGCGCGAATGCCATGCTTGTCCTCGGGCTTGCCGTAGCTGAAGCCCGGCTGGCCGGCCTCCATCACGAACCAGGTCGGGCCGCCGGGGGCGTTGGCCAGAATGGTGTAGAGCTTCGCAACGCCACCATTGGAGATCCACTGCTTGCGACCGGTGATCTTGTAGCCGATGATCCGGCCGTCCTCTTCCACGGGCACTGCCCGGGTGGTGAGTGTCCCCAGGTCGGAGCCGGCCTGGGGCTCGGTGGCGCCATAGGCGACGAGCAGGCCCTCGGCGGCGATGCGGCCCATCCAGTGGGCCTTCTGCTCCTCGGTGCCACCGACCACGATCGGGTCGGTGCCGAGGAAGGTGGCCAGCACGCCGGTGGCAATGCCCAGATCGATACGGGCCATCTGCTCCGAGACGCGGTAGACATCGTAGGCGCCGCCGCCGAGGCCGCCGTACTCCTCAGGGATAAAGATCAGGTGGAGACCAAACTTCTCCGGATCGTAGAGGTCCTTGAGGACGTCGTGGGGGAACTCGTCGCGTTCGTCCAGCTCACGAAGGTACTCAGGCTTGAGTTGCTTGGCCGCGTAGTCGCGCAGCGTCGTGAGCACCATCTCCAGCGTGTCGGTGTCCAGGGTCGTCATCGGCCTGTTCCTTCCGCTACATACCCGCTGTAATTCCGGGCGCACGCGCGCACCGGATGATGTGTCATCTGAGGGCGGGAGCCTGTACTCGTCCCACGGCGGGGTCATCGTAAGTATAGTTCGTCATGCAATCATATGCAACGGGTAATACCCGGTTAGATGAGGCCTCTTTCTTGTAGGGGGAGGTTTGTTCACTATTGTACGAGGAATTCCTCCGGGTTTGCGGGCAGACCCGGGCAGCGTGGCGGGTGATGGGGGTCAGCCGGGCAGTACTGCGCTGTAACTACGGCGATGGGCCGAGCAGGCTACGGGGCACGCGGTAGGCGCTGAAGAGCACCGCGCCATCCAGCGGTGAGGGTACGGTCTCAAGCGTGCCGCCGGGGAAGCTTGCGCGCACCAGTTCCAGTTCGCCGGCCCGCTCGGGTACGAAGACGAAGACGGCGTCACGGTCGGGCGGGGCCAGGCTGCGCGGCGGTGGCGCGCTCAGTGGTTCGAGCAGATCGACGCGCTCGAGCTGGGGGGCGAGGTAGGGGATGGTACCGAAGTCGGCGCTCATGCGTGGCCAGCCGAAGAAGATCAGCCGGCTCGCCGGGTGGAGCCGCTGGTTGGCGTAGTGGGCCAGTTCGGTTGCCAGGACGGCGTTGGCGTTGCCGTAGACGCGCAGCGGGGTGTAGCTGACGAAGTAGGAGCGCAGACTGAGCGCGATCAACGCGGCCGTCGCCAGGCCGAGCACGGGCACGCACAGGCGCTGGCGCACCGGCCCCAGGCTCTGGCCGAGCCCCTGGACCAGCAGGAGCAGCCCGAGGGCGACGAAGCAGATCGCCGGGATGGCGGTGGTGATCAGCCGCTGGCTTGAGGGCGGGCTCTCGGTGAGCATGCCGCCCATGATCACCGCCCCGCCCCACCAGGCCACCAGGGGGAAGAGCCGGCGGTCGCCCAGCCGGGTGGCAGCGAAGCCGAGGCCGAGGATGAACAGCGCGCCGTGGGCCAGGTCGAAGAGTGGCCAGGGCGCGCCGTACCAGACGGTGCGATCGGGGTAGGCATTGTAGGCCAGCGCCGCGCGCCAGAACTGGTCAAGCAGGATCGGTAGCGCGCCCTGGCCGCGGATCGGTTGCTCGCGCGCCAGCCAGCCACTCTGGAAAATACCAACCTCATTAAGCCGCGCGTTGTACTCCGCGGGAAAGCGTAGCGCGAACTGGATCATCGGCGCCGCGCTGAGCAGGGCCGCGCCGAGCATAGCGGCCACGCCCCAGCCCTGCTCGCGCCAGAAGCGCCGCCCATCGCGCAGCGCGAGGAACAGCACCACTGCCGCGGCGAGCACGGCGACAAAGCGCGCGCCGGCGTAGAAGAACTGCGCGACGCCGATCAGCGTGCCGCAGAGGGCCCAGTCGAACTGGCTGCGCCGGTCGTAGCCCCGGTAGAGGCAGAGCAGGGTCAGGGTGGCGAAGAGGCCATCGGCGATCTGGTTTGAGCCCAGGCGCGAGAAGTGGATGTGATAGTGGTAGCCTGCCAGCAGGGCCGCACTGATCAGTGCCAGGGTGCGCCCGTGCAGCCGCGCGACCAGCGCATAGGCAGCGAGCACGGTGGCCGTGCCCACCAGGGCCCAGGGCAGGCGTAGCGCCGTGGCGGTCGGCCCCAGGACGGCGATGGTTGGCGCGTTGAGGTAGAAGCTGAGCGTCGGTACTCCGAGCCAGCCGGTGCTGAAGGGGTTGCGGATCTGGCCCGCCAGCACTTTCAGCGCCTCGCGGCCCTGCGAGCCCTCGTCGCCGCTCAGGGTGGGCGGGATGGCGTCGAGCTGCCAGACGCGCAGCAACAGGGCGCAACTGCCGAGGGCGAGCGGCACGAGCATGGCGCTGGCCGTAAGCCGCCAGCGGCCCGGCGGCGAGCGGGGCGCGGCCAGGGCCAGTAGATAGCACGCGAGCGCCACCGTCCAGGGCAGCAAGCTCCAGCTGAGATTGGGGGGCGGATCGACGCTCCGGTCGCGCGCGAGGTTGATCAGCACCAGCAGCATGAGCAGGGGCGCGGCGAGCAGCAGCCCGTGTTGCCAGGCGTTGTTGGGCGGCGTGGTCGCCGCCTGGCGGCGCTCGCCGGGCGCCTGGCCTCGCAGGAACCAGGGGCGCTGGCCGTGGAAGGCGGCGCCGACCGTCAGTGTTGCCAGCAGCGCCAGGCCCAGCGCCAACCACGAGAACGCGCCGCGCTGCAGCCACACATACTGGGCCAGTGCGGCGCATACCCCGCTGCTCAGCACCAGTGTGAGCTGGCGCAGGCGCGCCGCGCCCGTCGCCGCCTGCGCTGGCCCCACCAGCGGGGCCGCCGTGGCACAGGGCGTGGCGTCCTCGGGTGCGCTGGCCGCGACGGGAGCTTGCCCGGGTGAAGGTGACATAACGTACGATCTGCTTCCGCGCCGATGGGTTGGCGCTCTTCAGTATAGAGATCCATCCCACGAGCGTCAACCGCTCCGCCCAGTCTCCGGGCGTGTGCGACGGCGTTGGGGCAAGCCCCGCCCATACGCATCACGTTACGGGCTGCGGCCGTGCCGCTCACCCACACGGAAGGATGAACGCTTTGTTGTGTTGGCAGGTTCTGCCAGCGAAGCTGGCAGA
>JACAEO010000412.1 GCA_013388805.1 Chloroflexota bacterium
GGAGTAGCAGCCGGCAGAGGGCGACACGCCGCCGCTCGCCGCCGGAGAGCACGCTCACCGGTGTGTCGCCGGGGGGACAGCGCAGGGCGTCCATGGCGAGGTCGAGCTTACTGTCGAGGTCCCAGGCATCGAGGTGGTCGATCTGTTCCTGCAACTCGCCCTGCTCGGCGACGAGCGCATCGTAGTCGGCGTCAGGATCGGCGAAGCGCTCGGCGATCGCGTCATAGCGTCTGAGCAACGCGGCGGTCGCGGCCACACCCTCTTCGACCACCTGGCGCACCGTCTTGCCCGGGTCGAGCTGCGGCTCCTGCTCGAGCAGGCCAATCCGATAGCCGGGGGCCATGGTCGTCTGGCCGTTAAAATCAGTATCGAGCCCGGCCATGATGCGCAGCAGGGTGCTCTTGCCCGAGCCATTGGCGCCGATCACGCCGATCTTGGCGCCATAGAAGTAGGAGAGGCTGATATCCTTCAGCACCTCGCGGTTGGGCGGGATGACCTTGCCAACCCGGTACATCGAGTAGATGACTTTATTGTCGGTCACGCTGGAGCACTCCTTGATCTGGCTTTCCGCTACGGTCATCGGGCATGCGGTAGTGCTTCCTGGGATGGGTTCAGAACCAGTCGGCCAGCTGAAACGCTGCATCGAAGGGATTGACGAAGCGAACGCCTTCAAGGGTTGCGCCGGGGGCAACGTCCTCGCTCAGCACAACTGGCAGCTGGAAGAGCCGGGCCGTCGCCCAGACCTGGGCGTCCCAGTAGTTGAGGTGATGGTCGCGTACCCCCCGTGCCGCCTCGAGCACGACGAGCGCCGACGTGTCGAAGACCGTCCATGCCAGCAACAGGTTCTCGATGCGGGTATAGTACTACAGTTGTACGTTGTCTTGACTGGTAGGCTGGAGCTGGTTGTCACCCCGAGCGTAGCGAGGGGTCTTCCAGCCACGAGGAGGGAAGATTCCTCGCTGCGCTCGGAATGACAAGGGCTCTGGCATACGAACTACAACTGTAGGATTAGGCGAAATCTACCGTTATTCTGGTGTACGCTGCCCCGGGTCGCCCACTGGCGGCGGGCAGGCGGCCGCGGCGGTGGCGCTCACCACGGGCGCAGCCGGCTGCACCTCGTGAGCGAAGTAGCGGCGCTGGAACCAGAAGGCCACGTTCACCAGGCCAATCATCACCGGGACCTCGACCAGCGGGCCGATCACGGCGGCAAAGGCCGCGCCCGAACTGATGCCGAAGACCGCCACCGCCACCGCGATCGCCAGTTCAAAGTTGTTGCTCGCCGCGGTAAAGGCCAGGGTCGTTGTCTTGCTGTAGTCGGCGCCAATGCGGTGGCCCAGCCAGAAGCTGATCAGGAACATGATCACGAAGTAGAGCAGCAGCGGGATGGCGATGCGCACCACATCGAGCGGGATCTGCACGATCAGTTCGCCCTTCAGGCTGAACATCAGCACGATCGTAAAGAGCAGCGCGATCAGCGTCAGCGGGCTGATGCGCGGCACAAACTGCTGCTCATACCACGTGCGCCCTCTGGCGCGCAGCAGCACGAAGCGGGTGAGAAAGCCGGCGATCATCGGAATGCCGAGATAGATGAAGACGCTTTGCGCAATCTCACCGATGCCGATCTGCACCACACTGCCCTCCAGGCCGAACAGAGGCGGCAGCAGGGTGATGAACACCCAGGCATAGACGCTGTAGAACAGCACCTGGAAGACACTGTTGAAAGCGACGATCCCGGCAGCGTACTCAGTATCGCCCTTTGCCAGTTCGTTCCAGACGATCACCATCGCAATGCAGCGCGCCAGACCGATCAGGATCAGGCCGACCATATACTCCGGGTAGTCGCGCAGGAAGGTGATCGCCAGCAGAAACATCAGCAGCGGGCCGATCACCCAGTTCTGGATCAGCGAGAGACCCAGCACGCGCCGGTTGCGAAACACCTCGCCCAACTCTTCGTACTTGACCTTGGCGAAGGGCGGGTACATCATCAGCACCAGGCCGATCGCGATCGGGATGTTGGTGGTGCCGACCTGGAAGCGATTGATGAAGCCTTCAACCGCGGGGAAGAAGTAGCCAAGCGCCACGCCGAGCGCCATCGCGAGGAAGATCCAGAGCGTCAGGTAGCGATCGAGTACCGACAGTTGGCGGGCGACTCCGGCTGGTCGGGAGGGGGCACGAACCGTTGCCTGATTCGCCATGGATTACCTCCCTGGCTATGCGTTACTTTCACGAATCAGCACAAGACTATTGCGTCGAACCAGATCACGTACCTCCTGCAGAAAGGCCTGAATATCCTCCTGCTCAGTCGACGTGGTTTCGAAGCTCATGAATGACGGCGCATGCTCCATCGCACCTTTGATGGTTGGCACCTCGAGGCGCATGTGGACAATATCGTATGGGCGATCCTTGATCAGGTCCTCCAGCTGAATCAGGAAACGCTTCTCACCAAACTCACCTGCAACCTCGATGCGCGCTCGGGTCTTCGTGCCGGCGACCTGGTCTTCAGCGGCAGCGCGTGCCTTCAGCGCCTCCTGCCTGGCCATCTTCTCTTTCGCTTCTTGCCGTACGACCTTGAAGATCTTGTGTTCGCGCTCGAGTTTCCAGATCAGGTCACGATCAGGAAAGCTGATAGTACTACAGTTGTATTTCGGCAGATGACCCGTTTCCGTCGGCGTAAACGCCTCGGCTAGTGCTTGCGAAGGCCACCTGCGTGGCCTGTTTAGCCCACGAAGGTGGGCTTTGCCCC
>JACAEO010000024.1 GCA_013388805.1 Chloroflexota bacterium
CGCCAGCTCCGCTGGCGCACCGCAACGCCAACAACATCCCCCCCTCTCCCAGGCTGGGAGAGGGGGGGAGGGGGGTGAGGGCAAGCAGCGCATTGCTCACCAGGTTGCCAGGGACACGCAGGAGTTGCTCGCCGTCAGCCCACAGGGCGGGCCCCCCCGGCGCCGGCTCGACCTGCTGGCGCCTGAGCACCAGTTTGCCGGCGTCGGCCAGCGACAGCGTGTGCAGGTTCTCCACCAGCCGCAGCAACACCTGGGTCTCGTCGTGCATTGCGGCGAAGCGGGCGGGCGTGGGGCGCAGGCTCTCGTCGCGCAGCGCCTCCAGGTAGCCCGCAATCACCGTCAGCGGCGTGCGCAGGTCGTGGGCGAGATCGGCCGTCATCCGCCGGCGCAGCTCGGTGGCTCGCTGCAGGTCGGCGCTCATCGTGTTGAACTGGCGGGCCAGCAGGCCCAGTTCGTCATCACACCCCCGGCACCTCGCCAGGGCTGCGGTCCTCACGGCTCTTGCGCCGGTCAAGGCGGAGCAGCCGTGCGCCGAGGGCGATCAGGGTGATGATCCCGGTGACGATCGCCAGGTTCTTGCCCACCTCGATCAGACCGGACATGCCTGGGCTGTGGCCCTCGTGCTCGCCGTGGCCTGCGAAGCCCCTGTGCTCGCGGTGGCCAGCCGGCGGGCCGTCTGGCTGCTCTGGGGCGGCAAAAGCCGGCGGTCGCCCGCCCTCACGGGCGACGTCGCCCCGACCAGGGCCGCCGGCCCGTAGCCCTTGCGCCAGGCCCGACGCGCTGAATGCGTACACGCCCGCGACGACGACGAGGGCCGCCACCAGGATGGCCAGGGTCCGAAACACAATCTTCATGGTGTCACCTCGTGACCGACGGTCGGTGTGGGACGCCAACGGCGCAAGAGCCGCCGGCTGGTATTGACGATCCAGTTCCAGTGGAGGGCCAGGTGCAGACCGATCAGGATGACACAGGCGTCGGAGACCAGGCGATGCAACTGCTCCCACAGCCTGTCGTGGCCGAGCTGAATGCCGAACAACGGCAGCGCCACCTCGGAGATCATCAGGCCGGTGAACAGGGCCACGGTGAAGCACACGAACAGCAGCGCATTGAGCACGTAGTTGAGCCTGGCGCGCCAGGTGGCCCCGCTGAAGAAGCGGCGGGTCACCGAGGCCAGCCAGTTCCAGTGGAGCAGCAAGTGGGTGATCAAGGCCCCGGCGAGGGCGACGCCGAGCCACTCGTGGATGGCCATGCCGGTGAAATGGGGTGCGGTGACGAGCAGAAAGGCGACGAAACTCGCTGTGTCGAGCAGCAGGTTGGTGATGCTGCGGCTGAGCGGTCTGGTTTGAGTTGCCATTGGGGGACCTCACTGATCGGTGGTTGCAGTTCGTTTCATCTGCCAGGATAACCGCCCGATGTTCAGTCCCGATGTAGAAGTGATGTGAAACCGGTGAAGATTTGGCGAGCGTGACGGTCTCCTGGTGGTGGGCGGCTCAGCGCCAGCCTGCGGCCCGCAGATACTCGCTACCGAGCAGACCGAGCATCACGGTACCGGGCGCCCCGCCGGCCCCGGGGTGGTACTCGAAGCGACTGCGCTCGAAGTACTGCACCAGGTAGGGCAGTCCATCGGCGGCGTTGACCTCGGTGAAGGGCTCGCTGATCGGGTAGCCGTGGATCGGCAGGCCACCGTTTGCCTGCCAGAAGCCGGCGAACTCCGGCGCGATCCGGTGGCCCGTCTCCGGGAAGTAGTGCGCGTCGGCCGTATCGGGCGGACCGATGGGCTGAAATGGCGCCTCGTCCGCGCGCCCGGCCGTCACCCAGCGCCCGAGCAGACCGAGCAGCACCGCATAGCGTGTTCCCTGGTACTCCGGGTGCGCCTCGAAGCGCGCGCGCTCAAAGTACTGCACGGTGTAGGTCTTGCCGTCCTCGGCACTGACGGTGGAGAACTCTTCGGTCAGGGGGTAGCCGAAACGCTCGAGGCCGCCGTTGGCCTCCCAGTAGCAGCGGAAGGCGCCGCGCAGCGTATGGCCTGTTGGCGCAAAGTAGCGCACCCCCGGCTGTCCGGGGTCGGCGACGGGTTGGGCCGGGCTGGGAACCTCCGGCGGCGGCGCGCCTTGCTCGCCATAGCCGTAGCTGAGCAGCAACCCTCCGTAGCCGACAACCAGGGCGTGGCTCGGGTCGGCCATCGCGACCTGGCCTGGCACGATGCGCTGCCCCAGGGCTTCGTAGCTCCAGGTGCCGCGGCGATAGCGCAGGGCAAACGCCTCGATGGCGAAGTCGTAGCGTTCGTCCTGATAGCGCCGCCAGCCCACCGCGAGCCCGTCGTCGGCGCCGGCGAAGGCGAGCCCGCTGAGCGTGGCGCTGTCGTAGTGGCCGGGCACGAGCGGCGGCAGAAGCGCCGCCGTTCCCTCAGGGAAGGCATCGCGCCAGCCGCCCGCATCGTGGCGGCCGAGCACGATCTGATCCTCACAGAACATGCACAGGAAGAGCCGTGTGCCGACCAGCCAGGCGCGCTCGGCGTCGATCGCCCGCACCCCGCTCAGCCGCTGCTCACAACCGCCAGCGCGGCAGAACGCGAGCTCGCTGGCCAGGCTCCAGCGGTTACCGCGCAGACCCCAGATATGGCTCCCGACTGCCCAGCCCACGCCGGGCGCGAAATGGATCGCCTCCACGAAGCTGTCCCGCCCCGGGTCCTCGATGATGGCCTCCGTCCAGCGTCCGTCGCTCAAGCGCAGCGCTACTGCGTGGCGCCTGCCATCGCGCTGCACAGCGCCCATCGCCCATCCGGCGCGCCCGTCGTCGAACAGTTGGACGGCGCTCAGTCGCAGCTCTGGGCTGCCGGAGCGCTCACTCGTCCAGGCGCCACCGACGTCGCGCCGTGCGATCAGCCCCGCCGCACCGACAACCACCACCCGCTCGGCATCAAGCGCCGCCACGCCGAAGAGCTCCTGGTCGAAGGTTGCGTCGCGCGCGACCTGCCAGCGATCCTGCACCAGGCTGAGGCGATAGACGACCCCGGGCGGCCCCTGCTCGTGCCGCCCGACGGCCCAGGCCACCGCCGGCCCGGCCATCACCACATCCTCCAGCACCACATCGCCAGGGATGCCCGCGACCCGCGACCAGCCACGCTGCGTCTCGTGGGCATAGGCACGGGGGACAGCTACGCCGACCAGGGCGAACACGAGCGTGAGGAGCAGCACGGTTTGCCTGAGTATGAGCCACATAGCCCCTCCTTGCGGGCAGGGCCAGGGAGCGATCGCAGGCGCTGCCCAGCCGTAGTATACCCTATGCGGGTAATGTCTGGTCTTCGCCCCCTGCCCCTCTTCCAGCCTGGGAGAGGGGGGTATGTTGTTGGCGTTGCGGTGCACCAGCGAAGCTGGCGCACCGCAAC
>JACAEO010000442.1 GCA_013388805.1 Chloroflexota bacterium
TAGGTGATGAGCCGCCACCCCCAGCCGGGGAGCGGTGCACTGCCAGTGGCCACCGGCATCAGCGGCGTGACCGCGTACCCACTGCTACGGTTGGGCAGACGACCGCCACGCCGGAGCAGCCCCTGACGCGCGCTGCCGGCCGGCCGGCTGAAGGTGCGCAGCGCGTGGTGCAGCTCGCGCAACTGCTGGATCACCGTCTGCTTCCTCTCCGCCACCACGATGCAGCGCACCACTACGTCAAAGCCGTAGCTCTCGACCTTGCGCAGCAGCGCGTCATACGCGGCGATGTCTTCCGGGTTGACGCTGCCCTGGATCGCGCCAATTTGCTCGCGCAGCGGCGCGCGCCAGTCTTCCTTCGCCGGCATGGCGCGGACGATCAGCTCGATCGCAGTGTAGCGCACGCCGTCTTTGCGATCGAGTGCCGTCGCGAGCGGGCCAAGCGGGTCGCTGCCGATGAACATTGCCAGGTCTTTGAGCGGGTAGGACGGGCTACGCAGCAGCACGAAGTCGGCCGAGCCGACGAAACCGTCCTGTACCGCCGCCGCGCTCCCGATCTGTGCGAGGAGGTCATCGCCGGCGGGCTGGGTAGTCGTCCCCGGCGCCGCGCCGCTCACCAGATTGCGCACCGCCTGCAGCGTCGCCTGTTGCGCGGGGGTGGTGGCCGATCCGCGGATCGCCAGGCGCACGCGGTGGTCATCGGCGTGGTTGATCAGCGCGAAGACCAGCATGTCTTCGTTGCCAGTCAGCCGTCCAGCAGCCGAGAGCAGCTCGCCGATGCCCGCGAAGATATCAACGCCGCGTCCCAGCTCGGTCTGCTCGCTGCGCGCCAGGTCGATGTGGAAGGTCGCGAGCTCTTGTCGGGTGCGTCGGCGCTGCTGGATGTGCAGCAGGATCAGGCCGATACTCAGATGCAGCAGCAGATAGCTCAGTGCGACGAGGAGGCCAATCCGGAGGAATGGAAAGCTCAGCTGAAGCCACCAGCCGGCCATCGCCGCGGGCCGAGCAAGCTGGCCGGTCACGTCGCGCAGGGCGAGCAGCAGCGGCATCGGTGTAACCACAAAGGCAAACACGGCCAGGAAGGCCAGCATGCCGAAGAAGCGCACGAGCGTCCGCTGCTTGCGCCGCTGGCGGGTATGCTCGGCGTCGGTCGGCGGGCGCTGATCGGGATCGCCGTGCCAGCGTGGGCCGCTCAGGCGTGGCGGAATGCGCGAGGGCGATGGGCCGCGCCCGGTATGATTCGTCACAGCGACTCTCCCTCATCTTGGATCTCGGGGGCACGACCGCGCCACCAGACGCTGCCGCCGCGCATCCAGGCGACCACTTGACCAGGGCGCGGCGCAGGCACGCCCGCCGGGCGAAAGGTCTCCGGCAGCGGCGGAGTCAGCGTCTGGGCGATCTCGATCACCGGCAGCCGATAGCACAGTGCACGCAGCGGCGCAATCGGCGGCAGATCACCGAGGATCAGCACGACCTGCACACCGCTCTCGGGCGCCAGCAGCGGCTGCACCTCCGGCCAGATCGGCTCGGTTGGCGCGACGACCAGGCAGAGCGGCGGCCTCCAGTCCGGGCGCACGGTGGCCCGTTCGTGGGTGAAGCGATACTGGAGTTGCAGCCGGCGCGCCTGATTCAGAGCATCCTGCTGGGCAACCAGGCGGCCGATCTGATCTGCCTGATCACGGAGCCGACCGTCCGGGTCGTGGATGAGCAGCGGCGTTTCACTCGCTCGCTGGAGTATTCCGGCCAGTGGCGTCGCGCTGTGGCCGGCCAGCAACAGGTGCTCGTGGCGCGGCAGCGGCCACCAGGTGGTGGTTTGGCGCTGGGCCACCACCGGAACCCAGAGGGTATTGCTGTCGAGCAGCACTTTTGATGGCTCGCGCTGCAGCGCCTCCCGCCGCACCGTCAGGCTGGCGACATCACTCCATGTCGCGAGCACGCCCTGCTGGCGCAGGCCATCGACGACGGCGCGCTGCTGCGCGGTGGTCAGCAGCGCCGCGGTCGCAAACTGGAGCGTGAGCTGGCGCGGCTGATCGTGCAGCGCCAGCACGGTTGGCCATGGCGGTTCAAGGGTAGCCCGCAGCACCGACTCGGCGCACTGGAGCAGGTGCGCCTGCATCCCTGGCTCGTTCACCTGGTGCACCGTCCGCCGCCCCGGCGCGACAAACTCGATGTCGAGCGTCGGCAACGGGAGCGTGAGCGCCGGGCGTCGGAAGAGCATCCGCAGGCGTCGTGGGTTCACACGCGGTGGCGCAGCCTTCGCGACGACACGTCGCTTCGGTGGCGGTGTCGGCCGTGCTGGCGGCGCCGGCGGCGTGTCGATCAGCGCCGCCCGGAACCGCAGCCGCATGAGCATCCAGCGCGCAACCGGGTGGACCTTCGCTGCCGGAGGGGCCGTACGCCGCTGCCTTCCCCACGGTGGTGTCGGCAAGGGCGACGCTGCCAGTCGCGGGCGCAGCAGCCAGAGTGGGCTGATCATGACCAGCAGCAGCAGGAGCTGAACCGTGATCGCGATCAGGCCAGGGTCGCCTGGATGCAGGAGCAGCAGCCCACCACTGCACAGCAGCGTCCCTGCAACCGTGGTCGATGCGAAAGCCAATGCGCGCTGGATCGTCATGGTAGCGCCTCCGGCTCGATCTGCACATACCAGAGCGCGGTCGACCCGCCAACCACCAGCAGGTCGCGGCCGGCCCAGAGACCGCCGGGGCGGAGGCCGCCAGCAGCAAGCTGAATCGTCGGGATGGTGAACAGGGTCTCGTATTCCGGCCAGCGCGCGATGGTCAGACTGCCGTCCGGCTGGGCCAGCACCATACGCAGGGTGGCGTCCGGCAGCGCCGTGAGCGCAACGATCTCAGCCGGTAGGGCACCCAAACGCGTGCTGGCGCCATCGGCCAGCGTAATGCGATCGAGCGCCAGGCCCAGGCCGGTATCCGCGCCCCACCAGAGATCGGTGTGTGACCAGGCCAGCAGGACCGCGCCGCCAGCCATGTTCGGCGGCGCCCGCAGACGGGTGGCCTCGGCACGGCCAGTGCTCGGCAGACGCAGCAGCACCGCGCTACGGGTCGGGAATGTCGGCGCATGCTCAGTCGCCGCGATCGTCGGCGTCGCGGGCAGGGTGCCCGTCGGCGGCCGGGTCGGCGTCGGCGGCTCGGTCGCGCTGATCACCACTGCCGCCAGGCCATCCGGCTGCCAATGCACACTCTGCACCGCGCCGGGGATGGTGATCAGCGCAGACTCATCAATGGTTCGCCGCGCCCTTGGATCAAGCAGCCAGAGCGCTTGACCCTGCTCATCAGCGCGTGCGACGAGCAGCGCCCGCCCATTCGGCGCCCACCAGAGGCCGCGTACCGGCTGGGTGGTTGAAATGACCTGCGTGCCACCGGGCGTCGTGATCGTCAAGAACCCGGCGATACCCGGCGTCGCTGGTTGCCGGGTCTCCCAGGTCGCCCAGTAGCGCTCCCCGGCAGTCGTGATGAGCTCATCAGCGACCGGGTAGGTCTCCAACACACTCAGGCGGGTCAGCCCACCGGCGTCCAGATGCAGCAATGAACGGATGCCGGCGGCCGCGGCTGATGGCCCCCAGCCCGGTTGGACGCTCGTGCTGGCTGGAGCGCGAGCGCTCAGCCGCCAGCCACCGCTCGCATCAGCCGCGATCTGCTGCCAGGTCGCGGCTGGGCTCGGCAATGTCACCGGCTGGACAGAAGGAATCGGGCGCAATGGCGGCAGGGTGAGCGTCACCGTCTGCTCACGCGTGACCGTGAAGTCAACGGAAACCGGGAAGGTGTTTGGTCGCTGGGCCGCCAGGGTATGGACGCCGCTGCGCAGGGTCAGCAGGCTCCCCTCCGCCTCCAGTGGCTGGCCGTCAATCGTCACGACGGCATCAGCAGGATATGGCTCCAGTGCGACGGCGCCGGTGCCATGCAGCCAGGGAACCAGCCCCCAGGCCAGCGCGCCGAGCATGAGCATACTCACCGTCAGGCTGAGCGCCACGACGCTCCAGCGCCGGATACGCTGCCGCTGGCGGAGCACCCGCGCTGTGAGGACATCGAGATGAATCGTGTATGGCCCGATATCAAGCTGGGCTGGCAGCCGCATCAGA
>JACAEO010000443.1 GCA_013388805.1 Chloroflexota bacterium
GCCCATGCTGCGGCCTCACCGTCGAATTGCTAGTGCAGTTCCAGGCGACCTGTTCGGGCATCACCGCGACCTCGACCGTGTCCAGATGCGCCGCGCCCAATCTACCATCGCAAATCTGCAATCTGCAATCGTACTAGAGCGCGGCGCGGCGGCGCATGAACAGCGCGGCGCCGATCAGCCCCAGGGCCAGCGCGCCCACCAGGGCCAGCGGTGCGCTGGCACCCTCGGAGGTGGCAGGCAGGGTGCTCGGCGTAGCGGCGGGCGTAGTCACGGCCACCTCAGGCGTGATCGAGGCGACCACGTTGGTGGCGAACACGCTGTAGATCTTGCCAGCCTCAAGCGTCGTGCCGGGCAGGTCGATGACCACCGCGCTGCCACCGGCCGGGGTCACCTGCAGGTCATAGCTACCGGCGGGCACCTCGAGGTAGCCACTGGCATCAGGGAAGGCCAGGCTCGAGATCAGGGTATCGCCACCCGCGAGCTTGACATCAACGGCGGGGGCATCGGGCGAGAAGTGGTACACGCGCACCCTGGCATTCCCAGCGGCGGGGGCGCGCAGGTCGTCCTCGATCACGGTGGGCTTGATCGCAGCAACCGGGCCGGTGGCGGCGATGGTGTAGGCCTTGCCGGCGGCGATCGTGGCGTTGGCATCGATCACGGCCGCGCTGGCCGGCTGACCGGTCGGGGCAACCTGGATGCGGTAGGTGCCAGCCGGAAGGTCGAGATAGTCGCTGGCGGTGAAGAAGGGCACATTGGTGAGCGCGCGGTCACCGTTCACGAAGACATCAACGGCGGGCGCATCGGGCGAGGCGTGAATGACCCGCACCTTGGCGGTGCCGCTCTGCGCGAAGGCGGCAGGCACGATCGCCAGCACCAGCAGCAGGGCAACAAGTGAACGCAGGGCCAGTTTCCGAAGCTTCACGATACTCCTCCTGATCGGCATTTCGGTCGCAACCTGGTGAGTGCACATGATACGTCAACCCATTGAACAGGTTTTGCACTCACCCCTCACTACGGAGGGCGCGCTCAGGTGGATGCATCGACAGGGCAGCGCCGCACATGAGGGTCGCGCGTTGCGGCGCGCGATCACAAGCGGGGCGCTGGGTGGCGCCCCGTCACGTAGTCGCTGGACCCGGGTTTATGCTGCGGGGGCGCCGAAGATCGGTGGGCGAACTTTGAGCATGAGGCCGATGTCAACCAGCGTGTGGAAGAAGACGACCGTCCAGAGATCGCGGGTCAGCCAGAAACAGAGGCTCCAGCCGAGCACCAGGCCGATCTCGGCCAGCGGGCGATACGCGCGGATCCGCCGGGAGCGGGGCGAGTCGTCGAGGTGGGGCGGGAGCACGCGCAGCCAGAAGAGGCCGTGAATGAGGCCGCCATAGATCACAAACAGCCCGACCCCGAGCGCGAAGCCGGCCAGGCTGGCGATGCTCGGGGCAACCAGCCCGACCACGCTGCTGCCGATCACTTCGCCGACGCGATAGACCGCGGCGAAGGCCAGCGTCTCGGCAATACCGTTGCCGATGGCAAAGATCGCGGTGGCGCCCCAGTGGATTGGTCGCCCATCGTAGCGGGCAACCAGCAGGTAGAGGTACTGGCTCAGGATGAAGGACACGAGCAGGTAGATCGGCAGGCCGGGGACCCGAAGGGTGGCGGGCACCTTCCAGGCACTGATCCAGTCCCAGAGCAGGACAAGCCCGCCCAGGGTGGCAAGTGCCCAGTAGGTGAGGATGCGGCGTTCCGGGTTGAGCAGGGCCGGCTGGTCCGCCGTCTTGCTCGTGGTGCCGAACGGCTTGTTGAGCTTCAGGTCCACATGCAGCTCCGCATCTCAGCTATAACACGTGCTGGCAATATTTCTTGTCAAAAAGAACAACGAATTTGTTTATAAGCAATAAAAGTATAACATGGGCTTGCGCTTGACGCAAGTGGGGATATGGTTCGCGCTGATCAACCCGCAAGCCCGGGTGCGAGGACAGGCCGCCCTCGTGCGCGTTGGAAGGCAAGTCGCGCTCGCTCCCGGGGGCCGGGTGAACCCATACCGGGTGGTGCGAGGGCGGTTACCGGCGCTCAGGCGTGGGGCGCCTGGTCAGGCTGGCCCTCGTCCTCGAGGTGGCGGCGGCGCCCTACCTGCGTGCCGGGCGGAACGTTGACAATCTCGGCGACCTCGCCCTCGTCGTCGTGCGCCGCGCTGTGGCCGGCGTGGTGGCCAGCGCCATACTCGCGCACCAGGCTCGCCGCCCGGATGCGCCGCTCGTACTCGCGATCAACTGCCGCAACCAGCCGCCGCCACCAGCTTTGCTCTGCCATCACGCTGCTCCTCAGACCGGCGAACTGCCTCCCCGCCGGCCACCAGGACGAGACCCGTCGCGGCCATGCTGGCCCGATTATACCAGCGACCCTGCGCATCCGTTGCAGCCGGCGCAAGCCGGCCAGGGCTGATGCAACGATCCTGCTGGCAAACGCCGTTGTTCCTGCGCCAGGGGTGCCGGCGTCCCGCTCGCATGCGGGCCAGAGGCCCGCGCACCCGGGTGTGCCAGGAGGATCATACAACCCTCCCTGTGGGACGGCTGCACTGCCCCACGATCCGGCTGTCCGGAGGTCCACCGGACAACCGGGGTTTCGGGCTTGCCCCAACGGCGCGGATCTGCCACGATGGCACCTGGCTGTACCTGGTAGCTGATAAACAATTCTTGACACTTACACGACAGCGTGCTACACTTCCAACAATTGTGTTTATGTCAAAATGTAAACGGCTGCCCATTGCTGTGGCAGGCAACAATTCGCTGTGATTGAGCGTCTGTCTACCAGGGTGCGCGTCGATGGTCAAGCCTGCCTGCCCGGGCGAGCGCCATGACCGGCAATGCTGCTACGGTCCTGGTCCGGGACAGTACCGTCGGGCCACTGGTTGGTGGTCAAAAGAATGTTATTATGTTCTGTGATTGTCAAAAGCCGTGGGGCACGCGCCGCCGTGGCCGCGATTACACGCACAGGACAGGATAGTGGTGAGTAAGCAACTGTGCGTCATGCAACTTCCGAGTCTCTCCGCTGGCGGCGCCTGGTCCGGTGGCCAGTCGGGGGGAGGCTCGTGCTCTTCATTCTGCTGGCCTGTTGTGGCGTGCTGCTGAGCGGGTGCATGGAGGCGCTGCAGGGTGGGGCGCCAGCGCCGCAGCGACCGCCGGCGCTGCTCACGTCGCCGACGCCCGCTGTCGGCAACGCGCTAGCACACTCCAGTCCCGCGGCACCCGGTAGCCTGGCACCCGATCCGGCAACGACGGGTCCGACCCCCGCGCCGACCGAGGTGGTCGTCAGCCCGCCACTGGCAGCGTTGCCACCCCTGGCTGTGCCGGCCGATGTGGAGCGCAGCAACGAGGCGCGCTGGCGCGAGCAGCAGCGTGACCGGGAGGTCTTCGAGGGGCCGCGATCATTCGTGACGGGTGGCAGCGATCTCTGGTGGTACGATCCGCGCAACCAGCAGCACGTGGTGCTCGGGCGGATCAACGGCGAGTTCCTCGCCCAGGCCCGTTTTGTGCTGCAGAGTCGCGAATTGCCCGCCCTGGAAGTGCCCTATCATGTTAACAGCAGCTACGGGTTGACTGCCCTGTCGCCAGCGCTCATTGAGCGCATCCAGGCCGCTGGCTACACCGACTGGATCGAAACCTACGTGCTCGAATCGCCCGATGTACAACCGCGATAGTTAAGGATTGGCAGGCCGTGAGCAGCAGATACCTGGACGTCATCCGTGGGCAACGACGGCGCGGCGGCTGGCAGTTCTCCGCCAAGACGCTGCTTGCCATTCTGGCGGTGATCGCAATGACTGGCTCCGCCGTCTACTGGTGGGGCGTGCAGAGCCAGTTGACGGACAACAAGGTGGTGGCGATCGCCTTTACCGCCATCCTCGTGCTCGCTCCGCCGAGTCTGACCTCGTTCTTGATCCCGTGGTCGCCCGGTGGGATGCTGCTCCAGAAGATCAATGCCCGGACGATTGGCTATACGGTGATCATCGGGGCCGCACTGTATCTGCTCTACTATTCGTTTGAGATCCAGTATTCCTGGTGGGCGGCCCAGGCGGCGGTCGCCGAGACGGGGCTGATCCTCCAGCAGGTGATCATCGGCATTATTGGCTTCATCATCATCCCGGCCCTGCTCTGGACGCCGGTGACCAGCGAGGAGCTCGTCGAGCAGGTGCGCCAGGCCCACCTGGTACGCCGCTATGAGTTGCAGACCCAGGCCGATATCGCGATTCTTCGCGCCACACTGCTGCGCGCCCAGGAGAAGGCGCTGATCGGCTTCGCCAACCTGACGGTCCAGGAGAAGGAAGAACTGGCCGGCGTGATGCGCGGCCTGGTGAAGGGTATTGATCAGACACTCCGTGACATCGGCGTTTCGGTGAAGACGGTCAGCGGCGCGACCGTGCCCTTCAGTTCGCTGGAGGATAACGAGGATATTCGCGGCTACCTCGATTATATCAGTGAGAGCCTGGTCGATAACGCGCTGCTGCCGCGGCGCAGTGGCCAGCCCGAGCGCGCAGCCATCCAGTCATCACTATGAACGGCTTCAGCCTGAGCACCGATCGTCGGCTTCCCGAGCGCGACCTGCTCGATCTCGCCAATGCGCTGGCTCTGCAACTCCACGCAACGCTCGGTCCCCGCGTCTACCTGCTTGCCCCGGGCGATGTCGCACAGCTTACTGCGCCCTTCGTCGACGACCTCACCGCCGAGGATCGGCAGGACGTGGCCTGGATCGTCTGGCATCTCTTCCAGGATGCCTACGAGCTGGAACTCAACGGCCGCTGAGGCATCACGCAAACCTGCTGGACAAGCTGGCCCGCAACTCCAGAGCGCTCCAGTTCGCCAGCCCGGGTGTGTGGCGCTGTGGAGGTGAAGGCCGGATCATCAACACGGCTTTGGGGCGAGCCGATGAGCGAAGCCAGGCGAGTGGGCGTCTATGGTGGCACCTTCGACCCGATTCACTTCGGCCATCTCGCGATCGCTGAAGAGGCCCGCGTGGCGCTCGGTTTGCACCAGGTACTTTTCGTTCCCGCGGCGCACCAGCCGCTCAAAGGTGCTGCGGCAGGCGCGCGGCCCGAACAACGGCTCGCGATGGTGCACCTGGCCTGTGCCGATAATCCCGCCTTTGTCCCCGATGACCTCGAGCTCCGCCGCCCGCCCCCCTCGTATACCGCCGACACCCTGGCGTTGTTGCAGCAGCGCTTTGGCCCGGCGGTCGAACTCTGGTTTGTGCTCGGCGCCGATGCGGCGCGTGACCTGCAGCGGTGGCGGCGGGTCGCTGCTATCCTTGCCATCGCCCGGCTGGCGATCGTCGGGCGCCCGGGCTACCAGCTCGATCGCGATGCCCTTGAGGCCGCTCTGCCCGCCGTGAGTGGTCGCTACGTGCTGCTCGATGGCCCGGGGCTCGATCTCTCCAGTACGGTGCTGCGGCAGCGCCTGGCAGCGGGGCGCCCGGTGCGCTATCTCTTGCCCGAGACCGTGCGGCGGTACATCACCGAGCAGCAGTTGTATCGGAGCGACGAGCCCGATGGCTGACGCACCCACCCGGCTCCTGGCCGATACGGTAGCCAGCTGGGGCCTGCCGCTCAGCGCCGATCAGTTGCGCCAGTTCGCACGCTATGCCGACGAACTGCTCGCGTGGAATGCCCATACGAACCTGACGGCCATCACCGACCGTGAGGCGATCTATGTGCGCCACTTTCTCGACTCGCTGGTGCTCGCCCGCTTCTGGGGCGATGCCCCCGCATCGCTCGTCGATATCGGTACGGGCGCCGGCTTTCCCGGCGTTCCGCTCAAAATCCTCCGCCCGCCGCTCGCGCTGACCCTGGTCGACTCGGTGGGCAAGAAGACGGCCTTTCTGCGCCATCTGGTGGCGGTCCTTGGCCTCGATCAGGTGCGTGTCATCACTGGGCGCGCCGAGGAACTGGGACGTGACCCGCGGGAGCGCGAGCAGTACGATGTGGTCACGGCCCGCGCAGTTGCCGATCTACGCGTGCTGGCCGAGTACGCGCTGCCGCTGCTGCGCGTCGGTGGCGTGCTGCTGGCCCCTAAGGGCGCCGAGGCGGCAACGGAGGCAGCGGCTGCCCGCCGCGCGTGCGCGTTGCTCGGCGGCGCACTTGAGCAGGTGGCGCCCGTCGAACTCCCCGGCATTGAGCCGCGGACGCTTGTGGTGGTGCGCAAAGTGGCGCCAACCGACCCACGCTACCCGCGGCCCGTCGGAGTGCCGGCCCGGCGCCCGCTCTAAGGTGGAAATAGCCGATAATCCTACAGTTGTAATTGGCTCTGCCTCGGCCTGCCCGGCGGCTCATGGTTATTGAGAAATTAATCCGGTATGCCGAACTGGCCGTGGGGCTGAAGCCCTCGGCTATGGGATGTGAAGCCCGCCTGCGCGGGCCAGAGCGGATGAATTCCTCAAAGTCCATAAGCCGCGGGCCAGGGCCTGCGAAGCCGACCTCCGCCGGCTCATGAGGCCACGGAGGTGGCCTTCGCGAACCGAGCCGAGGCGTTTACGCCGACGGCGTGCGCGTGCCGGCCACCGCGTCACGCGAACGACAACTGTAGTACTAGCCGCTAGCGCAAGACCCCTGTGCTGTTTTCATCACGGCAGTGCATGACAACGCAACATGTCATTCCGAGCATCTGGTGGCCGGCGGCGGGCCAGCGCCACCCCATGTCATACCATTTCCGATTGCAGATTTTGGATTGCAGATTGCCGCACATGGCGTCACGATGAGCGATGACGGCAACGACAATGCGGAACTGCCAACTGGATTTGGTA
>JACAEO010000425.1 GCA_013388805.1 Chloroflexota bacterium
CGCCAATGCTGCGGCCCCCCTGGCTGCGCCAGTGCTGCGGCCCCCCTTACGCCGCGCGGGCGGCGTGGGGCTTGATCTCCTCGGTGCCCTCGGTGGCATTCTCGATGCGCGCCACCGCATCGCGTGGCAGCACGACGCGGAAGCTGCCCCGATACTGCTCCCATCGGGTGAGGATCTCGGCGCCGCGCGGGCTTCCGGTGAGTTCCACGTGGCGGCGGATGAGTTGCTGGATGCGCGCCTCATCGCGGGCGGTGAGCGGTCGCAACTCGATCAGCTGCGGGTTGTAGCGGCGCTCGAAGGTGCCAGGCTCATCGAAGACATAGGCGATGCCGCCAGTCATGCCGGCGCCGAAGTTGCGCCCGGTCGGCCCGAGGATGAGGACGGTACCGCCGGTCATATACTCACAGCCGTGGTCACCCACGCCCTCAACGACGGCGGTTGCCCCACTATTGCGCACGGCGAAGCGCTCGCCGACCTGGCCGGCGGCGTAGAGTTCGCCGCCGGTGGCGCCGTAGAGCAGCGTATTGCCGGCGATCACGTTCTCGTGCCAGGCGAAGCGGGCCTGGGTGTCAGGCGCGATGGTGATCACGCCGCCGTTCATGCCCTTGCCCACATAGTCGTTGGCCTCGCCGATGAGGCGCAGTTCGACGCCTGGCGCATTGAAGGCGCCGAAGCTCTGCCCGGCGCTGCCGCGCAGGGTGATCGTGATCGTGCCGCTGGGCAGCCCCTTGTCGCCGTAGATCTGGCCGATCGCGCCGGCGAGGCGCGTGCCGACGCTGCGGTCGCGGTTGCGGATGCGATAGTTCAGGCTCACCGGGCCGCGGGCGGCCAGCGCACCGCGCGTGTCCTGCATGATGCGGTCGTTGAGACTGTCCTCGGCGGGGAGCTGGTTGCCCTTGCCACTGTGGCGGATCTCGCGCCCGGCGATCAGACGGGCGGCGCCAAGCACGGGTGAGAGGTCGAGCTCATCGGCGGCGGGAATGCCCGTGCGACGCTGGCGCAGCAGGTCGGTGCGGCCCACTGCTTCGTCAAGCGAGCGCAGGCCGAGGCTGGCGAGCAACTCGCGGATCTCCTGGGCCAGGTAGCGGAAGAAGGCCATGACCATCTCGGGCTTGCCGGGGAACTTGGCCCGCAGTTCGGCCCGCTGGGTAGCGATGCCGACCGGGCAGG
Source organism: Chloroflexota bacterium (assembly GCA_013388805.1). GTDB lineage: Bacteria > Chloroflexota > Chloroflexia > Chloroflexales > Chloroflexaceae > JACAEO01. Next base: position 1,171 of record JACAEO010000425.1, read on the forward strand.
TGTTGTTGTGGCAGGCGCGCGCCATGATGCATCCCTCGGCCACCAGCGCCGCGGTGCCGAAGGAGAACTCATCGGCGCCAAGCAGGGCGGCCATCACCACATCGCGGCCCGTCTTCAGCCCGCCGTCGGCGCGCACGCGCACGCGGCCGCGGAGCCCGTTGAGCACCAGGGTCTGCTGGGTCTCGGCCAGGCCGAGCTCCCAGGGCACGCCGACATTCTTGATGCTGCTGAGCGGCGCGGCGCCGGTGCCGCCCGCGTGGCCGCTGATCAGGATGATGTCGGCGTAGCCCTTGGCCACGCCCGCCGCAACGGTGCCGACGCCCGCGGTGGCGACGAGCTTGACGCTGACGCGCGCGGTGGGATTCACCTGCTTGAGGTCGTAGATCAGCTGGGCCAGATCCTCGATGCTGTAGATGTCGTGGTGCGGTGGCGGCGAGATCAGGGCCACGCCCGGGACGGTATGGCGGATGCGGGCGATCTCTTCGTTGACCTTGTGGCCGGGGAGCTGGCCGCCCTCGCCGGGCTTGGCCCCCTGGGCCATCTTGATCTGCAGCTCACTGGCGCTGGCGAGGTAGGCGGGCGTTACCCCGAAGCGGCCCGAGGCCACCTGCTTGATGCGGCTGTTGCGCTCGTCCTTGAAGCGATCGGCGTCCTCGCCGCCCTCACCGCTGTTGGCCAGCGCGCCGAGACGGTTCATGGCGATCGAGAGCGTCTCGTGCGCCTCTTTGCTGGTCGAGCCGTGGCTCATAGCGGCGGTGCTGAAGCGCTTGACGATCGTTTCCACCGGCTCGACCTCGTCCAGGGGAACGGGCGGGCCGGCCGGGACGAACTCGAGCAGGTCGCGCAGATCGGTAGGTGGACGGCCATTGACCAGGTCGGCATAGGTGCGGTAGGTGGCGTAGCCCTCGGCGCTGAGCTGGTCGTGGCTATCGCCGTTGAGTGCGTGCTTGTTCTGCACTGCCCGGTGCAGGGCGTGGACCACGGCGGGGCTGAAGGCGTGGTACTCGCCGTCTTTCTTGAACTTGTAGAAGCCCGGGTGGGGCAGCACCGGCGCCGTCTGGCCGTAGGCGCGGCTGTGGCGCGCGCGGATTTCGTGCTCCAGCCGGGCCAGGCCCATGCCACCGATGCGCGAGGGTGTGCCGGTGAAGCAATCGTCCACCAGCTCCTGGTCGAGGCCTACGACCTCGAAGATCTGGGCGCCGCAGTAGCTATCCAGCGTGGAGATGCCCATCTTCGACATCACCTTGAGCAGCCCCTTCTCCAGCGACTGCACGAGGTTGTGCTCGGCCTCTTCGGCCAGGGTGCGTGAGCGTGGGTCATCGAGCAGCTTCTCGACGGCGCCACCGCTGGTGGCCTTCTGCTTGAGCGTCTCGCGCTCCACGGCGAGCTGGCGCACGCTGGCCAGTGCGAGGTAGGGATTGACGGCCTCGGCGCCATAGCCCGCAAGGCAGGCCAGGTGATGGACCTCGCGCAGTTCGCCCGTCTCGGCGAGCAGGCTACAGAGGGTGCGCAGGCCAGTGCGAATGAGATGGTGATGCACGGCGCTGACTGCGAGCAGGGCCGGGATGGGCGCGTGGTCGGCATCAACGCCGCGGTCACTGACGATCAGGATGGTGGCGCCGGCGCGCACCGCATCGGCGGCGGCGCTGCGCAGGCGCTCGAGGGCGCCCGGCAGGTGCTCATCGCGGCGCATGAAGGCCTGCACCGTAGCCGTGCGCAGCGCCGGATCGGTCTGGGCGCGGATGGCGGCGAGCTGCGCGTCGCTGAGCACCGGCGAGGTGAGCTGGAGCAGGTGGGCGTGCTCGGGCGTCTCGGCAAGGATGTTGCCGCGGCGACCCAGGCCCACGCTGAGCGACATCACCGAGTCCTCGCGCAGCGAGTCGATCGGCGGGTTGGTGACCTCGGCGAAGCGCTGCTTGAAGTACTGGTAGAGCGGGTGGCCCAGTTCGAGCTGCGAGAGCACCGCCGCCGGCGTATCGTCGCCCATCGAGCCTACCGGCTCATGGCCGGTGCTGGCCATGGGCTTAAGGATCACGCTAAGCTCCTCGGCGGTGTAGCCGAAGGCCATCTGCAGCGGTTGTAGCTCGGTGATCGGCGCTGGCTGGGGGGCAGCCGCCTCGGCGGTCAGCAGCCGGCGATCGGCAAGCTGCCGCATATGCTGGCGCACCCAGGCCTCGTAGGGCCGCAGGGCGGCCAGGTAGGCTTTGACGTCCTCGTCGGTGAAGAAGCGCCCGCTGGCGGTGTCGACGGCGATCATCTGGCCCGGGCCGAGCTTGCCCTTGTGCACGACGCGGTGCTCGGCGACGCCCACGGCGCCAACCTCTGAGCCGGAGATGACGAGGCCGTCATCGGTGACGACGTAGCGAGCCGGGCGCAGGCCGTTGCGGTCGAGGGCCGTGCCGACGATGCGTCCATCGGAGAAGGTCAGCGCCGCCGGCCCGTCCCAGGGCTCAACCAGGCAGGCGTGGTACTGGTAGAAGGCGCGCAGTGCGGGGTTGACATCGGCGACCTTCTCCCAGGCATCGGGGACGAGCATCGCGAGGGCGTGGCGAATATCGCGCCCACCCATCACCAGCAACTCGAGCGCATTGTCGAGCATGGCCGAGTCGGAGCCGCGCTCATCGAGCACCGGGGTCAACGCGGCCGGGCCATCGACGGCGCCGCTGGCCAGGAAATCCTCAGGCAGGTGCAGCACGGCCTGGCGGGCCCGCATCCAGTTGGCGTTGCCCTGGATGGTATTGATCTCGCCGTTGTGCGAGAGCATACGGAAGGGCTGAGCCCGATCCCAGGTGGGGAAGGTGTTGGTCGAGTACCGCTGGTGATAGACGGCGATCGCGGTGACATAGCTCGGGTCGTGCAGGTCGCGGTAGAAGTCCGCGAGGTAGCTGCCGAGCATGAGGCCCTTGTAGACGATCGTGCGGCTGGAGAGCGAGGGCACATAGGCGGCGATGCCCTCACGGCTGAAGCCGGCTTCGATCGCCTTACGCACCACAAAGAGCGTGCGCTCATAGGCGACCGCGTCGAGGCCGGCGGGGCGCGCGATGAGCGCCTGGCGGATGAGCGGCATTGCGTCGCGGGCCCGCTGCCCGAGGGCCGCGATCTCCACCGGCACCTCGCGCCAGGCCAGCAGCTGCAGGTCACGGGCGGCCAGCGCCTCGGCGACGATGCGGCAGGCCGCGTCACATTCCTCCGCGTCTTGCGGTAGGAAGAACATACCAACCGCCAGATCGGCAGGGTCAGCGGTCATGCCCTGGCGTTCCAGCTCACGGAGCATTAACGCGCGCGGGATCTGGGTCAGCACTCCGGCGCCATCGCCAGTCTTCGCATCATCAGCGACGGCGCCCCGGTGCTCCAGGTTGCCAAGCGCCTCAAGTGCCATGACCAGGATCTCGTGCCCGGGCTGGCCATTGATCCGGGCGACAAAGCCGATCCCACAGGCATCGTGCTCAAAGCGCGGGTCGTACAGGCCGTGAGCGTCTCGCGCAGGGAGTTGCATCACTCTCACCTTCATCCAGCTTCATTACAAGACAAAAGCCCGCCGGCCCCTCCGATCGTTGAGGGTGAGGCGAGCGCCATTGGTATGCTGGCCGCTGATTACGGCGGATACGTCACTAGCCCCCGTGGCGCGCCGCTGCGCTCCGGAGGCGGGTCGGGCGTACTACGCTGGGCCCGAGCGGATTGAACGGACACATGAGCCGAGGGGGCAAAAAGCCGCCGCCGGGCTCCGTCATTGAGCCTCCGGCGGGGCTGCAACGCACCGCACACGGAAGGGTTAAACACTGGTTGCGTATTATTAAGGACTATACAATGTTCTCTCTGCACTGTCAATAGCGATGTCCAATCAGCACGGCGCGAATTTGTGCGGAAGATCCAAGCGCTGGGGCGGGCAGCGGAGCAACAGGGAGCGTGGTAGAATAGCCGCGCCATGGAAATACCCCGCATCGCTTACTGCTCGCCGGTCAACCCGGCCCCCTCGGGGATCGCCGATTACAGCGAGGAGTTGCTGCCCTACCTCGGCCAGTACGCCGAGGTGGTGCTGTTTGTCGAGGATGGGCTCCGCCCGAGCAACCGGCGCCTGGTCGAGCAGATCGAGGTGCTGCCGCTGCGGCGCCTGCCGCGCGAGGTGCGGCGCCGCCCCTACCATGCCCTGCTCTACCATATGGGCAACAGCCCGGCCCACGCGGCGATCTGGCATGCGGCGCAGCGTTTGCCCGGAGTGATCGTGCTCCACGATTTTGTGCTGCACCATTTTATGCTCTGGTATGCCGCCAATCGTGAGCGCGACATCCAGAGCTATGTGCGGGCGATGGAGCAGCGCTACGGTGCGCCGGGTGGGCATATTGCCCGGCTGATGATCCGCTCGCGCTTCAGCGATGCGGCCTTCGATTTCCCCTGCTGCGAGCCGGTGCTGGCCGCGGCCCATGGCCTGATCGTCCATAGCCGCTATGTGGCCGAGCGGGCGGCCGCGCTGCACCCCGCGCTGCCCAGTGCCGTCGTCCCTATGGGCGTGCCGTTGCCGCCGCTGCTGAGCCGCGCTGCCGCCCGCGCCCGCCTCGCTCTGGCCGACGATACGGTGCTGCTGGCCAGTTTTGGCCACATCAACGCCTGGAAGCGGGTCGAGCCGGCGCTGCGCGCGCTGGCTGCGCTGCGGGCCGAGGGGTACCCTGCGCACTACGCGCTGGTCGGTAGTGTTTCGCCCAACTACGATCTGGCCGGGCTCATTGCCCGCGCGCGCCTCGGTGATGCGGTGACGGTGACCGGCTACCTGCCCCGCGAGCAGTTTGAGGCCTACGTGGCTGCGGCCGATATCTGCATCAACCTGCGCCACCCCACTGGCGGCGAGACCAGCGCGAGCCTGCTGCGGCTGCTCGGCGCCGGTCGCCCGACACTGGTCAGCGCTGTGGGCGCCTTTGCCGAGTTGCCCCCCGGCGTGGCCGCCCAGGTCGATCCTGGTCCGGCCGAGGGTGATCAGATCCTTGCCTACTGCAGACTACTGCTGGGCCGGCCCGATCTGGCGGCGGCCCTTGGCGCACAGGCACGGGCCTATGTGGCCGGCGAGCATCGCCTGGAGCAGGCGGCTGCGGGCTATGCTCGCTTCCTCGCCCGGCTGTATGGCTGGCCGGCGGTGCGCCGTTGGCGGGAGAGGCCGCTGTGGGACCCCGGGGAGCAGTGCGCGCCGCCCGTACCACCCGCGCCGCCTGTCCCGTCCGCCTGTGCCGAGCGCCCCGCGCCAGGCGGGCCGGCGGTGCTGGCCGCCGCGCGGGCTGTCGCCGAGCTTGGCCTGACCGAGGATGACCACGCCCCGCTGGTGAGCCTGGCGGAGCGCATCGCTGAGCTAGGATTAGACGCGGCATGACACTCGAGATCGGGATGGTCTTTGCGATCCTGGCCGCGACGATCGTCCTGTTCGTCAGCGACCGGCTTCGCCTTGACGTCACCGCGCTCCTGGCGCTGCTGGCCCTGGTGCTCAGCGGTATTCTCACCCCGGCCGAGGCGACCGCCGGATTTGGCGACACGACCGTGCTGCTAATCGCCGCCCTGTTCGTCGTCGGCGACGGGCTGCTCCAGACGGGGGTAGCCGAGGCGTTGGGCCGCTGGCTGGGCCGTATCGCCGGCGCCAGTGAACTGCGCATCCTGGTCACCACCATGCTGGTAGTGGCCCCACTCTCGGCGTTTATCAGCTCGACGGGCACAGTGGCGATCATGCTCCCGGTGGTTGTGACCGTGGCCCGCCGGGCCGGGGTGAGCCCTTCGAAGCTGCTCATCCCGATGGGCTATGCGGCGCTGATCGGTGGCATGCTGACGCTGATCGGCACACCGCCCAATATCGTTGCCAGCGAGGCGCTGGTCGCTGCGGGCCGCGCGCCGTTTGGCTTCTTCAGCTTCACGCCGATCGGGGCGCTGGTGCTGGGCGTGGCCGTGGTCTTGCTCGCCAGTGTGGGCCGGCGGCTGCTGCCCGCCCGGGTCGAGCCGGTTGCCCGGGGCCAGCCACGCAGCGATCAGCAGCCGCTCAGCGAGCTGATCCGCGCCTATGGCGTGGAGGGCGCTCTGACCCGCCTGCGTGTGCCGCCAGCGTCGCCGCTGATTGGCCGATCGATCGCCGAGAGCGAACTGACCACCCGCTTTGGCGTCACGGTGCTGGCCATCCACGCCTGGCCGCCCGGGCGTGCGCAGCCGGGTCCGGCGCAGCCGGTGAGCGCCGCTACGCGCTTCGCGGCCGGCGATCTGCTGGAGGTGCAGCTGCGCGATACCCAGGGCGAGCGCCTCGCCACGCTGCCCGGCCTTGACCCGGTGCCACCCGCCACCTCGCTGCACCCGGATGCGGGCCTGCTGCTGCTCGAAGTGGCCCTGACTCCCCGTTCGCGCTATATCGGCCAGTCAGTCATCGAGGCGGACGTGCGCAACCGGTTTGGCGTGCATGTGCTCGGTGTCCAGCGCCTGGGCAAGCTGCTCGACGGCGACTACGCCCATACGCCACTGCGGTTCGGCGATACGCTGCTGGTGGCCGGCCCCGCCGCAACGCTGGCGCCGCTGGTGCGCGCGCAGCGCTACTACGGCGACTTTGTGGTCGCGACCGTGCCGGAGGAACTGGAGGAGGCCGAGGCACAGCAGCTTGCGCCCCGCTGGCCACTGGCGGTGGCGATCGTGCTGCTGATGCTGAGCGTGATGGCGACCAGCCTGCTGCCGACGGTTGTTGCCGCGCTGCTGGCGGCGCTGGCCCTGGTGCTCACGGGATGTGTGCGGCTCAGCACGGTCTACACGCGCATGAGCTGGGAAAGCCTGGTGCTGATTGCGGCGATGCTGCCGCTGGCCACGGCGCTCCAGAAAACCGGCGGAGCCGAATTGATTGCAACGGCGCTGGTCGGCTCGTTCGGCAGCTTTGGGCCACTGGCGCTCATGGGCGGCGTCTTTCTGCTGACGAGCGTGCTGAGCCAGTTCATCTCGAACACGGCCACGGCGGTGCTGATCATGCCGATCGCCCTGCAGGCGGCCAGCCGGCTGGGGGTGGCGCCCGAGCCGCTGCTCATGGCGGCGGCGATCGCCGCCTCGACCGCGTTCGCCACCCCGGTCGCCTCGCCAGTCAATACGCTGGTGCTGGCGCCCGGCGGCTACCGGTTCACCGATTACGCCCGGGCCGGCGTGCCGCTGCAGGTGCTGGTGCTGGCGCTCTGCCTGGTCGTCGTGCCGCTGCTGTTTCCATTCTAGTCCGGCGTCCGAGTGCAGCCGCCCCTTTGCCACTGCGGGCGGCGGACGTTGCTACGGGATAGGCGAAGAATCGAGGATCCATGGCCTTGCAAACACGGGCGGGCGAGACGCAGGTGCGGCTCGGCCTGCCGATGACCGACCTGACGATGATCGCGGTGGTGCTGATCTGGGGTCTGAACTTCAGTGTGATGAAGATCGGGTTGCGTGAGCTATCGCCGCCGGCCTTTGCCGGGCTGCGTTTCGCCGGGGCGGCGGTGCTGCTCTGGCTGGTGCTGCTCTGGCGTGAGGGCTGGCCGGCGCTGCCCCGCGGTGTCATGTGGAAGCTGACCTGGGTCGGGATCGTCGGCAATACACTCTACCAGCTGGGCTTCACCTATGGCCTGCGCATCACAACGGCGGCCAATGCCTCGTTGCTGATCGCCACCACCCCGGCGCTGGTTGCCTTCTTCGGCGCGCTGCTCGGCATCGAGCGCCTGCGCCGCCACACCATTCTCGGCATCGCGCTGGCCTTCGCCGGCGTGGCCCTCGTGGTCGCGGCCGGTCAGCTGCATTTCACCGCCGAGAGCCTGCTGGGCGACCTGCTGCTGTTTGGCTGTGCGGTGTGCTGGACGATCTACACGCTGGGCGTGCGCACCCTGGCGCAGGGTCTCTCGCCGCTGGCGATTACGACCTGGACGACGATCACCGGGGCGCCGGCGCTGTTGCTGTCTGGTCTGCCGGACCTGCTGCGCCTCGACTGGGCGGGCGTGGGTGTGAGCGCCTGGGCCAGTCTGGGCTATGCCACGGCCATCGCGCTGGTGGTGGCCTACGTGCTCTGGAACAACAGTGTGCGCGTGGCGGGCTCGAACCGCACGGCGATCTACGGCTGTGCCATTCCGGTCGGGGCTGCGCTCTTCGCCTGGCCGCTGCTGGGCGAACAGCCGACCTGGATGCAGGCCGCCGGGGCGCTGCTGATCGTGAGTGGCGTCCTGCTCACGCGCTGGAAGGCGTAGCTTCTGGTGGCCGTGGTGCAACCTCGGGGGCGTATGGACCTCACATTGACCGCTGCCTGGGTGATCGAACTGGCGAGCGAGCAGCCGACGGCACGCTTTGCCGCCACGGAGCTTCAGGCCACGCTTGTGCGTATGGGCGCCCCGCTGCTGCCGATCACCGCGGCGGCGCAGGGGCCGCGCATTGCGCTGCGCCACGGGCCCGCCGGTGACGGCTTTGTGCGCGGTCCCGATGGCGGCGGGTTCAGTCTGCGCGGTGATGGGCCGCGCGGGCTGCTCTACGCGGTCTACGACCTGCTGGAGGCCCTGGGCTGTCGCTGGCCCGCGCCGGGCGCCAGCGCGGAGCATGTCCCCCGGCGCCTGCCATTGCGCCTGCCGGAGGAGGCGGTCGCCGACCGGCCCGCGATCGCGCAGCGGGGGCTGATCATCGGCCACGACCACTTTCTGGCCGAGGCCGAGGACTGGATCGCCTGGGCCGCGCGCAACCGGCTGAATACGATCTTCATCCACACCACCATCCGGGCGCCAGCGCTGGGCGCCTGCCGCCTGGCCGCCTGGCGCGCGCGCCGCCCCGCATTGTTGCCGCGCATCCGTGAGCGGGGGCTGCGCCTCGAGCTCGGTGGGCACCATTTGCGCGACTTGCTGCCGCGGCGGCTGTTCCGCACCCGGCCGGCGCTTTTCCGCCACGACGGGCAGCAGCGCAGCCCTGACCACAACTTCTGCGTGAGCAATCCGGCGGCCCTCGCCCACGTGCAGCGCACAGCCGCAGCCTTCTTCGCGGCCTATCCCGAGGCCGAGGTCTACCACCTCTGGCCGGACGACCTGCGGGCGGGCGGCTGGTGCCGCTGTCCGGCTTGCGCCGTGCTCAGCCCGGCCGACCAGGCGCTGATCGCCGCGAATGCGCTGGCCGCCGCGCTGCCGGAGGCCCGCGCGGCGGCGCGCGTGGCCTACCTGGCCTACCACGATACCGAGGCGCCGCCGCAGCGCACGTGCCCGCATCCGCGGGTCATGCCGATCTTTGCGCCGCGGCTGCGTAGCTACGCCGCCGGGATGGACGCACCGGCCAACGCGGGGGTGGCCGCACGGCTCGCCGGCTGCGCCGCGGCCTTCGCGACCGATGCGCAGGGCCCGGCCGTGTTTGAGTACTACCTCGACGGCATCCTGTTCAAGTCGTCACCGCCGCCCCTGGCCGAGGTGATTGCCGCCGATATGCGCCACTACCACGCGGCGGGGGTCGGCGCGGCCCATGTGCTGCTGACTGGCGACCGGCCCTTCAGCACGGCGCCGCCCAACGCCTATCTCTTTGCCCGTCTGGCCTGGGCGCCCACCGCCGACCCGCAGGCTACCATGGCGGAATACGCTGCCGCCCGCGCGCCGGGCAGCGGCTCCGCGCTGGCCGCCGCGTACGCGGCCCTGGCCCAGGCCTGGCGCCCGGCCCTCGAGCGTGACCCGGAGCAGGCCGCCGCGGTGAGTGGCTCCGGCCTCGACCCGGTGGCGAGCCCCCCTGCCGATGTGCTCGACCCGATCGCTGAGCCCCGGCGCGCAGCCGAGCGCCGCCTGGAGGCGATGCGCGCAGCCGTGGAGCACCTTGCCCGTGGCCAGGCGCTCTGGGAGACGGCGCTCGGTGCCGGGCTGGTCGCCGAGCGCGCCGAGTGGGAACTGGGCGCCGCGCTCCTGCACTTCCTGCGCCTGCGCCAGCAACTCTACGTCCTGGTGGCCCGCGAGGCGCCGCGCGCGCTCGTCGCCGAGGCCCTGGACGAAGCTCAGGCTGCCCTGAGCGTGCTACTCGCCTGGGCGGCGCGCCACGTGCCCGCCCGGGCGCGGGGTGGCCACCTGTTGCTGCGCGCAGCCCTGCAGCTGCAACTCGACCACATCGCCGACCGGCGCCTGCTCGCGCCGCTGGCTCGCCTGGGGCTGCGGGCGCGCCGGGCGGGCACGCTGGCCAGCCACGCGCTGCGCCTGGACTGGCGGTAGGCCCTGCGCCTGACCAGCAGATTGACGGCGCGGCGAGATCGGGTAAGATAGGACGGCTATGCACGAGAACTTCTTTGTCTACCAGCGGCGCGCCTTGCGCCCGCTGCTGGCCTGGGGGATCGGCAGTTCGCTGCTGGGGACTGCGCTGCTGCCGTTCCGCGGTGCGGCGCGCCACTTCGGCATCCAGGCCGTCGCGTGGGGGGTGATCGACGTGCTGCTGGCCATGGCTGGCCGCCGGCGCGCCCTGCTGCGTGCCGAGGCGCTGGCGGCCCACCAGCTTGACGAAGCCGTCGCCGCCCGCGAGGCGGAGCAGTTTGAGCGTATCCTGCGCTTCAATGCCGGCCTCGACCTGCTCTACATCGCCGCCGGGCTCGTCACGGCGCTCCGCTTTGCCAGCCGGCCCGATCGCCGTGGTCTTGGTGCCGGCATCGCCGTGCAGGGTGTCTTCCTGCTGCTCTTCGACCTGCTACTTGCCCGCGAGGTGGAGCAGAAGTACCTGTAGGTGCAGTTGCGATGATCAGTCGAGCGCTCTTCCCGCTGCTCCAGTGCCCTACCTGCCGCTCGCGGGCGCTCTACGTCAGCGACGATGGGGTGCACTGCGCCGGCTGTGGCACCTGCTACCCCTTCCGCGACGGCTACGTCGATCTGATGCCCCGCGGCGCCCGGTATGACTACGTGTCTAAGTATGTCACCGACGAGGCCGAGCTGGCCGAGGAGCTCGACTATCGCGAGCTGGCGCCGCCGCTGCTGGCGGCCGGGGTACGTGACCGGGCCCTGCGGCGCTTGCTGCGCTTCCAGCCGGGCGATGTTGTGCTTGATAACGGCTGCGGCACGGCCAAGCACGCGGTCTGGAACGCTGATCGCGTGCGCCTGATGGTCGGCAGCGATCCGGCCACGCTCTTCGCCGACCGGGCGGTGGCCGAGGTGGCCCTGGCCAGGGCTGACTCCCGTAGTTTGCCCTTTGCCGACGGCAGCTTCGACAAGGCCTTCGCGATCGATATTCTCGAACACTTCCCGCTTGCGGTCATCGACCAGTACCTGGCCGAGACGGCGCGCGTGTTGCGTCCCGGCGGGCGCATGCTGGCCTTCTCGAACACCCGCGAGGCGTCGCCCATCCAGCCGCTGATCGATCTCAGCCGGCGCCTGGGGCGCCTGTTCGTGCGCGCCGGGCTCTACGACTTCTCCCGTGAGGCGCGCCGCAAGTCCGACCATGTCAAGGCCCTGGAGCGCTGGGACGACGTGCTCGCGGCCTTCGAGCGCGCCGGCCTGCGCCCGGTCCGGGTGGTCTTCTGGAACAGTCTCTTCACGACCTTTGTCGAGCATGTGCTGATGAAGCTGGGCGAGGCGGCCCTGGGCAGGGTGAAGCGTGGGGCGTCAGCGGCCCGCGGTCCGGCACAGGAGGCGGCCGTGCCGGACCGTGGCGATCTGCTGCCCGCAGCCAGCCAGCCGCCGGGCTCAGCGGCCGGTGTTGCCCGCGAGATCCGCGCGCGGCGGCGCATCCGTCGCCAGCTGCGTCCTGGCAGCCCCGTCTACCTCGCCCTGCTGGCGGTCACACTGCTGATGGAGCTCGACCTCTGGCTCTTCGGTTGGATGCGCTGCGGTAGCTACTTCATCGTGGTGGAGAAGGCAGATTAGGGCAGGTTCACACCTATGCTCAGCTACCGCCCGCTCGGTGAGCACGACGTCGACCAGTACGTGGCGTTGGAGCGCTACGCGTTCAACGTGGAGCTCGATCGCGCCGGCCCCGATGCGGCGCGTGTGGCGCGGCTACGTGGTCTCTTTGTCGACGCGCAGCTGGCCACCCAGCTGGAGTTGCTCCCGATGCGCGTGCAGGCCGGCGCGGGGGAACTGGCGGCGATGGGGATCGGCGGGGTGGCTAGCGCACCCGCGTTCCGGCGGCGTGGCTATGTGGCCAGTCTGCTCCGGCACGTGGCTGATGAGCTGCGTGAGCAGGGCGTCGCACTGGCGCTGCTCTACCCCTTCAAGCCCTCGTTCTACCGCCGTTATGGCTGGGCGAGCTTTTTTGAGCGGCGCGTGTACAGCGGCCCGCCCGCGCGCTTTGCGCCGTTCCACGCCGCGCCGGGCGTCTGGCTGCAGGCCGGCCCTGACCAGGCCGATGAGTTCGACCGGATCTATCGCGGGGCGTTGCGCGGGCGCTTCGGCCCGCTGGTGCGCGACGCCGCCTGGTGGCGCGATCGGATCCTCCACGATCACCAGCGTCGCCCATGCTACGCCTTCATCTGGCGCGATGAGCACGGCCAGGGTCGCTCCTATCTGGTCTATCAGCTCGAGGCGAGCGACAACGGGCTGCAGCTCGCGATCCGCGACCTCGTCGCTCTCGACCCGACGGCCCGCGCCCAGCTCTTTCACTTCATCGCCGGCCACCAGGACCAGGTGCAGCAGGTGCGCTTCCGCGCCCCCACCGACGCGCCGGTGAACCTGCTCTTCCCCGATCCGCTGGCCTGCTCGGTTCAGCCGGACCTGATGCTGCGCCTGCTCGACGTGCCCGCCGCGCTCGCGCAGTACCCCTTTCCGCCGGCGGTGGCCGGGCGCCTGACGCTCGCGGTGCGCGACGACTGGATCGCTGCCAACCAGGGCATCTTTGCCCTCGAGTGGGCCGCTGGCCGCTGCCAGGTGACGCGGCTGCCTGATGGCGCGTCCGCCGACCTGGGCTGCGATGTGGCGGTGCTGGCTCAGCTCTACAGCCGCTACCTGCGGCCGCGCACCGCAGCCGCCTTTGGGGTGCTGGCGGCACACAGTCGCGCGGCGCTCGAGTTGATGGAGCGGGCCTTCGTCGGCCTCGCGCCCTTCTGCGCGGATCGGTTTTAGGATGGCGTGCGAGCTCGTGTTGGGCCGGAGCATTGGCGCAGCCAGTGTTTCGGCCGTACAGGACAGGAGCGTGGAGCCGTCGGCCAGACCTCAAGGAGGAGCGTATGCACCGCCGCCAGTTTCTTGGCCTGCTGGCCGCGCTCGCCGCTGCCGGGGCCGCCGGGGGCGACGCGGTTCGCCGCGTCGCCGCGCAGACCGACCGCAGCCTGTGGTGGCCGCCTGCTCCCGGGGGCACGCTCCCGCCCAACCGGGTGGTGCTGGAGTGGCGCTACCTCGCCGGGCGCATCAGCGAGGCGGGGCAGGATGTCGGCTTCGTGGTCTCGCTGGCCGACTTCAATGCGCCGTTCGTTGATCCGCCCCAGCTCCTGGTGATGCGCGAGGACCTTGCCGGCGCGACGCCGCACCGCGCCCAGGTCTACCCCGGTTCGCTCACCTACGATGCGGCCAGCGCCACCTATCGCTTCGCTGCGAGCAGCGGCGCAGCTGCGGCCACCTGGCGTTTCGACAGCGCCAGTCAGCGCTACACGCTGAGCGTCGTCAGCCCCGAGCTTGAGCTCGGCGAGCTCACCCTCATCCCGCAGGGCGCGTTCATCCCCGAGGCGGGGACCGGCCAGATCACCACGGCCACCTTCGGTGGGGTCGATATCTTCTCCGACTACTATGCCAACTGGGTGGCGATCAGCCGTGGGGGGGCCGATCTCGGCGTCGGGCGTCTCGATATGCAGTCGATCCGCCCCGCTGCGTTCACGCTGCCTACGGGCTTTAGCCATCACTGGTTCGCAGTGGCGGCTGAGAGCGCGGGTGCGCCCGTCTGGATCTCCGCCTGGCGCCTGGTCTCGGAGCGGAGTTTCTGGGTGGTCACGATTGCCCGCAATAGTGGTGCGAGTTGGAGCGTCGAGTCGTTCACCGAGCGCAGTCCCGACATCGCCTACCCGCTGAGCGTGGAGGTTCGTGACTGGCAGCCGCAACCCGTGGCGGACGGTGAGCCGCCGCGCCGCACCGGGCGGCGCTGGCTCCTCGCGGCGGGGCGCAGCGCCCCAGGGGATCTGCTCAACCTGGTCGTGAGCGTTGCGCCTGGCCAGTTCATCAGCGGGGCGCGCGTGGCGGCCGGCCTGACCACGACGCCACTGATGCAGGAGGCGGTCGGCAACACGGCCAGCGGTTCGCTGCAGGGGGCAGCTCTGGGGCCGGTACGTCTGGTGGTGGCCGAGTCCACCTTCAGCGAGCTTGCCGGCCAGCGGCTGCACCTGCCCGTGCTTCGCCAGTGACGACCGACGACAGAGCAGCGCGTTATGGCCATTCGTCCGCTCTACATCTCGCCGGTGGGCCGGGGTGGCGTCGACTTCGGCATCCAGAACATCACCCGCGCCGTGCAGGCCGCCGGGCTGCAGCCGACGCTGCTGCGCCTGCCCGAGGTCTACAATTTTCTCCCGATGCTGATTCCCCGGGCCATGCCTGCGGGCTGGTGGCGCGGCTTCGACATCCTCCAGGGTCGATCGCGGGTGGCCTTCAGCTTCACGGCCAGCGGGTTGCCCGTGGTCACGACCGTCCATCATCTGACGACCGACCCGGACCTGCAGCCCTACAGCTCGTTCGCCCAGCGGCTCTTCTACCGCCTGGTCGAATCGCGCTACGATGGGCTCTCGGTGGCCTACGCCGACGCGGTGGTCTGTGTGAGTCGCTTCACGCAGCGCCAGGTGGAGCAGACCTACGGGCGCGCCGACAGTGTGATCATCTTCGACGGCATCGACACCGACGTCTTCGTACCCACGCCGGGCCTTGCCCGCCGCGATGATGGCCTGCCGCCCTCCGAGGGGCGGATCAGGTTGCTCTTTGTGGGCAACCGTACCCGGCGCAAGGGCTTCGACCTGCTGCCGCGGATCATGGACCGGCTGCCACCGGACTATGTGCTCTACTACACGGGGGGCTTCCAGGGGCGCGAGACGGCTCCGCCGCACCCACGGATGCTGCCGATCGGTTCGCCCGACCGGGCCGGCCTGGTGGCGGCCTACCAGAGCTGCGATATTCTGCTCTTCCCCTCGCGGCTGGAGGGCTTCGGCATCGCCCCGGCCGAGGCCCTGGCCTGCGGCCGCCCGGTGGTGACCACCGACGCCTCGGCGCTGCCCGAGGTGGTGGACGACGGGCTCAACGGCTTTCTGGTGCCCCGTGACGACGTGGTGGGCTATGCCGAGAAGGTGCGGCTGCTGGGCGAGGACGCGACGCTGCGCCGCCGCTTCGGCGAGCACGGCCGCCAGAAGGTTGTTGCCAGCTTCGGCTATGACCAGCTTGGGGGCGGCTTCAAGGCGCTCTACGAGCGGCTGCTGGGCAGCGGGTAGGGAGGGCCGGGGCGCTCAGGCTGCCCGCCGGATCGCGTCGTCCGCGATGCGGGCCAGCGCCTCACGGGCCTCACCAGGTGGGAGCATGGCCAGGGCGCCGCGCGCCCGCTCGGCGCTGCGGGCGATCTCGGCGCGGGTCGGGCCGAGCCCATAGCGGCCCACTTCGGCCACGGCCCAGGCCAGTTCGCCGGCGTCATCGCTGTCGATGGCGGCGGCCAGGCGCTCGCCGTCGCCCAGGGTTGCGGCGAAGATCAGCGGAAGGGTGATGGCGCCGGCGCGCACACTGGCGCCCGGGGCCTCGCTACCATTGGGGGCGACGAAATCGCGCACTTCGTCGCCGAGCCGCCAGGCCAGGCCCAGCTCGTGGCCGTAGCGCCCGAGGGTCGCGATCTGCTCGGGTTCGGCGCCGACCGCGGCCGCGCCGGCCTTGCACGCCGCGGCAACGATCGCCGCCGCAGTGTGCCCGATCCGCTCCAGGTGCCGGGCCTGCGCCTGCTCCAGCGGGCGCAGCGGCGCGGCGGGGAGCAGCGTCCCCTCCGTCACCTGCTTGACCGCGTCGGTGTAGTAGGTGATCACGCGCGGTTCGGGGCTGAGCGCCATCTCGCCGGCCGCCAGGGCGAAGAGGTAGTCGCCGACCATCAGGACCACGCCGTGGTTCCAGGGGCCCACCCGCGGCTGGCCACGCCGGCGCTCGGCCGCATCAACCAGCGTGTCGTGGGTCTGCGTGGCGGCGTAGATCAGCTCAACCGCCGCCGCGGCGTGAATGGCCCGCTCAAGCTGGTACGCGCCGGTCTGCGCGGCCAGGAGCACCAGCGCGGCGCGCAGGCGCGGTCCGTCGGGCTGCAGCAGATGTGACCCGGCAACGCTGATCACAGCCGCACGGGCGTGGGTCCGCTCGTGGATGATCTGCTCCACCTGCTGCAGGTCGGCGATCAACGCCGGCGGGAGAGTTAGCTGGCTCATAGGTGCGTTGCCGCCTATGCTGAGCGCGTGGCTCGCTGCGATTCCTGATATCTATTATACGGTGCAACTGCCTTGAGGTTTGACAGCGTTGCGCACGGAGCACACAATACCGCTAGCGATTGCCTGGTCTGCCAGTTAACCTGGAGCGTAGCTTCTGGAGGGATCTACCGATGACCGATCGTTCGCGTTTCGCTCGCACCCTTGGCCTGACCGTCGGCCTCGCCGCCGGGGCGGCCGGGCTCGGCGCCGTTGCCGCGTTGCGCCGCCAGTTACCCCGTGTTGCCGGGCGCCAGCCAATGCCTGGCCTCAGTGCGCAGGCCGAGGTGCGCCGCGACCGCTGGGGCATTCCCCACATCTACGCGGCTAGCAACGCCGATCTCTTTGCCGCACTTGGCTATACTCACGCGCAGGACCGGCTCTGGCAGATGGAGTTGAACCGGCGCACCGGGCATGGCCAGCTCGCCGAGATCTTCGGCCCGGTGGCGCTCAGCTCCGACCGCTTTGTGCGCACGCTCGGCTTCGGGCGGATCGCTCGCCGCGAGGTCGAACTGCTCGATGACGAGACGCACGCGAACATCGCCGCCTACGTGCGCGGGGTCAATGCCTGCCTCGAGGCCAGCCGCGGACGCCTGCCGCTGGAGTTTCGCATCCTTGGCTTCCAGCCGCGCCCCTGGGAACCGGCCGACATCCTGGTCTGGCCCAAGATCATGGCGCTGACCCTCTCGGGGAACTGGACCAGTGAGCTGTTCAACAGCAAGATCATCGCTGCTGTCGGCGCCGAGCGCGCCGCGGCGATCGCGCCGCGCTACCCCGGCGCGGCGGTGGTCAGCGTGGCCCCTGAGGCTGCGCTTCCGCCGCACCTGGGCGAGGGCGCCCTCCGGCTGGCCGCCGAGGCTGCCCCCTTCACTGGCGAGAGCGGCGCTCCCCAGGGCTCGAACGGCTGGGCCGTCGCCGGAACACGTACCGCCAGTGGTCGCCCGCTGCTGGCCGAAGATCCGCACCTCGGGCTGACCATGCCCGGCCTCTGGTACCTGGTCCACCTGGAGGGCGGCGACTTCAAGGTGGCCGGCGTCAGCCTCCCCGGCACCTGTGGCGTGATCATCGGCCACAATGAGCACATCGCCTGGGGCCAGACCAATACGATGACCGACAACCAGGATCTCTACATCGAGCGCTTCCACCCCGAGGAGCCCGACTGCTACGAGTGGCGCGGCGAGTGGCGCGAGGTGACGACGCTGCGCGAAGAGATCGTGGTCAAGGGCCAGAAAGAGGTGGTGCTGGTCGATGTGCGCCTCACCCACCATGGCCCGATCATCGACGAGATCGCCGGACCGGAGGGCTCGCCCTTCCGCCGGAGTGCGCCGGCCACGCCCCATCAGGCCCTGGCGCTGCGCTGGACGGCGCTCGACCCCTCGCCATCGCTCTCGCGTGCGGTCTTGCGCATCAACCGCGCCCGCGACTGGGGCGAGTTTCGCGCTGCCCTGGCGGACTGGGATGTGCCGCCGCAGAACTTTGTCTATGCCGACGTGGACGGTCATATCGGCTACGTGGTTGGCGGCAAGCTGCCGGTGCGCGCCCGCGGCGATGGCCAGACGCCCGTGCCCGGCTGGGACGGTGCGCACGAGTGGCAGGGCTTCATCCCCAGTGACGCGCTGCCCGCCAGCTTCGATCCGCCGGGCGGCATCGTGGTGACCGCGAATAACCGCATCGTCGGCACGAACCACCCCTACCACGATGCCATCCAGGGCGAGTGGGCCAACCCCTACCGCGCCGAGCGCATTCTCGCCTTGCTCCAGGCCAGCGAGCACCACGATACCCGCAGCTTCGCCCGCATCCAGAACGACCTGCACTCGCTGCCGGGGCTGCAGCTCGCGCGCCTGGTGGCACGCCTGGAACCCACGGAGCCGCTGGAGCAGGCCGCCCGTGACCAGCTGGCCGCCTGGGATGGCGAGCTCACCGCCGCGAGCATCGCCGGCGCGATCTATGATGCCGTGCGCTACCACCTGCTGCGCGAGGTCTATACCGAGCTTGGCGAGCTGATCGGCGCCCAGGGCGGGCTTGGCGCGTTCGGCGCATTGCCGTCGAACATCTACCTGGAGCGGGCGCTCCCGGCGGTGCTGGCCCGCGCTGAGGCGGCAGCCGACCTGGCGCAGCCCGACCCCTGGCTCGGGGGTGAGCGGACGTGGGGCGCCGTGCTCGCTACGGCCCTGCACCACGCCGTGGCCGAGCTGCGCGCCCGGCTCGGCCCCGACCCGGCCCGCTGGAGCTACGGCAGAGTTCACAGCCTCACCCTGCGCCACCCGCTGGGGAGCGTGCCGGCGCTGGCGCCGATCTTCAACCGTGGCCCCTGGCCCACCGGCGGCGATGTTGACACCGTCAACCAGCACTATGTGCCGCGCCAGACCGCCGCCGGGCCGGTTTACAATGCCCCGTCGTACCGGCAGATCTTCGACCCGGGCGACTGGGACGCAGCGCGGGTGATCATCCCCGCGGGGCAGAGTGGCCACCCGGTGAGCCGCTACTACAGTGACATGGCCGCTACCTGGCGCGCGGGCGGCTACTGTCCCCTGCTCTGGAGCCGTGAGGCTGTGGAGCGCCATACCAGCGCCGTGCTGACCCTCGAGCCGCAGTAAGGGACGCGGAAGCTGTTGAGCATCCAGGCCTCATGGCATGCTGAGCGCAGTGAGCCAGCGCCCTGAGCCCTTCGGCTGCGCGGCTCCCGAGCTTGTCGAGGGGCAGGGCAGGCTCCGCAAGGGGTCTTGCGGCGCATGGGCACCGCCAGATTCCTCGCTCCGCCTGCGGCTCCGCTCGGAATGACATGAACCATATGTTTCTGAGGAGCGCCGTGACGACCAGCCGCGCCACGACGGACCAGCGCCACGGCGGGCCGCGGCGCCGCGACGGCCCAGCGCCACCCCATGTCATTCCGCGTACCTGATGGCCCGGCGGCGGGCCAGTGGCGTCGGGAGCAACCCATGTCACCCCGAGCCCTTCGGCTGCGCGGCTCCCTAGCTTGTCGAGGGGCAGGGCAGGCTCCGCGAGGGGTCTTGAGGAGCATGGGCATCGCCAGATTCC
>JACAEO010000413.1 GCA_013388805.1 Chloroflexota bacterium
GAGCCCTTGTCATTCCGAGCGCAGCGAGGAATCTTCCCTCCTCGTGGCTGGAAGACCCCTCGCTACGCTCGGGGTGACAACCAGCTCCAGCCTACCAGTCAAGACAACTTACAACTGTAAGTATTATCGGCTATCGGCTATCGGCTATTTTCACATCAGTATAACATCCTGCGGCGCGCCGGGCCACGCTCGACGCCACGCTGCTGCCCGAACCGGGCCGCATCCTAACCGACCCGGGCCGTCTGCACCCCTGCTGTCGGCGCAGGGCCGAAGATGCGGTCGGTGAGCCTGACGTACCAGGCAGCCGCCTGTACCTGGATAATGTAGGCCAGCGCGATGATGAGCGCGATCTCCGAGCCGGCGGCGCCAAAGGCGCCCATTGCGACCGCGAGCGCGATCGAGAGGTTGCGCATCACGCTGCCGTAGACGAGTGCGATCGCATCCCCGCGAGCGAAGAGTAGCCGGCCCACCAGCGTGCTCAGCACGAAGTTCAGCCCATAGAGCAGCACCAGCGGCAGCAGCAACTGCAGGAGCAGGGCTGGATTACCGATGATGGTGTCGGCCTTCAGCGCCATGGCGGTAAACACGATCCCGAGCACGCCGAGGGTGGAGAGCGGCGGAAACTTCTGCTTCAGCTCCGCCGTGAAACGCTGCGGCCCGTACACGCGCAGCAGCACGCGCTGGGTCACATACCCTGCGGCCATCGGCAAGAACACGATCACGACAATCTGGCTGAAGATCTCACCCAGTGGCACATCGATGGCGGCGCCCATCAGCAGTTTCAGGTAGAGCGGCGTGGCCAGCGAGCCCAGGATCAGGCCGATCACCGTCATCCTCACCGCGGCCAGCACATTGCCTCGGGCAAAGCCGGTCCACGAAATGGTCATGCCGGAGGTTGGCAGCAGCGCCGTGAGCAGCAGGCCAACGGCGATCAGGGGCCGGCTGGCAAAGAACAGCTGGCCCAACGCGAAGCCGAGGAAGGGGATGACCCCGAAGTTCAGCGCCTGCGTAACCAGCTGGAGCCGCAACTCGCCGCCCGCGGCGAGCTGCTTGAGGTCGAGTGTGACCATCATCGGATAGACCATCAGGAAGGTCAGCGGCATGATCAGGGCCCGCAAGGGCGCGGGGTCGCCCCATACACCATAGAGCAGGCCGAGGATCATCGCCGTCGGGATGCTCCAGACCAGCTGCTTCTGCAGGAACGCGAGCATCTTCCACATGGGCTCCTCCTTGCCTCACGCGTCACTGGTTTCAGGGATACGATGCACCCAACACTGACCGGGTTACAGGATGTGTCGCGGTTAGCTTCATAATAATGGTGATTTCTTTTCTTTCAAGGCGGCAAACATGCACTATTCTGGTGATGGCTCGCCATTCAACGATCGTGAGCCACCGCCATCCGCGGCGCCGCGTGCGCCATGCCTGGAATAGCAGCCCTATGAAGATTGCCTTCGTCAGCGACAACGGCACCACGATCAGCCCCCACTTTGGCCGCGCCCGCTCTTTTCTGGTCGTGACCCTGGTAGAAGGACAGGAGGTCGCCCGCGAGCTGCGGGCCAAGGACCCCTGCCACGGCCATGCCCACCACGGCTCCGGCGATCACCACGCCGCCGAAGAGCATACCCACGATGACAGCGCGCACGCGGATATGCTCACCGCGATCACGGACTGCCAGATCGTGATCGCCGGGGGCATGGGAGCCGGTATGGACCGGCGGTTGCGCGCCGCGGGGCTGCAGACGATCCGGACCCGGGTGCGGGAGATCGACCAGGCGCTGCAGACGTTTCTGGCCGGCGAGCTCCACGATATGATCGAGCTGGTCCATTAGCTGCGCAGCCGGGCCAGCAGGCGCTCCAGCGGCCAGGTGTTGACCACTCGCTCGGCCGGCGTCCAGCCGCGCCTGGCCGTGAGCACGCCCAGCCGTGTCCAGGCGAGCTCATCGGGCTGGTGGGCGTCGCTGTTGATTGCCAGGTCCACGCCCAGTTCCAGCGCGCGCCGCACGTGCCCCGCGTCCAGGTCCAGGCGCTCGGGGCCGCTGTTGATCTCCAGGATCGTGCCGTGGGTCGCAGCGGCCCGCAGTACCGCCTCCATATCCAGGTCGGCGCCGGGCCGCCGGTTGAGGATGCGTCCGGTCGGGTGGGCGATCAGATCCACGTGCGGGTTGGCGATGGCCTGGAGCAGCCGTGCGGTGACCTGCTCGCGCGGCTGGCGCAGGCTCACGTGCAGCGAGGCGATCACCAGGTCGAGCCCGGCCAGGGCCGCGTCGGGCAGTGCCAGGCTCCCATCGGGGGTGATGTCCACTTCGACGCCGTGCAGCACGCGGAAGGGCGAGCCGCGCGCGGCCCAGGCGGCATTGACCGCCGCCACCTCGGCGGCCTGCTCGTGCAGCCGCGCGGCATCGAGCCCGCCGGTCACGCCCAGGTAGGCGCTGTGGTCGGTGATCGCGATGTAGCGCAGGCCGCGCGCCTCGGCGGCGGCGGCCATCTCGGCGATCGTGGCCCGCCCGTCGCTCCAGCGGCTGTGCATGTGCAGGTCGGCCAGCAGCGCCTCGGGAGCGATCAGCGTGGGCAGGCGCCCCGCGGCGGCGGCCTCGATCTCGCCGGCGTCCTCGCGCAGCTCGGGCGGGATGTAGGCCAGCCCCAGAGTGGCGTAGACCTGCTCCTCGGTCGCGCATTCGAGCAGCGTGCCGTCGGCGCGGGCGAAGCCCTGCTCGGAGAAGCTGTAGCCCTGCTCCTGGGCCAGCCGGCGGATGTGGATGTTGTGCTCCTTGCTGCCAGTGAAATGCTGCAATGCGCTGCCCCAGCGGGCCGGGGCCACCACCAGCAGGTCGGCACGCAGGCCGCTGTGCAGCAGCACCGAGGCCTTGACCTCGCCCTGGGCGAGGATGCGGGTCACCTGCGGCAGCGCGACGAAGGCAGCGGTCACCGCGGCAGTGTCGGCGGCGGCGGCGAGCAGGTCGATGTCGCCGACGGTGGGACGGGCGCGGCGCAGGCTGCCGGTGTAGGCCAGGTGCGCGAGATCCGGCAGGGCTGCGCGCAGCTCGGCGAGCAGCAGCTCGGCGGTGGCCAGCGCCGGGCCCAGCAGGATGCGCCGCTCACCCTCGGCCAGGCTCGCCAGGCCCTGGCGGATGCGCTCCTCGCTCTTCGCCCCGAAGCCCTTCAGCCCCCGCAACTGGCCAGCCTCCAGCGCGGCACGCAGCTGCTCCAGGCTGGCGATGCCCAGCTCCCGGTAGAGGCGGGCCACTCGCGAGGGACCCAGCTCCGGCACCCGTAGCAACTCGAGCACGCCGTCGGGCACCTCGCTGCGCAGCCGCTCGGCCAGCGGCAGCGTGCCGCTATCGAGGATGACCCCGATCTTCTCGGCGATCGTCTTGCCGATGCCGGGGATCTGCTCCAGCGCATCGCGGGCCCGGTAGTCGGCCAGGGGCATGGGCAGGTCGGCGATCGCCTCACCCGCCCGGCGGTAGGCGAGCAACCGGAAGCGGTCCTCGCCGAGGATCTCCATGCGGTCGGCGATCGCGAGGAACAGGTCGGCGATCGCGCGGTTCGAGCGGGCCTCGGTCATCGACCACCTCCAATCCGCGTGCGCAGAGCGGGGTATTGCACTGCCCCTATCGTACCACGTGCCAGGGACGTGCTGCGTATGCCGTCGCTCTGGTGCAAGCGAACCCCTGCCGGGCTGCTGACTGTCGCACGCCAGCTGGCGTGCTATACTGCGGTAAAGCTGGACGTCGTACCAGCATGATCCAGAGGGACGGCCTATGTTTAATGCCGGCGCTTTGACCTTTCGGGAGTTCAGCATGGGCGAGACCTTGCCGCTTCCATCAGCGGCAGGGCCAGCCCAAATCCGGCACCGATTGGCGCGATCTGACGATGCTCCTGCTGGCGTTTCCCGATCTCAAGCAAGCGTCCGGGCCAGTTGCGGATCGCCTGCTTGCCGCAGGGGCGGGTCCAGCGGTGCTGGCGCTCTGGCACGATCTGGTGGCCCAGACGATACGCCCGGCCGATGCGGATGATGAGTTCTGAGCAGTATGCTGAAGCCAATCCTACCGCGCCTGCAAGGAGACACCCCGATGCTGACCGACCGTGCCCGTGAGACGCTCTATGCCTGGGTCGCCACCGACAGCCTGCGCAAACATTGCGAGGCGGTAGCGGCCTGTATGGTCCACTTCGCCCGCCAGGCTGGCGCCGACGCCGACCTGTGGGGCGCGGTGGGCCTGCTGCACGATATGGACTACGAGCGCTACCCGGGCATGCCCGACGACACCCCCGAGGTCCATGCGATCTCCCACGCGCTGATCGCCGGCGAGCCTGTGCCCGAGACGCTGCCCGGCCACCCCTTCTACGGCGTCAAACATCTGCGCGAGACCGGCTGGTCGCCCGAGGTGCTCCGCGCCATCCTCAGCCACGCCGATTTCAGTGGCATCGCGCCCGAGTCACCGCTGGAGCGCACGCTTTACGCCGTGGACGAACTGAGTGGCTTTGTGACCGCGGTGGCTCTGGTGCGCCCCGACAAATCGGTGCAGAGCGTTGAGGTCTCGTCGGTCAAGAAGAAGCTCAAGGACAAGGCTTTCGCCGCCAAGGTGAGCCGCGCCGGCATCCATCACGGCGCCGAGGTGATCGGCATGCCGCTCGATGCACTGATCGCCGAGGTCATTGCCGCGCTACGCGCCGAGGCGCCACGACTGGGGCTCGCCGGCACCCTATGAGCCAGCCGCTGCCCGCCCATATCTGGCCGCTGACCGCCACGATCGCCAACGGCCGCCTGCACCTGGGCGGCTGTGACGTCGAGGCGCTCGCGGCCCGCTATGGCACGCCACTCTACGTGTTCGATGAGGCGACCCTGCGCGGCGCGATGCGCGCTTACCAGGCGGCCTTCCGTGCCCAGGGCCTGCCCTTCCGTGTGCACTACGCCGCCAAGGCGCTGCTGAACACCGCCATCGCCCAGCTCGTGGCCACGGAGGGCCTGGGCCTCGATGTGGTCTCGGGCGCTGAGCTGGACGTCGCGCGGCGCGCCGGCATACCGATGGCGCACGTGCATCTGCACGGCAACGCCAAGCGCACTGAGGAACTGGCGCGGGCCGTGGCCTGGGGCGTCGGCGCGGTGGTGGTCGACAACCTCGATGAACTGGACCGCCTGGCGGCGCTGACCGCCCGCCACACGTCGCCCCAGGGTGTGCTGCTGCGCCTGGCGCCCAACATCGCGGCCCACACCCATGCCCACATCGCCACTGGCGGCGCCGACGCGAAGTTCGGGCTGCCGCTCGAGGCGCTCGACCAGGCGGTCGAACACGTCCTGGCGGCGCCCGGGCTGCGCTTGCGCGGGCTCCATGCCCATATCGGCTCGCAGCTGTTTGCGCTCGATCAGCTCCGCGCGACCATGGCTGTGCTGGTGGAGCAGGCCGCCCGTCTGCGCACACGCTACGCGCTGACGGTGGAGGAGTTGAGCCCTGGCGGTGGCCTAGGCGTTCCCTCCCTCGCTGAGCAGGCACCGCCCGATCTGGACGCCTACGCCGAAGTCCTGGCGAGGACGCTGCGCGCGGGCTGTGCCGCCCATAGCTTGCCGCTGCCGTACCTCACCGTCGAGCCGGGCCGCTCGATTGTCGCCCGTGCCGGCGTGGCGCTCTACACCATCGTCGCGCGCAAACTCACCGCCGATGGGCGCCCCTGCTATCTGCATATCGACGGCGGCATGGCCGACAACATCCGCCCGGCGCTCTACGACGCGCGCTACAGCGCTGTGCTGGCCAGCCGCGCCGACGCAGCACCCGGCCCGCCCGTGAGCGTCGCCGGGCGCTACTGCGAGGCAGGCGATGTGCTGCTGCGCGCTGTGTCGCTGCCCATCGCCCGCCCAGGTGAACTGCTGGCCGTGGCCACCGCGGGCGCCTACACCCTGAGCATGGCCAGCACCTACAACCTCGTGCCGCGGCCCGCCGTGGTCCTGGTCGCCGGCGGGCGCGCCCGCCTCATCCAGCGCCGCGAGACGGAGGCCGAGCTCCTGGCCCGCGATCTGCGCCTGGATGAGGTGTCCGATGATTGATGAGTGGTTCGTCATCCTGCGTGGCTGATGGCCCGGCGACGGGCTAGCGCCACCCCATGTCATACCATTTCCGATTGCAGATTTTGGATTGCAGATTGCCGCACATGGCGTCACGATGAGCGATGACGGCAACGACAATGCGGAACTGCCAACTGGATTTGGTA
>JACAEO010000421.1 GCA_013388805.1 Chloroflexota bacterium
GACCTCGACCGTGTCCAGCTGCGCCGCGCCCAATCTACCATCGCAAAGCTGCAATCTGCAATCGCACTAGTCGTCATGGTCGCGGCTCGCGTCACGCGCCTCCTCGCCTGCCTCTGCAAGCCGGGCATAGACCACCTGGCCGCTGGCAACATCCACATACACCTTGCCGCCATCGGTGAACTTCACCTCGTAGACCTGCACGCCGTGTTCGGACTCACGCTCCACCGCCCGCACGACGCCGCCGCCACGGTAGCTCACGGCGACCGCGGCAGCCTGCTCTGCGCTGAGCGGACTCACCGCGGCCTGCTCCGCACCACGCGGGCTCACCGCGGCGGGCGCCGCGCCGGAGGCGATCGGCGCCTGGGCAAGCTGCTGGCTGGCCTGGGCAAGACGGCTGTTCGCCTCGGCGAGCGCCGCCTGGTACGCGGCCTCGCGCTCCTGCACCAGCGTCGCAGTGGCGGGATCCAGCACGACGGTCGAGACCGCGGGCGTGGCGAGCGTGTCTGCCACGCTGGCGGGCGAAGCGGTAGCGGTCTGGCTCAGGCGTGTGGCCAGCCCGGCCAGGAGCACCAGGATGAATGCGGTCAGGGCGGCGGCGATCATGAGCATTGAACGCTGCTGAGACATTGGATCACTCCTTGTCGTGGTTGTCGGTTCCTGGTGGCTAGCGTAGGCCGGGTCGTTGAGAAGTGTCTTGGAATGACCGGCCAGTTCTCCAATCTTTTTCCAAGGTTGCTGCGGTATGCTCATGCGCAGGGAGGTGCTATGCGGATCCTTTTGATTGAAGACGACCAGCGCCTCGCGCGGCTGATTGCGCGCGTGCTGGTCGATGAACACTACCAGGTTGACCTTGCCCACGATGGCGAGAGCGGGCTTGACCTGGCGCTGCGCGGGATCTACGAGGTGGCAATCGTCGACTGGATGCTCCCCGGGCGTGATGGGCCGAGCATCTGCCGGGCGGTGCGCGCGGCGCGCCTGCCCACCGCCGTGCTCCTCCTGACCGCGCGGGGGCAGATCGAAGACAAGGTGGCCGGCTTCGATAGCGGCGCCGATGACTACCTGGTCAAGCCTTTTGCCTTCGAGGAACTGCTCGGGCGGGTACGGGCACTTGGCCGGCGCTTCGACCTCAACGCCAGCGAGGCGAACGAGTTGCGCGTGGGCGACCTGGTGCTCGACCTGCGTGGCCATACCGCCCGGCGCGGAGTGCGCAGCCTCGACCTGACACCCACCGAGTGGAACCTGCTCGAGTACCTGCTGCGCAACGCTGGCCAGACGCTCACCCGCCAGCAGATCCTGGACTACGTCTGGTCCTACGATCACGACGTACAGCCACAGATGGTCGATGTCTATGTCTCCTACCTGCGGCGCAAACTGAACGCGCCGGGTGAGCGCGATCCGATCGTCACCGTGCGCGGCGTCGGCTATCGGCTGGAGGCAACCCGTGTGTAGCGCCACGCCACAGACCCCGGTGGTCCGGGCCGCGGAGCACGGGCGCGACCACTTCTTCGGGCAGGCGCTGAACGGCCTGCGATTACGTTTGACGCTGCTCTACACCCTGGCGGCACTGGCCCTGGTTGCGCTGGTGGGTGGTGGCGCCTACGCGGTGGTGGCCAGCTACTTTCGTACCATCACCGACCTGGCGCTGCAGCACAAGATGGCCCACGAGTTTCACGCCCTGGCAGCGCCCATCCCGCCCGAACTGGTCCCCGCCGACCGCGACTGGTCGATCGTGCGCGGCGATCTCCCGCTGCTGGGTCGCCCGGCGCCGGGCGCAGCGATCGACGCCGAGACAGCAGTGCGCATCGCCGCGACCGCCATGGGCGGCCGTTCACCGGAGCGGGTGCGGCTCCGGAGCGAGGATGGCCGCTCGGTGTATGAGCTGCGCTACGCGGACGGCAGCCAGGTGCTTGTCGAGCAGACGAGCGGCCGGATCCTCGCGATTGAGCGGCACGATGACGAGGACCACACTGCGGCTGGCACGCTCCGTGAGGCCGGCCGGCCAACCGCCGCACCAGCCGCGTACCCCACCCCACGCAGCTACGACGCCGAGCTCGCGGCGATCTTCGTCTTGCCCCTGGATTACAACGGGCGGGTGCTCTTCGACCCGAACACGACCAGCGCACCGCTTGCCCCCGACCGCGCAGCCCTGAGCGCCGCCCTGGCCAGCGGGCACGATTTGCGCAGCGTCACCACCGCTGATGGGCAGCGTGTGCGCCTGTTGACCTACCGGCTAACGCGGGACGACGGGCCGGCTGCGCTCCAGCTCGGGCGCATGCTTGGCGACCAGGAGCGGGTGCTTGCCCAGCTCACCATCGGGTTGCTGGGCCTGGGCACGCTGAGCATGGCGCTGATCGGCGCCGGAAGCTGGTGGCTCGCCGGGCGGGCCTTGCGCCCGGCCCAGGCCGCCTGGGAGCGCCAGCAGCGCTTCATCGCCAGTGCGAGCCACGAGCTACGCACGCCGCTCACGCTCATCCGCGCCAGCGCCGAGGTCGCGCTGCGTGGCGTTCCAGCGGGTGATGCCGACCAGCGCGAGCTGCTTGCTGACGTGCTGGCTGAGAGCGACCATATGCGCCAGCTGGTCGACGACCTGCTCACCCTCTCACGGCTCGACAGCCAGCACCTGCCGATCCGCCTCGCCCCGGTGGACCTGCCGCTGCTGCTGGCCGAGGTGCAGCGCCAGGCCGCCCGCCTCGGCGCTGAACGGGGCATCAGCGTGACGCTGGGCGCGGTGAGCGGCACGGTCCGGGCTGACCCCGACCGGCTGCGGCAGGTGCTCATCATTCTGCTGGACAACGCGCTGCGCTACACGCCAGCAGGCGGACAGATCACGCTGGCCGCCGTCCCCGACGGTCAGAGCGTGCAACTGAGCGTGGCCGACACCGGCTGCGGCATCGCGCCGGAGCATCTGCCCCATATCTTCGAGCGCTTCTACCGGGTCGATGCAGCGCGCGGGCGCGAGAGCGGCAACGCGGGGCTGGGCCTGGCCATCGCCAGGGGGCTGGTGGAAGTGATGGGGGGGTCGATCGGCGCGGAAAGCGCCGTGGGCCAGGGTACAACCATCTGGCTGCGCCTGCCTGCCGGGCGGTGACCGCCGTGACGAGGTGAGCGGAGCAGCAGGAATGGTGCAACGCCTGCTTCTGAACCGTTATCTAAGGCTCCGGCGCCTGCGCAGCAGCCAGGGCTGTCAGCGGTCCGCGTGGCCCGCCTCGTGCGTGGCCAGAGCAGCGTCCTCGGGCCGATCGAGGGTGACGTCGTTCCAGGCCTGGGGGTCGTCGCGCGGCTCGACGTGGGTAAAGACCGAAGTGTTAGGCAGCGCCGCGCGGATGTCGCGCTCGACCGCCTCAGCCAGGTCGTGACCCTGCTGGACCGTCCAGCTATCGGGCACGAGCAGGTGCATGGAGACAAAGCGGCGCGCCGCGGCCTGGCGCGTACGCAAGGCATGGTAGTTTACGCCGCGTTCGGCGTAGCCATCGAGCACAGCGCGTACCCGGGCCAGTTCGTTGGCCGGCAGCGCGGTATCCATCAGGCCCAGCGCGGAGCGGCGCACCAGGTCCACCCCGGCGCGCACGATGTTGGCTGCCACCAGCAGGGCGATCAGCGGGTCGAGCAACTGCCAGCCGGTGAGCCAGACCAGGCCAACGCCAACCAGCACGCCTGCCGAGGTCCAGACATCGGTCATCAGGTGGTGGGCATCGGCCTCGAGGGTGATCGAGTCGTAGCGCCGACCGGCGTGCAGCAGGATACGGGCAACGGCGAGGTTGATCAGCGAAGCGAGGGTGGAAACGGCCAGGCCCAGGCCCAGTTGCTCGATCGGCTGCGGATTGAACAGGCGCGGCACGGCAGCCCAGGCGATACTGCCGGCGGCGACCAGGATCAGCAACCCCTCGGTAGCGCTGGCGAAATACTCGGCCTTGCTGTGGCCATAAGCGTGATCCTCGTCGGCGGGGCGCGCCGCGATGGTCAGCATCGCCAGGGCCATGATCGCCGCCCCCAGGTTGACGAACGACTCCAGGGCATCGGAGAGCAGACCGACCGAACCGGTGAGCAGATACGCAGTCAGCTTCAGACCGATGGTCAGGACCGCTGCCGCGATCGACAGCCAGACGAACTTTGCAAGCGAGCTACGAGCCATCACCACTCCCATCGCGCAGGCCACCTGCGAGCACCGCGCACAGCGCTGGCCGCGCGCTGTTGCTTCCTGGCCAGTGTACCTGCCCGCACTGCCTTTTGGCAAGACAGCCAACGAATGTTGATCGGGGCCACAGCGCCGTTTAGGCACGGCGAAAGCTGCTCGAGGCGAGCAGCTTTCGGCCATTGGCGGTCAGATCACGGCGCTCAGCGCCCGCCCGATCGGCCGCGGGTCTGCTCCCACGCCAGCAGGGCGAGGAAGAGGCCGCAGACCAGGGCCATCGTGAGATTGGCGAAGGCCGCCGCATTGATACGAAAGCTCCCCGCTGTCAGGCGCATCACAACATTCGCCAGGGCAGCGATCAGCCCGAGCAGGCCCACCGCGCCGGCAGCGAAGGTCGCCACCATCGCCCGAGCCGGGTTGCGCATCAGCACCCCGAGCCCGATCAAGACCAGGCCAAACAATATCGGGATCGCCGCAGTCGGGGCAGCAGTGGCGATCACGCCACTGGCGCCAAGCGTCACCAGGATGACCCCGGTCCAGATCGTGATGTTCATGGCATAACTCCAGCTCATACTTCACCGCACTTTCATTCTACGTCAGAATGATGGTACGGGGATGTACGTGCCGGTGTGACCCTGGGCTCATGCAAAGCGACGGTTGGCAAACGCCGTTTTGCCGACATCGGGTGCGCGGGCGTCTCGCCCGCATGCGGGCCGGAGGCCCCGCGTACCCAGGTTTGCCAGCAGAATCATGCAACCAGCCTGCTCGTATGTTGCCCGCTACGACAGTTGGCGGTACAATACCGGGACGATCTGCGCGGCGTTGTTCAGCCTGGGAGCAATGGATGTTAACCTACGACGATCTGGTGACGGGGCTCGAAGATGCCTGGCTCGCGGTGGGGCTGCACGAGCACGCCTTTGTTGAGAGCGTTATTCCCGCCACGCACGATCGGACCTGCAAGATCGAGTTGTTCCCCGAGCACGACGAGCCGCTCACCCAGGCGAATATGCCGCCCTACCTCGAGCTGAGCTTCAGCTGGACGGCGCTGCACCAGCTGCTCGCCGAGGGCCGTGAGCTGCCGCCTGAGCCGCTTGACCTGACCTGGACCTATACGGCGACGGTGGTCAGCCAGCAGGAGCGCAGCGACACCGAACTGGTGCGCATGTTCCAGCGCGCCGTCTTGAGCGCGTTCCAGCGTTTCTACCCTGCCGAAGCCGCCGAGATGGAGCCGGTCGCGGTTGAGGTGCGCCGCATCTACCAGAGCGGGCCGCAGCGCCTGCAGCTCGAGTACACCCAGCTGGTGAGCAGCACGGTCTCCGACCTGTTCGAGCTCTGGCCCGACCACGATCTGCAGAGCCTGCGCAACGTGCTCCGCCTGGAGATGCAGCTAGCCGCCACGATCATCGCCAACCTGAGCGATGCCTTCAGCCCGCACGGGCGCGGCGGCTATCGCACCGTCGATGCTGCGTAGCCGGCGAGCAGCAATACGAGCGCCACGAGGCTTCCCGCGATCCACCCCTGCGCCTGCCGTGGCATACGCAGCAGCGCCCCGAGCGCCAGCGCCACAACGACGATCGCGAGCGGCGGGAGCAACCAGCCGGCCAACCCCGCCGGCAGATGTTCCGCCGTTTCCGCGGCCAGGGCGCCGAGCACGGGCAGCGTGGCCACCAGCAGCAGCCCGAGGGTCCGCAACGCACCTGCGGGCCCTGGCGGCCCGCCGCTGATCAGCCGCGGCAAGGCCAGCAACCACAGCGCGGCGCCGCTCGCCAGCAACGCCTGCGCCGGCCATGCCGCGGGCCAGCGCAGCAGCCGCGTGAGCTCAAGCCCGCCCACTGCCACCGTCATCGCCAGCACGGCGACCAGGAGCAGCCCGTAGTCGCGGACCAGCTCGGCGGGCGTCCGGGCGTCGCTGGCCAGCACCCGGGCTCGTGGCCACTCCAGCAGCGCCAGGGTTACCGGCAGGTCGAGGCCATAGGGGAAGGCGCGCGCCGGTGCGAGGGGCAGCAGGCTCAGCGCCACCAGGGGCGGGACAAACTCCAGCGCCGCGTCCGGCAACAGGGGCGCGGCAGGCCCGTGGGGAACACCACCACAGCGGGCCAGCCAGCGCCCCAGCAGCCAGCTCGCCACCAGGGCGAAGAGGCCACCCGGGTAGAGCAGCAGCCGCGGCCACGCGAGACCGAGCGCACCAAACAGTTCGCCCATTGGGCCGCGTCACCCCCTCACCGTGTCGCCTCACCCCTGCCGGCGGAGCGCGGCCAGGCGCAGGGCCAGCCAGCACAGCGCCGCGAGGATCAGCATGAGCCCGGCCAGCGCAAGCGAGGGCAGCGTCGCCACCGGCTGCTGGCCCGCGTTCCGGGCGATCAGGCCCGCCCACGGCCAGAGCGCGATCTCGCCAAAGGGCGTCAGCCCACCCTGCAGCTGGGCCACCAGCGGCCCCAGGAGCCCGATCAGCACCAGCGGCGCGCCGAGACCCAGCGTGGCCGAGAGGCCCGCCGCGAGCCAGGCCCGGCGCCCGGCGCTCCACGCCCCGGCGGACAGCATGCCCGCCTGCGGGGCGGCGGCGGCCTGGGCAAGGCGCGCCGGGGGCAAGGCGGCCAGCAAGGCGACGAGCCAGAGCGCCACCGCGAGCACATGTACGCCCCCGGCTGCCGCTGCTGCCACCGCCAGCCAGCCGGCGACGAACGGCCCACTGAGCGGGACGGCTGCCGCGAGCAGCCAGAGGGCGCGACACCCGGCGGCGGGCCGCTCGAGGCCAAGGCGCAGCACCGGGCCAAGCAGCAGCGCATAGCCCGCGGCGGTGAGCCCGGCC
>JACAEO010000450.1 GCA_013388805.1 Chloroflexota bacterium
CCGCCAGATTCCTCACTCCGCCTGCGGCTCCGTTCGGAATGACATGAACCATGTCATTCCGAGCGCAGCGAGGAATCTGGCAGCGCACCGCGCTGGCCCGCCGCACCACGGCGCCCAGCCGCGCCGCGACAGGCCAGCACCACGGCGGGCCAGCGCCACGGCGGGCCGCGGCGCCGCGAGAGGCCAGTGCCACCCCATGTCATTCCGAGCGGAGCGCAGCGGAGCGAGGAATCTGGCAGCGCACCGCGCTGAAGCCCCCGCGCGGCGTATACCCTGAGCGGAGCCGCCGCTTTATCACAGCGGGTAGGTTCCCTCCAGGAATGGCTGGGCCAGGCGCACCGCCATCTTGAGATAGAAGGGCAGCATCAACTCCAGCTCCCACTTGAGCTCGATGTTCGGCAGCACGACGCCGTGGTAGATGCTGGCGTGGTGCAACGCCGCGAGGGGCTGGGCCAGCTCGAAGGCCGCAGCCAGGTCGACCGTGGGAGCCACGGCGGTCCAGGGCCGGAGGTACGCATCGCGCAGGCGCTCGCGCACCCCCGGCGCCCGGGGGAAGAAGTCCTCGATCTCAACCATGAAGAGCAGCAAACTAAAGAACGGGTGACTGATCGCGCTATCGGACCAATCGAGGAAGGCGAAGCCCGTATCGGTGACCACCACCTGGCCAGCCCAGAAGTCGCCGTGCTCCAGGGTTGCGGGCAAGCCAGCGGCGGCAAGCTGCTCCACCAGGGTTGCGAGGCGGCTGGCGAGGGCGCGCAGCTGGGCAAGCTCCCGCGCGGAGAGGCCGGCGGGGCGCCCGGGCAGGGTAGCAGCGGGGTCGGCCAGCAGCGGCGCAAGGCGCGCAGCGAGGCCGGCCAGGGGGCGTTCCGGCACACCCACGGCGCGCAGTTCCGCCAGCCGGGCGGCACTGGCGATCTGCACCTCGGCATAGGCGGCCAGCGCCCCCTCCCAGCGTGCAACGTCGTCGCAGCAGGTATCGAGGGTAGGACCGCGCACCTCGTGCATCAGCAGCCAGCCACGGGCACGGTCGACCGCGATGGGCCGGGCAACGCGCGTGGGGTCGGCGGCGGCCAGCGCCGCGGTCAGCGCCGGCTCGTGGCCAGAGATGGGCGGCACCGCCTTGAGGTAGACCAGGCCTGCCGTCGTGGGCAGGCGCAGGATGGCCGAGCGTTGCCAGGAGCGCAGCTGCTCGGCCGGACCTGTCGGCGGCAGGCCAGCCGCGTGCAGCTGCTCGCTGGCCCAGCGCACCGCCGCCTCGTGCCAGCCGGGCAGATACCAGGGCGCCCGTTGGCGCGGCACGGGTTCGTCGGCGTACCAGGCGAGCCAGTCGACGAGCGGCCGGCGGTGCCCCTCGACGGCCAGGGGCAGCACGGACAACTCCGCATGGGCCACCCAGCGCGCCCCGGGTGGCGGGCGCCAGGCCGGATCGCGCAGGACTGCCGCGTAGAGCCGGGAGACCAGCTCTGCGTCACGCTCGTAGTCAATCGCCAGGCAACGCAGCGTAGTCGCCGGCACGCCCAGCACCACGTGCAGCCCCTGGTTGACGTGCGCCACCTCCTGCCAGACGTGCCGCTCGTCCGCGTGGAAGTGCGGCAGGCGCCAGCCCGTCGTGCCGGGCAGCAGCAGCAGGCGGGGCTCATGCGGGTGGGTCACCGCCACGTGATAGGCATAACGCAGCGGCGCGGTACGCTTCAGCATCGTCCTGTTCCGTTTCGCCAGGGCTTGTACGACGTCTGTGGGGCAGGCCCCGAACCCCAGGATTGCGTGTTGGCGATGGCGGCTCCGCCGCCCCAGATCCTATCGCCGGCGGCGGACGCCGGGCAAGCCCTACCGCCGGTGGGGTGCTGCTGCGGCGACCAACCCATGGTACCATGGGCCCGGCGCACCTCCGATCGTCCTGCGCACCTGGAGCTGATGGAGCCCACGATGTCCGCTTCACCACCGGTCACCCGTCCCGCCGCCCGCGAACACGGGCTGGGCTACGCCCTGCTGGGCGGGCTCGCGGTGACCCTGATCGCGATCCTGATCGGCGGGGGGCTGTTTACCTGGCTGCTCCTGGCCACCCGTGGACCGAGCGCCCCGCAGCTGCTCCCCGCCGATACCCAGCTCTACGCAACAACCACGCCCAACCTGGGGGGCGTGATTGAGCTCGAACAGCTACGCCGCGCGCTCAGCGAGGGCCTCGGCGTCCCTGACCCGGCGGCGCTTGCCGCGCCGGTCGAGCGCCTGCTCGGCGTCAGCTACCGCGAGCATGTCGTCACCTGGCTGGGCAGCGAGGTCGCGGTCGCGGTGCGCGGCGTCGATCCGGCGGCGCTCGCCGGGCCCGACCCGGGGGCGGCGCTGCTGCGCAACGGCGAGGTGCTGTTCCTGTTCGGCTCGAAGAACGACCCGCAGGCCCAGGCCTTCCTGGTGCAGCACCGCGCAGCGCGCGAGGCTGCCGGCGAGCGCATCCGCACCCAGGAGCAAGGCGCCGTGACGATCTACACCGCCGAGGGCAGCCCGCCCAGCCCGATCGCTGCCTTCGCGCTGATCGATCATTATGTCATCTTCTCGAACAGCGCGGCAGCGGTCGCGGCGTTTGCGGCCGCCGAGCCTGGTGCCAGCGGCGACCTGGCGAGCCTGCCGGCGTTCGTCGCCTTCGAGCAGCAGCTGACGCCAGCCCGGGGCGGCGCGATCTACACCGACGGCAGCCCGGCTGGCGAGGCTGCGCGGGCCGCGCTCGGCGCGCTCTTGCGCGGGCTGGCAGAGGAGGCTCAGGCGCAGGCGTCGGCGCGGAGCAGGAGCTGGTAGGCGATCAGCAGCTGGACCAGGCCGAGGGCGTGGCTCTGGCGTTGTTCGCGGCCATAGAGGTAGAGGCCGATCTGCTCGGGGCGCAGGTGGCTGAGCCCGGGGAGATTGGCCCAGATCACCTCCTCGACGGCGGCCGCCTGAGCGGCGTCGATCGCGCCATCGATCTCGAAGATCTCGGTGAGGCGGCCCTCATCGCGGCCCACCCGCAGCCGCAGAGCTGGCGGCTGGATCTGATGGGCCAGCACCTCGCTGAGATCGGGGTAGCTGAGCGTGGGGCGCAGCACCAGGCGCACATTGAGCTGGCCGTCGGGCCCCTCGCCATTGGGGAAAAAGCGCACCACAATATCGGCCCAGCCGCGCTGAGGCTGGATGAACTCGGCAGCATCGGGGCGACGACGGACGATCTCGGCGTGCACCTGCTCCGGCGTGTAGCCACGCAGCACACTATCGCGCTGGAGCTTCCAGCGCTCGCGCAGGGCCTCGGGCGGGTCGAGGAAGACCTTGACATGGTAGGGCTCGCGCAGCCGGGGCGTGGCCAGGCCGAGCAGCCCCTCGGCGATAATAAAGGGCGCCGGGGCAAGTCCCTGACGCCCATCAATCGCACCAGTTGTGTGATTGTACACCGGTTTGACGATCGGCTGCCCACTGGCCAGCCGGTGGAGATGTTCTTCCATCAACTCGATATGGTTACAGTCCGGATGGAGCGGCGTAAGCCCGCGGGCTTCGCGCTCAGCGCGGCTGAAGCGGTGGTAATCGTCGAGGCTGAGCGTGACCACCCGGCCTGGTCCGAGGATTGCAGCAATCCCGGCGCTGAGCGTCGTCTTGCCCGCTGCGCTATCACCAACCACTGCCAGGATGACCGGGCGCTGCTCCATACCCATGCACCACCGTACCGCAGGCGAACCACGTTCATTCCATCACGTGGTCCAACGGTTCCAGTATACCCCTGAGGTACAGGTAGGACGACCGCACGGGGGGCGGTTTCAGCCTACCCGGTCGGGTAGGGGTAGCAGCCGGCCCGCTACCACAGGGCGCGGCCGTGCGCGAGCACATAGCGCCGGGCGGCGGGCGCCTGCGCGAGGCTGACATGCTCGATCACCAGCGGCGCGTCGATGCCGGCCCGGGCGACGGCGTTGAGGAAGACAGTGTAATCGAGCACCCCTTCGCCGGGCCCCGGCAACTCAAGGACCCCATCACGCAGGCGCATATCTTTGAGATGAACCAGCCCGACGTAGGGCGCCAGCATAGCAATGCTCGCGGGCAGCAGGTCGGCCTGCTGCTCCCAGGTTGCCGGCGGGAGCAGGCCCGGCGGATCGAGCACGACCCGCACGTAGGGCGAGCCCACCTCCTGGCAGAAGCGCACGATCCGCTCGGGGCCATCGAGGACGTGGGTGAAGAAGGGCTCAAGCACAAGGATGGCGTCTTGCGCGTCGAGCAAGGGGAGCAGGTCGTCTACGGCGCGCTGGAGCGTCTGCCAGGCGGCTGCGCTGTGGTTCTCCGGGTGCGGTTCGCGCAGGCCGGCGGCGTAGGTGCCGCTCCAGGTCACGACCCGGCGTGCATCGAGCAGGGGCAGCAACTCGATCAGCCTGGCGATACCGGCCTGGGTGTAGCCCTTCGGCGCATCGTCGGGGCGCAGCGGGTTCGCGTAGCCGGAGACGGCGACGAGCTCGAGACCACTGCCGGCGCAGGCGCGATGGACCCGCCGGGCGAAGGTTGCGTCACAGCCGGCAGGAAAGTGGGCCTGCAGGGTCCCGAAGCCCAGCTCAGCGACCTGGTCGGTGAGGCGGGCGAGGTCATCACTGGGGCGAAGCTCGAGCCAGAGTCCGAGTTGCATAGCGCTCACCCTGCCGCATGCAGAATCGCGGGTGCCTGAGAACGTACGTGTTCACGCGTCTCCAGGGAGCGCGGGCGTATGGCCCACGAACGTTGACGAGGGCGGGACGTTCGTACTCCCGGGCGTGCGTGGTTATCCCACCGCTGAACACGCACCTGAGAACGGGCCCATTATACGCGATCCTGACGCCGGCCCACGCCCTCAGCCGCTGCGTACCGCGGGTGGCCGGCTGCGCCAGGCCGGCTGCAGGCGCGCGGGCGACCAGCCCGCGGCGCGCAGGTGCGCATCCACGTCGACCGTCATCCCCGTGCGCGATGAGGCCACCGCCGCCGAGGTGAGGGCGAGGCTGAAGATGTTATCCTCGCCATCGGGCTCGGGCGCCGCTTCGCCCCGCAGCGCGCGGGTGAAGATGTCGAGGCCGCGGGCCATGCCCGCAGGCTCCAGGCGCGGCAGTTCCAGCGGGCGCGGGATCTCGTCTTCACCCGTGAAGATCCAGACGCTCTCGTCATCACGCAGCAGCAGCGCCCCCTCGGAGCCGGCGACGATCAGCTCACCGTCCCAGGAACTGCGTGGCCCACGGGCGACCCAGCTGCCAAAGTAGTTGACCGGCAGATCACCGGTCAACTGCAGATTCACGCTGGCGCACGAATTGCCACGGAACCAGCTCCACGCCGGACGAAAGCTATGGGCAAAGACACGCTGGCCGTTGCGCCCGGCGATAAAACGGATGGTATCGAAGTGGTGGATGGCCAGGTCCTCGATCAGCACCTCGGGCATACTATCTCGCCAGCCGCCGAAACGGAAGGGCACGCGGAACTGGCAGGTAATATAGCCTGGCTCGCCGATACGCCCGTTCCGCACCGCATCGCGCATGGCCACAATATGCGGCATCCAGCGGCGGCTCTGGCTGACCATCAGCAGCGTGCCGCTCTGACGGGCGGCGCGCAGCACCGCGATGCCATCGCTCAGATTGGTGGCCAGGGGCTTTTCACTGAAGACCGGCAGCCCCCGACTGAGGGCCGCAATACTAATGACACGGTGCGCCTCAGGTGGCGTGACGACCAGCACGGCATCAGCCGTGACCTGCTCAAAGGCGGCGTCGGCGCTACCGTAGCGCTGCTCTTCGGGCACGCCGAAAGCCTCGCCCGCGGCGTTGAGCGCATCGGGCGCCACATCGACCAGGGCCGCCAGCGTCCAGCGCTCGTCGGCACGCAGGACTTCGAGCCAGGCCCGGCCCATCGTACCCGTCCCGACAACGATCATACGTAACGCGTCGTTCATCGGGGGCCTCCTCTGCAGCGCAGGCAGCCCACCAGCAGGCCCTGCGCCCCTCAATCAGTCGTGATCTGTGATCGTGTATTGTAACAGACCCGGCCAGCGCGTGATGAGCAACATTGCACCATACATGACATGCTGGCACACCTGAGCATGCGGGCCGAAGGCCCACATGCTCAGGTGTGCCAGCAGGATCTCTGCATCTGCCCTGCAGCCCGGCCTGGGCACGCGCCAGCACCCATGCTATGATACAGAGGCGTGCACGCATGCCTGGCGCATTGCTCAAATGGTATGTCTACCCACCGTCTCCCCACAATCGGGCCAGGACCGCTCGACGACCGCACGGCGCTCGCCACGCTCACCTGGCTCAATGCGGCCGATATTCGCTCCGCCTTCGGCATCGATCGCCGCCTGCCCTGCAGCGGGCTCGCCGACCTGCTGTTCACCCTGCCGGCCCGCGCGTTTGCCCGGCAGGTGCTGACCCTTGACGCGATTGTTGGCCGCGACGGGCTGCAGGCCGGCGGCGCCTGGATCTGCGGCCAGTTGAGCCGCGGCGTCGAACTGCGCGGCGAGCCGCCGCCGCGGAGCGGGCCGCTGCTCGTGGTGGCCAACCACCCCGGGCTGCTCGATGCCGCCGCCCTGTTTGCCAGCATCCCACGCGATGACCTGCGCGTCCTGGCGGTCGCCCGGCCCTTCCTCCAGGCGCTGCCGCATATCGCGGAGCGGCTCTTCGCCGTGGGCGCCACCCCGGCCGCCCGGACGAGCGCCGTGCGCGCGGCGGTGCGCCACCTGCGCGCCGGCGGCGCCCTGCTCAGCTTCCCCGCCGGACAGATCGAGCCGGACCCGCTCAGCCTCCCCGGGGCCGAAACAACGCTGGCCTCGTGGTCGCAGAGCATCGACCTGATCGCCCGCCTGGCCGGCGAGGTGACGGTCGTGCCGGCGATCGTGGCCGGCGTGCTCACCCCGGCCGCCGTGCGCCACCCGCTGACCCGGCTACGGCGCGCCCCGGCCGACCGCCGCTGGCTGGCCGCGATCCTGCAATTGATGTTGCCCCGCCTGCAGCGCACCACGGTGCGCGTCCAGTTTGGTCGGCCCATCGCAACGACCGGTGCCCCGCTCAGCGCCGCCGTCGCCACCGAGGCGCGCCGCCTGCTCTCCGAGGTCACCCAGCCATGAACCAGCTGGCCGCCCGCCTGCGCCGCGGCTCGCCGCTGCTGATCATCTTCCTCTGCGTGCTGGTGGATATGGTGGGCTACGGGATGGTCGTCCCGCTCCTGCCCTTCATGGTCCGCGAGCGCTCCGATAGCGCCCTGCTGGTGGGCCTGCTCAGCTCGCTGTACGCCTTGCTGCAGTTGCTGGTGGCGCCGATGCTGGGCGCGCTCTCCGACCGGGTCGGGCGCCGGCCGGTGCTGATCGGCGCCGTGCTGGCCTCGGGCGGGGCCTATGCGCTGCTGGGCCTGGCCGCGAGCCTCGGCGCCCTGCCGCTGATCTTCCTCGCCGTGGCGATTGGCGGCGCCGCCGGGGCCAGCATCCCCACCGCCCAGGCCTACATCGCCGACAGCACGCCCCCCGCGGAGCGGGCCAGCGGCATGGGGCTGATCGGCGCGGCCTTCGGCCTGGGGCTGATGCTCGGCCCGGCCTCGGGCGGGCTGCTCAGCGTCTACGGCCTGGGCATGCCACCACTGCTCGCCGCCGGGCTGGCGCTGCTCAATGGCCTCTTCGCGCTGCGCTTCCTGCCCGAGTCGCTGCCGGCGGAACGGCGCCTGCGCACGCCCCTGCGCCCAGCCGCGGTTGCGCGGCAGATCGCCGAGGCCGCCAGCGTGCACGTGGTCCGGCCGCTGCTCCTGGCGATCTTCCTGCTCAACATGGCCTTCGCCGGCCTGCAGAGCAACTTTCCGCTCTTCAGCAGCGTACGCTTCGGCTGGGACCCGCTGGCCAACGGGGTATTCTTCGCCTTTGTGGGCGTGTGCGCCGTCGTCACCCAGGGCGTGCTGCTCGGGCGCCTGCAGCCGCACCTCGGCGAGGCCCGCCTGGTCATTGGCGGCCTCGGGCTGATGGCCCTGGCGCTTGGCGCGACCGCCCTCGCCCCGGTGGGCTGGCTGCTCTACCCCCTGGTCGGCCTGATGGCCCTGGGGACCGGGCTGGCCGTCCCGTCGATCACCAGCCTGGTCTCGCGCCTGGCCGGCGAGGGGCGCCAGGGCGTGGTGATGGGCGGTATGCAGACGGTGCTGAGCCTGACGCTGGTGCTGGGGCCGGCGCTGGCCGGCCTGCTGTTCGATGCCGTTGGGCCAGTGGCGCCCTACCTGAGCGGCGGGCTGCTCGCCTGCGGCGCCTTGCTGGCAGCCGTGGGCGGGCTTGGCCCGGCCATGCACGCCAGCCCTTCCAGCGCCGACTGAGGATAGCCGATAACTGATACCATTTCTGATTGCAGATTTTGGATTGCAGATTGGCGCACATGGCGTCACGATGAGCGATGACGGCAACGACAATGCGGAACTGCCAACTGGATTTGGTATGAGACGTACAAGCACATCCTGGCGTGATAGCCAGTCCGCACGCATCTGACGGAACGGACGGAGCAGTAGTCAAGGCAGACGATCGATGCACGAGGTAGCAGCACAGACGATCGAGCGGGTGGCGAGCACGGCTCTGCCCACCACGTATGGGGTCTTTCAGATGGTGGTCTACAGCGCCGGCGACGGCAAAGAGCACGTTGCGCTGAGCGTCGGCAATCTGCAAGACGGCCAGGCCGTCCCGGTGCGCCTGCACTCCGAGTGCCTGACCGGTGACGTGTTCGGCTCGCGGCGCTGCGACTGCGGCGAGCAATTGACCTGGACACTGGCCTACCTGCAGGAGGTGGGGCGCGGCGCGCTGCTCTACCTGCGCCAGGAGGGGCGGGGCATCGGCCTGACCAACAAGATCCGCGCCTATGCCCTGCAGGAGCAGGGCCTCGACACCGTGGACGCCAACCTGGCGCTTGGCCTGCCGGCGGACCAGCGCGACTACCGCGTCGCCGCCGCGATGCTGCGCGACATGGGCATCACGAGCGTCTTGCTGATCACCAACAACCCGCGCAAGATCCAGGGCCTCGAGCGCTATAGCGTGCACGTGCAGGAGCGACTGCCAGTGCTGACCCCGCCCAATCGCGACAACCAGTTCTACCTGGAGACTAAACGCCGGCGGATGGGGCATCTGGATTGAGAGGGCGGGGAGTCATGCTCTCAAGGGTAGGGTTTTTGAGCGTTGCGCCCCCAGGCCCCGCATCCCCCACCCCCCTACCCCCTCCCCTGCCAGGGGAGGGGGCCAGAATCTGGCGTTGCGGTGCG
>JACAEO010000429.1 GCA_013388805.1 Chloroflexota bacterium
ATCACGCGTTTCACCAAGGATACCCGACGATTGGTGGCGGGGGCCAATCTCTCCATCAGGGTCGCGCCCTCAGGGGGATATCGGCCTCACCACCAACACCCACATGATACCAGGGGGAGAAGGGTGAGGGCAAGCAGCGCATCAGGACGCTTTC
This sequence comes from Chloroflexota bacterium, assembly GCA_013388805.1. Lineage (GTDB taxonomy): Bacteria > Chloroflexota > Chloroflexia > Chloroflexales > Chloroflexaceae > JACAEO01. The sequence continues at coordinate 155 of JACAEO010000429.1, forward strand.
CGCCAGAAACCCTCCACCTGAGAGCTCGGAGGGTGGCGCAGCCCGGGGCTTGACAGGACGGCCCGTGCCCGCTATAATAGTGTAATTAATACACTATTAACCCCGCCGCCCGCTTTTCCCAGGGAGGACGCGATGCGACCAGAGCAGCAGCGCACGGCCGAGGGCATTCTCTTCACCGACCAGTACCAGCTGAGCATGGCCCAGCTCTACTTCCGCGCCGGGCTGCACGAGCAGCCGGCCCAGTTCGACCACTACTTCCGGCGCTACCCGGACTATGGTCTGCACGCTGCGGGCTACTGTATCAGCGCCGGCCTGGAATGGTTGCTGGACTGGATGCGCAGTGTCCACTTCCGCGAGGAGGATCTGGCCTACTTGCGTGCCCAGCGCACGCGCAGTGGGACCCAGCTCTTCGCCGATGATTTCCTCGACTACCTGCGCCGTCACGGCAATTTTGCGGCGATCAGCCTCAGCGCCATCCCCGAGGGGCGCGTTGTCCACCCCGGTATGCCGCTCAGCGTCGTACACGGGCCGCTCGCCATGGCCCAGATCCTCGAGACCCCGCTGCTCAACCAGCTCAACTACCAGACCCTGATCGCCACCAAGGCGGCGCGGATCCGCGAGGTGAGCCGCGCGAGCATGGTGCTGGAGTTCGGGCTGCGCCGCGGCCAGGACCGGGGTGCCAATGCCGGCACGCGCGCCGCCCTGATCGGCGGGGCCGATTTCACCTCCAATGTCGGGCTCTCGAGCACGCTCGGCCTGCCGCCCAAGGGTACCCACGCCCACTCGCTGGTGCAGGTCTACCTGGCGCTGGGCTACAGTGAGCTCGATGCCTTCCGCGCCTACGCCGAGGTCTACCCGGATGACTGTATCCTGCTGGTCGATACGGTCGATACGCTGGAGAGCGGCGTGCCGAACGCGATCCGGGTCTTCGAGGAGCTGCAGGCAAAGGGCCACAAACCGCTGGGCATCCGCCTCGACTCGGGTGACCTGGCCTACCTGGCCATCCAGGCGGCCTTGCTGCTCGACCGGGCCGGGTTCCGCGATGTGGCGATCGTGCTTTCGAGCGACCTGGACGAGCTGGTGATCTGGCAGATCCAGACCCAGATCGCCGGTGAGGCCGCGCGGTACGGCGCTGACGGCGATGCAGTGATCCGCCGGCTGGTCTATGGCGTCGGCACCCGGCTCGTCACCTCGCACGGCGAAGGCGCGCTTGGCGGCGTGTACAAGCTGGTAGCGATGCACAACGGCGCCGGCTGGCAGCCGGCGATCAAGGTTGCCGACTCGCCGGCCAAGATCACCACCCCGGGCCGCAAGCAGGTCTGGCGGATCTATGACCAGCGTGGCCTGGCCACCGCCGACCTGGTCTGTCTCGATGATGAGGACCCCACGCGCATGGAGCGGATCGTGCTGCGCCACCCGAGCGACGCCTCACTGTTCCGCGTGCTCGAGCGTTCAGCGATCACGGCGATCGAGCCTTTGCTGGTGGACGTGCTCGACGCGGGCCGGCTGGTCTACGAACTACCCACGCTCGAGGCCATGCGCGAGCGCCGCCGCAGCGACGTTGAGCGGCTGGACCCGGGGGTGCGCCGTATCGTCAACCCGCACGTCTATCACGTCTCGCTCTCGCAGCGGCTCTGGGACCTCAAGCAAGCGTTGCTGGCCAGTCTCACGGTCGACGGCTGATGGCACTCGTACGGATCGTCTATCAGGTGACGGCGGGTGATGCGAGCCTCACGGTGGGCGCGCTGTCCGAGCGTCTGGCCGGCGCCAGCGGGGCGCTGGCCGCTGCGCGGGGCGGGGTGTGGCTCGACGGGCGCCGCGTGGCCGCGCCCGATGCGCGCCTGAACACCGGCGCAGCCCTGGAGCTCTGCCTGCCGCCCGAGGCCGGCTACTGCGAGGTGGAGCTGGCGCCCGCCGATATCGCCTACGAGGACCAGTGGCTGATCGCGCTGCACAAACACGCCGGCTGGTACGTGAGCGCCACGCCCTGGGATGCCCAGGGGAACGTGCTGGCGGCGCTCACCGGCTACCTGGCCGCCCGTGATGGTGCCGCACCGCCGCTGCACCTGGCACACCGGCTCGACCGCGACACCTCGGGCGTGCTACTGCTGAGCAAGGATCCGGCAGCCAACGCCGCGCTGCAGCGCGCCTTTGCCGCGCGAGCGGTGCACAAGCGCTACCACTGCCTCTGTGCCGGCGTGCCAGCCTGGGAGGCGCTGGAGCTCCGCACCGGCCACGGGCGCTCACGTGGCGGGCGCTGGCGGCTCTATCCGCTCGCGGCGGTGGGCGAAGCGCTACCGGCGGGCGGTGGGACCATCCGCGAGGCCCATAGCAGCTTCCACCTGGAGCAAGCGCTGCGCGACGCCGCCCTCGTCGCCGCGCGCCTGCACAGCGGGCGCACCCACCAGCTCCGCCTGCACATGGCCGAGCTCGGCCATCCGCTGCTTGGCGACCTGCGCTACGGTGGCCCGCCGGACTATGCCGGGCAGCCGCTGGCCGGGCACCTGCTGCACGCCAGTGAACTGGGCCTGGCCCACCCGATCAGCGGCGCGCCGCTCAGCCTCTGGAGCCCGCTGCCGGCCAGCTTTGCGGCCGTGATTGGTCATGGGCGTTCCCCATAGGCCATGGCCCTGTGCGCTCAGGTGCAGGGTTTCTGGCGGATGGCGTCCTGATGCGCTGCTTGCCCTCACCTCCCCTCTCCCAACCTGGGAGAGGGGGGTATGTTGTTGGCGTTGCGGTGCG
>JACAEO010000444.1 GCA_013388805.1 Chloroflexota bacterium
CCGCGGCGCTGCCCGCCGGCGACGACGGCGTGAACTACCGGGTGCTGCTCGGCTCACTCTACCACGGCCAGCCGATGCCGGCCTTTATGCACCCGGCCCACGTGCCGCCCGCCTACCGGCGCTTCGCCCAGGCCGCCGAGGGCTTCCCTGCGCCCGAGAGCCAGGCCGCCCTGCGTAGCCTGGGCCTGCGCTATCTGGTGCTCGAGCAGGACCGCTTCGATGGCGTGCGCGCCCCCGCCTGGCCGACCGTGCGCGCCGGGCTCGAGGCCGCCGGGCTCGTCGTTGTAGCCGAGCTCGACGGGGTGACGATCGTTGCCTTGCCCTGAGCCAGGACGGGCGTTTTGCGCTACAATAACGGCGCGCCCGCCGGGTGCTGTGCCCGCGCCTCGCCGAGGAGGGATCTATGCTGCTCGATGTTGCATTCATGGTCGATGCCAACCCGCTGCCCGGCGCCGCCGCGGTGGCCCGCGCCGCCGAGGCGATCGGCTTCGCCGCCCTCTGGGCGCCCGAGACGGCCCATAACCCCTTTTTGCCCCTGACCATCGCCGCCGAGCATACCAGCTGCATCGGCCTCGGCACCGCGGTCGCGATCGCCTTCCCGCGTAGCCCCATGGTCACCGCCCAGATCGCCTGGGACCTCGCCGCTTTCGCGCAGGGCCGCTTTATGCTCGGGCTTGGCACCCAGGTGCGCGCCCATATCGAGCGCCGCTTCAGCGCCAGCTTCGATCAGCCCGTCGAGCGGCTGCGCGACTACATCCTCGCCCTGCGGGCGATCTGGCAGAGCTTCCAGGGCAATGGCCGCCTCAACTACCGCGGCCAGTTCTACCAGCATACCCTGATGTCGCCCTTTTTCAATCCCGGCCGGATCGATTACCCGGAGATCCCGATCTACATCGCCGGGGTTAATCCGCGCCTGGCCCAGCTGGCTGGTGAGCTCTGCGATGGCTTCAACGCCCATCCGCTTAACAGCGCGAAGTATCTGCGCGAGCAGCTGCGCCCGCAGATCGTCGCGGGCGCCAGCAAGGCCGGCCGCGATCCCGCAGCCTGCAAACTGGCCGGCAGTCCGCTGGTTGTCAGCGGGCCGGATCGCGCGACCACCGAGCGCATGCGCGCCTTCGCGCGCCAACAGATCGCCTTCTACGGCTCCACGCCAACCTACCGCCCGGTGCTTGAGTGCCACGGCTGGGGCGAGGTCGGCGAGCGGCTCTCCCAGCTCGCCACGCAGCAGCGCTGGGCCGAGATGAGCGCCCTGGTGAGCGATGAGATGCTGGCCACCTTCGCGGTTGAGGCTGGCCCCACCGAGCTCGGCGCCGCCCTGCGCGAACGCTACGCCGGCCTGCTCGACCGCTTCGCGCTCTATATGCCCTTCGTGCCCGGCCAGATGGACGACTTCTGGCGCCGCCTCGTGCACGACGTGATGGGATAGAGCAGTTCCAGGCCACCTGGTCGGGCTGCAGCGCGACGTCGACCGTGTCCAGATGCGCTGCGCTCAATCGCTCATCGCACATCTGTAATCGGCACGCACACCAGGATCAATGCGATGCCCGGGGTCTTCGCGGAGCTTGACCTCACCCTCAATGAGCTGGAACTGGCCCGGCGGCGGCGCCTCGCCGCCGGGGGCTACCTCGACCTCACCAGCAGCAATCCGACCCTCCAGGGGCTGATCTTTCCCCCTGAGTTGCTGCGCGCTGCCGCCGATGACTACTGGACCACGCGCCGCTACTGGCCCGACCCGCGCGGCAGCGAGGCGGCTCGCGCCGCGGTGGTCGCTTACTATGCCGGGCGCACGCCGCCGCTGTCGCTCGCGCCAGACGATGTCTTTCTCACCGCCAGCACCAGCGAGGCCTATAGCCTGCTCTTCGCCCTGCTCGCCGACCCGGGCGATAACCTGCTGGCCCCCGATGTCACCTATCCGCTCTTCGAGTACCTGGCCGCCCTGCGTCACCTGGAGTTGCGGTCCTACCCCCTGCGCGAAGAGCATGGCTGGGCCATCGATGAGCCCGGCCTCCTCGCCGCCGCCGACGCGCGCACCCGCGGCGTGCTGCTCGTCTCGCCGCACAACCCCACCGGCGCCGTGCTGCAGGCGCCGCTCGCAGCGCTGCGGCGCCTCGCTCTCCCGCTGATCTGCGACGAGGTGTTCGCGCCCTTCACCTATGGCGTGCCGGCCGTCCCGCCAGTCGGCGCGCTCCACCCGGAGTTGCCGGTCTTCACGCTCAATGGCATCTCCAAGCTCTTTGCTCTGCCCGACCTCAAGCTGGGCTGGATCGCGCTCAACGCCACGGCACGTTCCTTTGCTCCCCGCCTCGAACTGCTCAACGACACCTTTCTCGGCGCCAATGGCCTGAGCCAGCACCTCCTGCCCGGCCTCTTCGCCCGCGGCATGCCCTTCGTGGCCGCGATGACCGCCCGGGTGCGCGCGAACCTCGACCTGGCGCTGGCCACCCTGGCCGATCACCCTCGCCTGCACGTTCGCCCGCCTGATGGCGGCTACTACCTCTTCCCCGCCGTCACCGGCTGGGACGACGAAGAAGCCCTTGTGCACCACCTGCTCGCGCAGGGCGTGCTGGTCCACCCCGGCTACTTCTATGGCGACCCGCCCGGCGTCCACCTGATGATCTCCGCGCTCACTGAGCCGCCTGGCTTCGCTGCAGGCCTCGACCGACTTGCCAGGGCCCTCTGAGGGGTCAGGCCGGTGCATGCATCGCATGCCCGCCTCTTCGCGTCGCCGCTAACCAAAGATCGCGATCAGATCCCGGATCATCGCCTGGCAGGTGCCCACGGGGCCGTGTTCCAGCGAGGCAGCCGTGGTCCGCCCCGCGAGGTCGCTGTGGATGACCAGGCCCATCTCGCCGTCACGCAGGCGGGCCAGCGGGTGGCTGGCATCGAGCAGCGCCGGGCCGACGCTCAACTCGTAGCTGCCATCCTCGCGCCGCGCAGCCACGCCCACCAGTGAGATGCGCCCACCCGCCTCGGCCGCCAGCCGCAGATCGGCGGCGCTCACCTGGCGCATGCCCGTCACCGCCAGGTCGGCCAGGGTCGCGGGCTGCTCCAGCACGGCGTTGGCGAAGATCACCAGTTTGCAGGCAGCGTCCCAGCCGTCCACGTCGAGCGCCGGGTCGGGCTCGACGATGCCCTGGCGTTGAGCCGCAGCGAGCGCATCGGCGAAGCTATCGCCCGCCGCCATCGCTTCCAGCATGACCTGGGTGGTGCCGTTCACCACCAGTTCGGCGCGCTCGATCAGCGCGCCGGCCAGGTCGCGCCGGCCCAGGTTGATCGTCGGCAGTGCGCCGCCGACCGCGCCGCTAAAGCGCAACGCCGGGGCGCCGGGCGCGCCCCCCAGGTCGCTCAGTTCGGCCAGTTCGCCGTAGGCCAGCACCAGCGGCCCCTTGCTGGCCAGCACCGCGGGCCGCCCGACGCGCAGCGCCGCCCGCACCAGGTCGAGCCCGGGCTGGCCGTCGCGCAGATTGGTGGGCGTCGCCTCCAGCAAGACGTCGTAGTCGCCCCCGGCGACCAGGTCGTGCACGCTGCGCGCCGGATCACACTGGGGCAACATGCGCACGCCGTGGCCCGCGCGCTTGTGTTCCGCTACGGCGGCCATATCCAGCCCGGAGTGCGCGAACGCCACCCCCGTGGAGTCGGCGACCCCGACGCAGCGCAGCGCCAGCCCGTACCGCTCGCGTAGGGCTGCGCCGCGCGGCGCAAGCACCTCCAGCAGCGTGCGACCGATGTTCCCCAGACCGGTCAGCACAAAACGCAGCTCGCGGATGGTAGACGACATGTTGCACCTCCGTTGTATAATTTGATCTCTGCATAGTAGCAGACCTGAGGTGGGGTAATACCAGGTTCGGGTGAGGCACGGTGCGGCGAACTGGCCCGGCGCCGCAGCGTCATGCGGACGGCGCGGCTCGTCACGCATCACGCATCACTCATCACTGGTATTATTGGTATTACTGGTCGATGCCGAGGAGCCGTCACGATGAAACAGTGTTCCTCCCCCTGTCCGATCATCGCAGCAGATCGGAACAACATCGCCAGGCTGCGCGCACATCTCCTCGACGGCTACCAGTGTCTCGACGCGTGGCTAACGTTGAGCGAGCTCGTGACCGATGTTCGCCAGCGTCGTGACTGTCTGGAGCGGGCAGCAGTGCTGGCACCGGAGAATGAAGCGATCCAGGTTGCCTACCTGGAGGCCGTGCTGGTGGTCGAGCCCGACAACCGGGCGGCGATCAGCCGGCTGAACGAGATTCGCACCCTGCAGCTGCTCTCCGATGTCAAGACACCCCACTTCCACGAGCAGCCCCGGGCGCGGCTGCTGGGCGACATTCTGGTGTCGATCGGCGCGATCTCGCCGTCCGAACTCCGTGACGTGCTCAAGTCGCAGAATAGCGGCATGCCGATCACCACCGACCGCCGGCTCGGCCAGTTGCTGCTGCGCCAGGGCATGATCACACCGAGCAAGCTCGCCCATGCGCTGATCATTCAGCAGCAGGAGCGCAGCCGGCTACGGGTCGCGCCGCAGGTGCTCGGCGAGTACCTGGTTGAGCAGAACTACATCACCCCGCAGCAGCTCGAACTGGCGCTCGCCGAGCAGCTTCGCCTCGACCAGAAGCAGCAACGGCTGAGCCTCGGCCAGATCCTCGTGCGGCTCAACATGATCAGCGAATCGTTGATCGAACGGGCCGCCAAAGAGCACGAAGTCGCCTTCTGGGCGAAGTACGGCTACTAATAAGGGAAACGGACAATCCTCTCTAGCCACAGACAAGCCGCCCATGGTATAATCGGTGTTGACTGTCTGGTATGCCCACCCCCTTCCCACCACCGAGGTGCTCCAATGCCGATGTATGAATATCGTTGCCTGGCCTGTGACAGTCGCTTCGAGCGCCTCCGGCGTATGGATCAGGGCGACACCGACGTGCTCTGCCCTGCGTGCCAGAGTGCGTTGGTGGAGCGGCGCGTCTCGGTCTTCGCCACCCATACACGGGGAGCCGGGGCGGTAGCCAGTGAGGTTCCGGTGACGGCATCCACTGCTGGCTGCTGCAGCGGCGCGTGCGGCTGCGGCTCACGCAACTAGCGGCTGATCGTCAAGCGGCGATGACGCCGGTTCTGAGCCTGCCGTACCGACGAATGTAGTCTCCGTACGGAAGGATCTATGATCGCCTATCACTTCCAGGCCGATGGCAGCGGCGCCAGCGGCAAGGCCAGCGTTGGCCGGGAGCAGATCGTGCAGCCAGCACTGTCCGCTGAGCGTTGCCCGCCCTACCGCGCGCAGCTCGCCGGCAGCGGTGAGCAGCAACTGATCAGCCACCTCGTTACTGCCCTCGCTGACCGTTTCCCCCGTAACCTGCTCATCAACTACTACGTCTCGCTCAAGACCAACCCCTTCGTCGTGCTCACCGGCCGCGAAGGGGCCGGGAAGGCCGCCCTTGTGGCTGGCTTCGCTGCGGCCCTCGTCGGGCGGGAGAACGGGCAGTTCATTACCATTGGCTCCGATGGGTGGGCCCGTCGCTATAGCCAGAGTGACTACTATCGCGATATTCACGAGCGCTTCGGGATCAGCCAGTACCTCGAAGCACTGCACGAGGCTGCAGCCCCCGAGAACCTCGGGCGCGTCTACCTGGTGCTGCTCAAGGGGCTGACCGTCGAAGCGCTCGATACTTACATCAATCGGCTCGTGCGCCTCGATGAACACGGCGAGCGCCATCTGGCCCTCCCCGGCATGCCCGAACAGGACCAGCCCGTGCTGCCGCCCAACTGTTTCATCACCGCCACCCTGCACCTGCCGCGGGTGGCCACGCCGCTCGACCAGCAGGTGCTGCGCCACGCCGGCCAGATCGAGTTCAGCCCCGCGCTCCACGCAACGACCACCGTTCCGACCCTGCCCCTGCCGCCGGTAGGCCTGCAGCGCGTCATGCTCGGCGCCGTCTGCCACGATCCGCGTAAGGCCCGCGCCCGGCTCAGCGCTATCCTCGGACGCCACTGGCTGCACAACCCTGGCCCGTCGCCCGCGGTCATGCGCCCGTTGCTTGCGGGCGGCGTGCCCATTCCCCGTGAACTGAGCGCCGCCGTGTTACCCTACGTGGCCAATAGCTTCGACGACGAGGGTCGTGGCCTCTTCGACCCCTCCGATCCCCGCCGCAATGCCCAGATCGCCTACGATGCGCAGATTGTCCAGCGGCTGCTCTGGCGCATCGACTGGCGCCGTCGTGCCCTCCATCAGCGCCTTGCCGCCGTGCTGCAGCGTTAATAGCCGGGGCTTGTGCAACGGTCCTGCGGGCAACGCCGGGTACGTGGGCCTGCGGCCGGCATGCGGGCGGGACGCCCGCGCACCCGGCGTGGGCAAAACGGCGTTTGCCCGCGGGATCGGTGCCATCGCTCTGGCGGTAGCACGATGTTGCTTGACAGGCACCTATGGGCGTGGTACGATCCTACAACCGTGCGCCCTTCTGCTTGCTGTTCGGCAACGTTGCCGCCTGACCACGTCATCGGTCGCCACAGGGTGTGCGCTCAGCCACGGAGCGCCGGCCCGTTCGCGATGGCTTCAGTCAGCACGCTGAGCGCAGCGACGCCGCTTCTGCCCTGTCAGGCGAAGACCCTTCGCTCAGGGTGACACAGAAGCTGTCGGGTGCATCACGAACGCGCCGACTGGAGCGAGGAGTCAATGGCCCCACTGCTGGAGGTTCGCGATCTGCAAACCCACTTCCACACCCAGGACGGGGTGGTGAAGGCGGTTGACCATGTCTCCTTCTCGGTTGATCGCGGTGAAACGCTCGGGATTGTAGGCGAATCGGGCTGTGGCAAGAGTGTCACCTCGCTCTCGATTATGCGCCTCATCCCGACGCCGCCCGGCACGATCGCCGGGGGCCAGATCCTCTTCGATGGCGAGGACCTGCTGCGGCTGAGTGAGGAGCAGATGCGCCACATCCGGGGCAACCGGATCGCGATGATCTTTCAGGATCCGATGACCTCGCTCAACCCGGTGCTCACCATCGGCCGCCAGATCACCGAGTCGCTCGAACTGCATCTGAAGCTCTCCCGGCGCGAAGCCAAGCACCGCGCCGCCGAGTTGCTCGATATGGTGGGCATCCCCTCGGCCAGCAAGCGCCTCGATAACTATCCGCACCAGTTCTCCGGTGGCATGCGCCAGCGCGTGATGATCGCGATGGCGCTCTCCTGCAATCCGGAGTTGCTGATCGCCGATGAGCCCACCACCGCGCTTGATGTGACGATCCAGGCCCAGATCCTCGAACTGATCAACCGGCTCAAGACGGAACTCAATACCGCCGTGATCATGATTACCCACGATCTCGGCGTGGTCGCCGGTATGACCGATCGGGTCACGGTGATGTATGCGGGCAAGGTGGTCGAAGAGGGGCCGACCAGCGAGATCTTCGCGAATCCACGCATGCCCTACACCATCGGCCTGCTGCGCTCCATCCCGCGCCTCGACGAAGCTCGTGGTCGGAAGCTCAACCCGATCCGCGGCTTGCCTCCGAACCTGATCGACTTGCCGCCGATCTGTCCCTTCAGCCCGCGCTGCGATTACGCCCAGGAGCGCTGCCTCACCACCGCACCCGAGCTGCGCGCCGTCGGGGCTGAGCATCGCGCCGCCTGTTTGTTTGATATTACGATCGAGACGCCCATCCCCGCGCGTACCGGCGAGGAAGTGGCGGCCTAGCTGCACGACCGTATCGGCGGTTCGCGGCCGCCGCCAGGCAAGGATCTATGACACCGCTAGCGACGGATAGCGCCGGCAACGGAACCCTGGTTGAGGTGCGTGACCTCACGATGCACTTCCCGGTCACTCGCGGGGTTATATTCCAGCGTCGCGTGGGGACGGTGAAGGCCGTCGATGGGGTGAGTTTCAGCATCAAGCGGGGAGAGACCCTCGGCCTGGTCGGTGAGTCGGGGTGCGGCAAGAGTACCACCGGGCGCGCTATCCTCCAGCTCTACCGCCCGACCTCCGGTGAGGTGCTGTTCAATGGCCAGGATCTGACAAGGCTCCGTGGCGCTGAGCTTCGCAAGATGCGCCGCCAGGTTCAGATGATCTTCCAGGATCCCTACGCCTCACTCAACCCGCGGATGACGGTCGGCGATATCATTGGCGAGCCGATCCGGGTGCACAACCTGCGCCAGGGCAAGGCCGTGCGCGAGCGGGTTGAAGAGTTGCTCAGCCTGGTGGGCCTCAACCCGGCTTTCGCCAACCGCTACCCCCACGAGTTCTCCGGTGGCCAGCGGCAGCGCATCGGCATCGCCCGCGCGCTGGCCGTTGAGCCGCTGTTCGTGGTCTGCGATGAGCCCGTCTCGGCGCTCGATGTCTCCATTCAGGCCCAGGTCGTCAATCTGTTGGAGGAGTTGCAGGAGAAGCTCGGCCTGACCTACCTGTTTATCGCCCACGATCTGAGCGTGGTTAAGCATATCTCCGACCGCGTGGCGGTGATGTATCTGGGCAAGGTGGTCGAGCTAGCCGATGGCCCGAAGCTCTACCAGATGCCCCTGCACCCCTATAGCCAGGCGCTGCTCTCGGCCGTACCCATCCCCGACCCGAAGGTCGAGAAGCAACGCCGGCGCATCATCCTCGAAGGCGATGTGCCCAGCCCGCTCAATCCGCCTACGGGCTGCCACTTCCATACCCGGTGCCCGATCGCTATCCAGCAATGCCGGGAAGAGGAGCCACCTTTCGTCAACTACGGCGACGGTCACTACGCTGCCTGCTGGCGCGCCCGCGAGTCCGCCGAGTTGATGCCCGCCGTCGCCCGGCAGCAGGCCGAGGCGGCCGCGGCCCGCCTCCACGCCGATCTCGCCCAGGTCAAGGGCCCGGCTGACGGCTGATGCGCCACCGTCTCCGTAGCACCACCCGCAGGCGCACCAGGTTGGCGCACGCTGCTTCTGCCGCCCTGGCGCTGCTGCATAGCCGGTCGTGGACCTCGAAACCTTCAGCTGGCTGCTGACGCCTGCAGGTCAGGCGCTGCTCGCCGAACTGGCCGCCCGGCCCTTCACGGAGGCCGATACGCTGCGCGAGCTTGAGCGCCTGCGCCGTCAGGTCAGCCCCGCGCAGGCGCGCGCCGCCCTGGAACTGGTCCTGCTGCGCCGCCGCGCGCAGCGCAAGTTCCCCGCCGCGGACCAGCTTTACTTCACCCGTGAGGCCCTGGAGCAGGCCAGCGCCGCCCCGGTGGCCGCCCACCGTGCTGCCCGCCTCGCGGCCGCCGGCCACGTTGCCGACCTCGGCTGTGGCATCGGCGGCGATGCCCTGGCTCTGGCCGCCGCGGGCGCCCGGGTTACCGCGGTTGATCGTGACCCGCTGCGCCTGGCGATGGCCCAGGCCAACGCTGCCGCCCTCGGCCTGGCCGAGCGCATCGTCTGGCTGCAGTGCGACCTGCTGGCCGAGGAGCCGCCCCATGCCGCGGCCCTGTTCTGCGACCCGGGCCGGCGCGCTGGGGGGCGACGCCGCTTCAGCGTCGAGGCGTACGAGCCGCCCCTGAGCCGGGTCCTGGCCTGGCGCGCCCGCACGCCTGCCCTGGCCATCAAGCTGGCCCCTGGCGTGGATCCGGCTGCGCTCCCCGCCGACGCCGAACTCGAGTTCGTCTCGCTCGACGGCGAGTTGAAGGAGGCGGTGCTCTGGTGCGGCCCGCTGGCCCACACCGCCCGCCGCGCCACCGTGCTGCGCAGCGGCGCCCATCAGCCGATCGCGACCTCCACGCTCACAACATCGGCGGAACGCCCTCAGCCTTCAGCCCTCCGCCCTCCGCCCTCCGCCCGCTGCCCCCAGCCTTCAGCCCTCAGCCCTCAGCCCTCAGCCTTCCTCTACGAGCCCGACCCGGCGGTGATCCGTGCCGGCCTGGTGACCGACCTCGCCGCGCGCCTCGGTGCCGCATTGCTCGACCCCGAGATTGCCTACCTCACCGCGCCGTCCGCCATCGCCACGCCCTTCGCCCGGATCTGGCCGGTGATCAGCTGGCAGCCGTTCAGCCTCAAGGGGTTGCGCGCGCAGCTCCGCGCGCTCGGCGCCGGCCCCGTGACGGTGAAGAAGCGCGGCTCGCCCCTCGACACTGAGGCGCTGGCCCGCCAGCTCAGCGGCGCCGGCCCCCACCCGCTGGTCGTCGTCCTCACCCGGGTGGCTGGCCGGCCCGCCGCGCTGATCTGCAGCGCGCCGCTAGCGCTCCAGGACACAGCATCTTCCGCCTCCTGATGCGGTAGACCCCGCGCGGAGTGTACCCTGCCCCTCGACAAGCTCGGGAGCCGCGTAGCCGAAGGGCTTGGGGTGAGCCAGAGCAGGAAACGTCGTTGACAGACCACTCAGGCACACTACCTTGCACATAAGCGCTTCGCCCCCACCCCAACCCCTCTCAGGTGCAAGGTTTTTGGCGGATAGCGTCCTGATACGCTGCTTGCCCCCACCCCC
>JACAEO010000445.1 GCA_013388805.1 Chloroflexota bacterium
ACCCCGGCTCCGTTCCAGAACCGCCCACCTGCGCGGGCGTCCAAGTTGGTGTAGAACGGGCAGCCCGCGGCTTCAGCCGTCGGGCGTGGAGCGCTTTCCCCGGATTATTGAGCAGGTACATGTGAAGGATCTCTAGGAACAATTACAGCTGTGTTGTTATCAAATAGATCCCCGCTATAGAGGGTTGCTAATAGTCGATTCATCTGACTGACAGCGACTCCAAGTTTTGCAATAGCAGCTAGGCCCTGTAATCTCGCTTGACTACTTGATGCAAGCGAACCCTTGCCGTTCTCCCAAAGCAAAATATGTTCTCGACCACCGTAAGCAACAGGAATATCTACTGTGCTCTGCTGGAAAGCCCAGTCGAAAGAGGGCCACAAGACTTCCCAAAAGCATCTACCGTATCTCGAATAATCAGCGGAGGCAATACCTTGAAGGCTGTCTGCGTATTTGCTAAGTAACTCCTCTTCCGCTTTGTCCCCAAGAGTTATACGTGCATCGGGATTTAGCAACTGAGTCACCTGTAAGGCAAATTGGGGAACACCCCTGATGAGCAAACCCGCTTTCTCTGCTGGTACTCTAGGCAAGGAGACATCCAGATGGCCGATGAGTTGATTATTTACTGAAATTCGCCTGGAGAGGACGAGAAGAACAGTGTTCGCTGCCCACCAATTCATGTCTCTAAAGGCGGCAGGCCCCAACTTCACTACAGCATTCCACTCTTCCTTTCTGAGAAGCGACTCTCGAAACGACTTGTATGAAGTTTGTGAGAGCCAGTTCTGAGGGGTAACCACCGCTACCGTTCCGTGAGCGACAGTATAGTCGAGGCACCTTTCAATAAAGATCGTTGACAGATCACCCTTAGCCTTTGCATGATAGCAATTCGCATACTCCTTTAGAACTTCTGCTTGTTTGCCCCGTGCCAAATACGGCACATTCGTCGCTACCAGCGTGTACTGACGTGCCAGCAGGCGGGCGGCACGCAGCACGCCGCGGGCGGCATCGCCAAAGACAGAGGCAGATGGATCATCACTGCGCTCAGAGTCCAGGGCGCGCTCCAGCAGGGGCTCGACCTCGCGATAGTCGGCACTGAACATGCGCTCCTTTACCGGCAGATCGGCCGGGTTGATCAAGCTGCCCAGATCGGGGGCGTGCTTGAAGAGCTGATGCAGGCGGGCCAGGGCGGTACGCAGGCGCTCATCGTCGCCGGCCAGTTGCGTCCACTCCTCCAGACTGCCTGCCAGCGGCACGCCTGAGCAGGCGATATTGAGCTGCGGTAGCGGGCGATAGCCGGCAGCTTTCCAAGCCGCAAAGGCCAGGGCAAAGGCAGCTATCTGGGTGCAGCGCGCGTCTAGCTCTAAACCGAAGAGGTTGTCGCGCAGCACGACCAAGGTCGCCTCGGCAGCGCTCAACCCCTCCTCCTCCATACGCATGCGTCGCAGCAACTCGAAAGCAGCCACCAGAAAGTGACCCGAACCGCAGCAGGGATCGATCACTGTCACCTCGGCGGCACGCTCTGGCCAGCCGGGAAAGCTGCCGGCGGCAGGTATGCCATCGTCACGGAAGCGCAAGTAAGCAAGCTCCTTGACCAGCGGGCTCTCGGGGTGGTTGGCGGCCCACCAGGCGCCCAATGAGTTGTGCAGCAGGAACTGCACCATGTAATCCTCGGTGAAGAGCTGGGTCACCGGCGAGAGATCGGCCCCGCCGATCTTGCGCCCGCTGGTGTTGACCTCATCCTTCTTCTTTGCCTGCCAGAACTGGTAGGCCCAGCCCAGGCCGTCGTCGGAGGTAAAAACTAGTATGGGCAGGCCAGCGAGGATGCGCTCCAGGCGCTGCAAATCTTCGGGCGCCAGGCGCACCTGGGCAGCGGGAGTGTCGCCGCGGAAGATGCCGGGCAGCATACGGGCGGCGAAGCTGGTGGCGACTTGCCAGGCGTCGCTATTGCCCAACTCCAATGCCAGGTCGGCACAGTCCTGAAGCGTTACCGGTGCGCCCTCGGGGTGCATCAACAGTTCGTTTTCAGCCAGGAAGCGGGCGAAGAGCATGCGGTGCCACTGCTCGTAGGCGATCTCCTCGACCAGCAGCGGGGTACCCGCAGCCACATCGCCATTGCCGAGCTGGCGGGAACGGGCGCGCAGTGCGTTGCGCAGCCGGCGCTGCACGCTCCCGAAGCCAGCAGGGGCGGCATCGCGCTCAAGGGCCAGGGCGGTCAGGGCGGTGCGCGCGGCGGCCTCGGCGGCGGTGCGGGCATTTATGACGGCCTTCTCGAAGGCGCGGCGCAGGTTGTCGTCAAGTGGCGCCATCGGGGGGCTCCTTAAGCATCAGCCGGGTCTTGTCCGTCTTCGTCCTGAGCTTGTTGCGCGATCAGCGCCTCGATCTCCTGGATGAGGAATGGCAGGTTGGGTTCGGTAAAGCTTAAACCTGGCGCCGGCACCCGGTGATGTTTAATATCGGGCGGAACGTGCTTATGGTGCGGATGTGTTTCCTGCAGCGCCGGGTCGTTGGGATGCGGCTGTGGATCGTACCAGTACAACTTCTGGCCGGCCTGCCAGACTTCGTAGCCATAACCATCAATGACCCCAGGCAAGCGCTCGAACGTGAGCCGTTCACGAACAACCAGCCGGATATCAGCATCGAAGACGATCTCGCCGGAAGCCCTCGCCAGTGTCGCGCCAGAGCGCACAAAGACCAGATTCGAGTGGCGAATCGAAGGAAACTGTTCCGCCAAGGTATAGACAAACAGCTCGTAATCTTCTGGCGTGCGCAGCGGGTTCATCACGCCGTCACTCGAATTAAGCCTGCGAGGCTTGGAGAGCCGTGTTGCAGACGCTGCACCTCGTTACGGTACGCGGCCTGGCGCGCAAGCCAGGTTTGATAGGCACTCGCCCATTCACTAAAGTCAAGCACCCAACTGTCATCAGCGGGTTCTTCGCCACTGATATACGCTGCATAAAAGGTTTCAGAGCGCACTCCATACTTGCGCTCGAAGGCCAGGATATCTTCTTCCAGCGCATGGATATCGGCTAGTAGATCAGGTAGACGCATTGGTCACCTCCACTGTGATGTTCCTTTGAGGAACAAGACTTTGCACCCATGCTTTCTATCCTACCGTGCCGTGTTCAGACGATCACCGGATTACCCTCGTCCAGGTGGGCCTGGATCAGCGCCCGCACCTCGTCGAGATATTGCTCTAGCTCCTCGTGTGACTTCAGCGTGCGCTTCGGCAGGGTTAGCGGCACCGCCCGCGGTTCGAGCAACCGCGCGGCCGCCTCACGGGCGCGCGCAACTCGCTCGGGCAGGGCGGCGATGCGCGTCTCCCATGCCAGGAGCGGTGTCGCCTCCAGTGTGGCCACCAACTCGGCATCGCTGCCGAACCGGGCCGCAGGACTCTGGTCGAGGTTCTGCGCCGCCAGAATCTGCCGGCGCTGTTCAGCGTTGATGCGTGCCCAATCTGTCGCCTGCTCCAGCTCGGCCAGGGCCTGGCGGTGGGCATCGCCATACCGCTGCGCCGACCTCTGGAGCGCGGCACGCAGCTCATCGAGCAGCCGAGCGGTCAGCGGCGCCAGCGGGTCGGGGTCGCTCAGTAGCGCACGCTGGGCCTCGATCGCCGCCAGCTGGGGTTGTAGCTCGGCCACCACGGACAGGCCGTCGGCGTGGCGCAGAAGATCCTGGATGTGCCGCCAGGCCGGGAAGCGCTGCTCGCGCCGGCTGTGCGCCTCAGACCACTGTCGATAGTCGGCGAGCAACTGGTCACGCTGGTTGTAGACCTGAACGAGCTGCTCATTGCCGCCCAGCGAGAGCAGATGCATAAGGTGGTCGTTGTGCGGAGGTGCTGGCAGCGGCGGCAGGCCGCCCGCCTCGGCGGCTAGCGCCACGAGTCGCTTCAGCAGCTCGGGTGCAGCCAGGGCCTCCTCGCCGGCTTTGCAGGGCAGCCCGACCTGCTGGCACAGGCCTCGGATGCCGACACGCTGAGTCGTGGTGACCGTCACGCCCTCGCTGAAGAAATCTGTCTGTCCGATCTGCGCCCGACCAATCTCGGTCACCTTCTGCGGTTGCCCCCCGCGCGAGGCGCGCAAGAAGCCGCCAGCGACCAGGGCCAGCAGTGCCCCATCAACCGCGTCCTTCGGCCAGCCATAGCCGGCGCCCAGAAAACGCTTCTGAATCTCGCTGCCGCGTCGGCCATTGGCGCCCACAAAGGCACGGATGTCCTGACATGCCGGATGCTTGTCCACATCGCCGTTGTAGCTAAGCGCGCCCAACGGGTCGGCCGATCCCTGGCTGGCACGGGTGAAGACCTGACCCCAGTTAGAATGGTCGGCCATAGCAAACTTCGGGAAGAGGCGCACCATCGCCCCTTCCACCGCCTTCGCCACCGAGTCGCGCAGCGAGCCTTCGCTCACCTCGCCGCCGCCGCCCTTGAAGACACGAGCGCTGGCGACAATGTCAGCAATCAGGCTGCGTAGGGCTTCCTGCTCAGTATCCCGGCGCGAGACCATCCCGCTGCGGGCATCCTTGCCCTCTTCGGTACTCGGCATTGCACGGGTCTCAAGCGTCTCAGTCGCAGCGGCAAAACGGGCCAAGGCCGTCTTCAGTGCCTCGGCATCACGACGAGGCAAGAAGACAAAGACCGTCGGGCTCTCCTGGCCGGCGGCCTGGGCATCCTCGCGCACCGTGCGCTCAGTCACTAACCACTCATCACGCACCCAGACCGGGATATTCGGCGTATCGGTGGGAGGGGCACTGCTCGCAAACGAAAGTTCAACTTTGCGAGGGGTCTTGCTCTGGCCCTGGACCGGGCTGATCCCCTTCAACGCCTCATCGATTGCAGCACGCAAGGCGTCACTGCGATCCCCAACGATGCGGCTATCGTCCGAGAGAATGCGCGCATAGCGGCCGCGATAGTCGCTGTCCCACTCCTTGCTCTCGCGGGTCTGGAGCCGATACTCGCCATCGGCCAGGATGAGCACGCTGCGGTCGACAAGATCCTGCAGCAGTTGGGGGATGCGCTGGCGTAGCGTCGCACTACCGCTGGGCAGATCGCTCACCAGCAGGTCGGCGAGCATATCGGTAGTCGCACGAACTCCTGTGGCAGCGGGACCATCGTCAGGAAGCTTGCCGATGAGAAAGATCGTCGCACAGAGGCGTGCGCGCAGCTCGCCGTCAGGTGTATCGTCACGTTGTTCCTCGATTAACTGAGCCAATTCGCGCTGCAGCACACCGCTCGCTAACATTCCGGGCCGTTGCTGCTCGTAGATGAAATCACCAGGCACGACCGTGCCAAGTGGTTCATTAGCCAACGCACGCGCCGCTTCGTGAATGATCTTCAACTGGGTACGAAGCTGTCCAGCAGTTCCAGCCGTATCAATGGCGCGCAGCACGCGCTCCCAAAAGCGCCGGCGCGTTGGCAGCAGCGGATAGTCAGGGACGAGGTCGCGCTGATCTAGGGCCGTCGGGCCGATTCGAGCACCGTTAAGGTGACGACTAACTTCACCGCTGGCGTGATCGAGGACTTGACTCAGTTCTGCAACGTGTACCGGGTTTTTTCGGAGAACTACTTCACGGACAACCCGGTCTACATCAGTATCAGCCAACTGAACGCGAACAGTGAATCGCCCCTGAAGCTTTTGTAGTTGAGCAGTCGTGGCTATATCAGACTGACCTGTTGCAACAAAGAGAAACTGACTTCCAAAACGTGAGGATATTGCTTCGACTACGTTTTGTACGTGAATGGTTCGGTTTGAATCGTCACCAATGAACTGCTGTAGTTCGTCCAGCACAAGTAATGTGCAAGGGATCTTTCCTGGTTTGTCCGAATGAAGGCGCAACACTTGATCAATTGCCTCGATAGTCTCGTCATCTGAGATGTCGTCAACCATAGGGAACTGTGTCCTAATAATTTGACGAACTTCCTTCGGTGAGTTGGCGAGGTTTGGATTGGCAACTAGCAGGCTCTCTGCTAATACATCCGAAACATACAAGTGGGGCAATTCACTTTCAAGTGTTCTCCCTCTGGCTTCAATTGCTGCCATCACAGAATCAAAAAACCCTTCCTGCTTCAACCAAAGCACAAAACGAGCCTGGAAATACCTTGAAGGCAGTCCCGCACCGCGAAATATCACTGCAAGTATTGCAGGGCGAACATTAAGGCCGGAACTTGTCTTTACGACACTAGAATTGAGCGTTCCAGCAGTTGACCAGAGACCACCTTCTCGCTTACCCGCCGTCGAGAGTTCATGGAGAAGATCTTTGATAGATTCAGGTAGTTGCTGTGGCAGACTACGGGCGCGAACACCTCCAGGGAGTTCCACATCACGCCAAAGCCACTCAAACACACGCACGAAATGGGTTTTACCGCTTCCATAAAACCCACTAACCCAGATTGCAGGCTGTTTCGGCTGATTCAGGTGATCCAGATAGCTGTGAAGAACACGCTCCATACCTCGTAGATATTCACCTTCACAAACAAAAGAACGGAGTTCATACTTCAGGACCTCCCACTGCTGCTCCGTCTCTGGAGCGCCCACTTGGGCAAAGCCCTCATTCGGAATGGAGGCCTTGGTCGGATCATTTAGAAATACGTTGCGGTTGAGTGTCATGATGCTAGTTCTCGCTACTGGCTGTAATGGGTATTGCTGTGTAGTTCCATCCATCGCGTGCATCAAGCAAACGATAGTTGTGCCCAGTGTGTTGTCCGGGAAAGAATACTAATAGTCGCCCTGGAATACTAGGCCCTACCTTTTCAAGCAATGCAGAGGCAAAAGTTAGACCAAAAAGCGAGCCAATTCCCACAATAGCCACTACTGAATTCTCGTCAACTTCTGGTTTCTGGAGAAACTGCAAGACCAGGTTTTCAATATATACCGTATAGCCTTCAAGAGCCGAGTCTAGGTTGTCGGGCTCCTCAAAGTAGCTCTCCCGGTACTCTTGCCCGGCCATCCAGACCGCGAACGTGTCAGTCAGGTCAATTGCGTGCCAGCCATGGCCGGCGCTCTCGGTCGCCACCTTGAACTCAGGCACGCGCAGGCGCAGGCGTCGTTCCTGATTCGCGTCGTAGATCGCAGACCAGACCTTCTGCGGCCCTGCCAGGGTGCGATCCCAGGGCAGGCGCACAAACTGCTCGTAGGCGCGAAGCAACCCTTCGATTTCGCTCACCGGCGCCCCCTTACTCGTCAATGCGCAACAGATAGCGGAAGCCAACCTCAGTCACGTTGCCGGCGCGCCGATACTCAAGCCAGCCACGCTGTGAGGCAGCGGCCGCCTGGCTATGCAGGACGTGGCCGGGTGTATCGAGTAGACGGCACCAGAGTGTATTGAACAGCGCCTCACCCTGTACGTCCTGCAGCGCGCCGAGCAGCAAGGCATAGACCAGCGCAGGTGGCCGACACTCAGCATGAACGCGGAACTTGTGCAGCTTACCGCGCAGGTGGCCCGACTGTTGCCAGGAAGAAGCGACATTGCGCCCGATGCTAGCGCGTGAGGCCGGGCTATAGCGACTGGGGAAGACCTCCTTAACCGTAGCCTCAAACTGCTGCGGCGTAACCTCGGCATCCACAGGGAGAGAGAGTAGAAGGTCCGCAGTGCAGCGCAGCAGCGGGTCAGTTGCGACTGCACAGAGCATAGCAAGCAATGGCTGTGCGTTCGCATCGACATCCCAGAGATCGCGCAACGCGCGGAAGAGTAACACATTGCGGTCTAGTCGGTAGAGCTCTTTCAGGCGCCGGATCGAGCGTCGCCGGGTCATCACGGTAGGTTTGAGCAGCACATTCTCGTCTACCACAGCCGCATAGTAGGTTGCAGGATCTGTGGACGGCGGGCAGGCAGCAAGAAGGCGCCGCAGATCGGGGAGCATGATCGTCCGGCTAATATGTGTGCCGACGGGATCATTCGCAAATCCGAACGCCAGGGCCGAGTCTGGAACATGAGTTTCCGCCGCTACACCGACGGCAGCCTGTACAGCAACCATACCATCTACCTATCTATCTGCGACAACACCTAGCGCAGGCTGCTCCTCGGCGATCAACTCCGCGTAGGCCTCATCTTCACTCATCCCCGCCACCGCAGCATACGCTTGCGCAATTCGCCAGGCTGTACGCAGATGCATCCCACCAAGCGAGCGATACCTCGCCTGGTGCTCAGGGTGCAGCAGAGCAAACAGTGTCTGATGTGGCACACCTGAAAAGCGTGCAAATCCACGCACACTGTAGCCACGCCGCGCCAGCGCGGCATCAAAGCCGGGTTTCAGGCGAATGAGGCGACGGGCCACGCTGCGTACTCCCTGATACTGGAAGAAACTGAGTACATTATAGGACACAAGCGTGCAGAGTCCAACCCGCATCGGTTCCGAATGACTCGACCACGGAAAGGATGGTCGGCGAGGCCTCTCAGAACCCAGCGGTAGGCCGAGTCACTCTTCGCCATTTCGTGTGGTCGGCAATGTCCAGCGCGACTTCTTCAGGTGCTGTAAGCCGCGATGCTGGAGCAGTTCCTTCTCGCGGCCCACTGCTGGGGTGTTTAAAGCCCCACATCTCCTACTCCCTAGCGCCAGCACCAGGAACAGAGCACCTACCACCGCGCTGCGGTGGTTTTTTCGTGTGCAGGTACTCGCCCTCACCAAAGGGAACCTGCATGCAAGCGATACTCGACGCGCCGCTAACTGGCGCCGCCCTGTTCCACAGCCGCGCCGGCGGCTTCCCCCTGCACCTCTGCACCTACGCCCTGCTCGATGAGCACAGCAACGACACGGACGACCTCGACCAGATCGCCGTTATCCGCGTCACGGCGCACAACGGCGAGCGCTTCCGCCTGCGCGACCCCGCTGAGATTCGGCGCTTCCTCGCCGCTGTCGGTCGTATCTCTGATGAGGTCGAATCGTGAGCGCCCCGCAGCGCGCCGGGGGCGTCGCCAGGCAGGCCCAGATCCGCGCCGTGCTGGGCGAGAACGGCTATCGGCGCTACCAGCAGGCGCTCGGGCGCGCCGGCGGTGCGGCCCGCCAGGCCAAGCTGCGCTCGGACCTGGGCGAGACTGGCTACTCCGCCCATCAGCGCACGCTCTACCAGCGCGCCGTGCAGAAGCATGGTGCTGCGAAGATGCGCACGATCCTCACCGCCGCCCACGAGCAGCGCCGGCGCTTGCGCATTGCCAACCCGACGCCGGCTGAGGCTCTGCTCCACTGGCTTGCCCTTGTGGCGGGCCTGACCTTGCACGCCGACCTCACCGGCGGCTTCGAATGGTCGGCCTATCGTGCCGTGCCCGCACGCTGGCCCTTCACTTCAACTGACGCCTTGATCGAGGCCCGCGTCCTCACCTACGCCTGTGACCTGCTCCTGCCTACCCACGCGCTCGTGATTGAGGTTGTCGGCGGCGTCCACGCCCTCACCGCCGAGCGCGACGCTGCCCGCTGCGCTGCGCTCCAGGCCGCAGGGCTCACCGTGATCACGCTGTCGAATGAGCAGTTGTATCGGGGCGAGGCCGATCAGCTCTTTGATCAGCTCCTGGAGGCCCGCCATGCCGCCTGACCCGCTGGAGAATCCCATCGCCTTCCTCACCGACCATTCCGTCCTTGCAGCCGAGGCTGAGGCGGCGCTGATTGCCACGCTGCGCGCCGGGGTCGAGGCCCGTGAAGCGATCCGCCGCGATCCGCCCCCACTCAGCCCTGAGGCCCTGCACCAGATCACGCTGGGCGAGGAAGCCCGCGCGACGCTGGTGCGCCACAATCTGCGGTTGGTCGTCTCCATCGCCAAACGCTACCTGCGTGTGGCTGGCTCGCACCTCATGCTCGAAGACCTGGTGAGTTTCGGGAGCATCGGCCTGCTCCACGGCATCGACCGCTTCGACCCGCGCAAGAGCGGACGGCTCTCCACCTACGTGACCTGGTGGATCCGCCAGGCCATCGGGCGCGGCATCGCCGAGGAGAGCCGGGTGATTGACCTGCCCGTCCATGTGCATGAGCGCCTCGGTCAGCAGCGCAAGGCCCGCAGCCGCCTCACCCAACAGTTGGGCCGTGAACCCTCTCCCAACGAGCTCGCCGCCGCGCTCGGCTGGCGACCCCAACAGCTCGCGCAGCTGGAGGCGGTCACCCAGGAGACGATGTCGCTCAATGCCAAGGTGCATGACGCCAACGACCGCACCGAGTTGGGCGACCTGGTGCCCGACACCCGCTTCGACCCGGAGGCGTCGGCCCTTGAGCACACCCTCCGCTGCGACCTCGCCGGCGCGATGACTCGCCTGCTCACCGAGCGGGAGCAGCGCTTCCTGCGCGCGCATGCTGGCTTTGATACCGGGCAGAAGGCCACGCTGGAGGCTATCGGCGCCGCCGAGGGACTCACGCGCGAGCGCGTGCGCCAGGTGATCGCCGGCGCGATTGCCAAGTTGCGGGGCGACCGAACCCTCCGTGGCTATCTCGACCCGAGCGAGGCCAACCACGAAACGAGGGAACACCGATGATGCGACACGATGATCTGATGGCCTGGGACGGCGCTCCGAGCGAGGAGGAGCTCCACGGGGAGTTCCTGGACTGGATCTGGCGCCACGCGCTACCTGCCGAGCAAGCCGCAATCCAGCGTGAGCGCATTCGCGCTGCCCGCCTGCGCGGTGATCTGCGCTGCCCGGAATGCGGCGGTCGCCAGCGCAGCCGCTGCCTCGTCTGCGCCAGCGCCGGCTACCGCGAGCCTGACATCCGCCCGACGACCCTGACCGAAGATCGCGTTGCGACCCGGATCACGGCAACGGGGGTGGATCCCGACCAACCGCTGGATCCACCCGCTCCGTCCACGAGCCCAGCAGCCCCTCCTGCGCAGTGAAGATCCCACGGGTGGCCGTAGCGCCGCCCCCGGCATCGTCAGCGGCGGCGCCCCGCCTATGGCGGGCCGGGCGATAGCGCTGCGCGCCATCTCTGCTACCCGAGGCTCGCCAGACGCAGCCGGCAGTTGCCACACTCCAGGATCGGCGTCACCTGGCCCAGCGGGATCACCGGTATCCAGAAGACATGCAGCCAGGTTCGCGCACTCCGCGGGCGAAACAGCACGTCCTGGCCGCAGCGCGGGCAGGTCTGGTAGCCCCCCGCCCCGAGACGGTCGGCATCCCGCACCACTTCGCGCGTGCCGAAGAAGACAATGAACCACATCGCAGGCTCCTCCCAGGGCCGCCAACCAACGGCACCCCCGCTGTCAGCATACCACTAGCAGCCCCTATCACGCCGCGCTTGCGGCGTGATGCGCCCACGGCAGTCTTCCTTCAGCGACAAGGAGCACCTGCTGTGGCACTCCCGCCTTGCCCGCACCCCTTTCACCTCGCACCGGATGCCCTGACCTTCACCGGTGCAGGCGACCGCTTTCAGAAGAACCTCGCCGCTCTGAAGCTCGTCCACACCCTCGCGGCCGAGGGTCGCCCGGCAACCGACGAGGAACGGCTCGTCCTGGCGCACTACAGCGCCTTCGGCGAGTCGGCCCTGCTCAACCGGCTCTTCCGCTACGACCCGGTGATCGGGCGCTATGTCCTCCTCGATAGTTACGCCGCGTTCCTCGCCTCCGATGACGCGAAGCAGCTCCGCACCGCCGCACTCACGGCGTTCTACACCCCGCTCGACCTGGTCGCCGTGATCTGGCAGGCCGTCCTGCAGCTCGGCCTGGGCAGCCTGGAGCGCCCGCGCATCATCGAGCCCGCCGCCGGTGTCGGCCACTTCATCTCGGCCATGCCTCCGGAACTCCGGGCGCGAGCCGAGATCACGGCTGTCGAGCTCGATCCCGTCACCGCGCGCATCCTCCGCCACATCCACCCGGATATCACCCTGCACGGCGGCGTGGGCTTCGAGCGCGTTGACCTGCCGCCCAACGGCTTTGATCTGGCGATCTCCAACGTGCCCTTTGGCGAACTGGCCGTTCACGACCCGCACATTCCGGCGGCGCTGCGGGGCCAGGTTCACGACTACTTCTTCGCCAGGTCCCTGCGCCTCGTCCGCCCCGGCGGCCTGGTCGTCTTCCTGACGAGTTGGGGCACGCTGGACAAGCAGGCCCGCATGGTGCGCACCTTCCTCGCTGAGCAGGCCACCCTCCTGGGCGCCTTTCGCCTGCCCAACGGTGTGTTCCGGCGCATCAGCGGCTCGGAGAGTGCGACCGACCTGCTCATCCTTCAGAAGCAGGCGCAACCGGGCGCTGAGCAGCCCCGCTGGCTCGCCACGAACGAGGCCGACTACCCGCGCTCCAGCGATCACCGCTCCATGACGTTCGGCTCGCGCTACACCAGGGAGATCAAGGATTCCGATCTGCTCGCCGAGGCACGCGTCGCCGTCAACCAGAGCTGGCTCGACGAGCCCGAACGGGTGATCGGCCAGCCCGTGGTCGTCACCAGCGACCACAGCCTCTGGCTTCAGGTCACACCACCCGCCGGCGACCTGGCTGCAACCCTCGCCGCCCGGCTGGCCGCGCTGCTTCCATCTGACGTTCTCGCCCCTTTCGAGTCGGAGGCGCTGAAGACCGGGAGCGATCAGGCAGCGTCGCGCCCCTTGCACGAGCGGCGCGCCGACCAGATCGCCATCCCCGCCATCGGCGGCATTGCCCAGGAGCGCGCCGCCGGCCTCGCGGGCATCTACAACGCCGCCAAAGCCCTCATCCGCGCCGAGCTGAACGACGAGCCGGACGTGGACGCGGCGCGGACGGAGCTGAACCGGGTCTACAGCGCCTTCGTGCTCCAGTTCGGCGTCATCCACGACCCGCGCAACCAGAAGCTGTTCGGCGACCTGCCGGAGCTCCAGTTCCTGCTGGCCCTGGAGCGCAACCCCCGGCGCACGCCGAGCGGGCGCTGGCTCGCCGACCGCGAGCGTATCTTCACCGAGCGCACCCTGCGCCCCCACCAGCCGGCCCTGCCTGGCACCCTGACGCCCACCGAGGCCCTGCTGCGCTGCCTCGACGAGCGCGGCGGGCTCGACCTCGCCTACATCGCCACCCTGGCCGGTGTCACCCCCGCAGCCGCCCTCGACGCCCTGGGCGAACGGGTCTATCGCGTGCCGGGCACCAGTCAGTACGAACTGGCCGACGTCTACCTCAGCGGCAACGTGGTCGCCAGACTGCGCGACGCCCGCGTCTGGGCCGAGCGTGACCCGGTGTTTGCGCGCAACGTCGCCGCCCTGGAGGCCGTCCAGCCTACGCCCCTCGGCCCGAAGGAGATCATCCTCAACCTCAACGCCTTCTGGCTTCCCGGCCCGGTCGTCACCGCCTTCATCAAGACCCTGCTCCCCGCCTGGTGCGGCGAGGCGACTTACCGCCAATCGCTCGGCGAGTGGGTGCTGACGGACCCCGGCAAGCAGGGGGCCTGCGCGGTCGAGGCCACGACGCGCTGGGGCACTAAACGGGCCGATGCCATCGCCATCCTCCAGGCCTCATTGCGCGGTATTCCGATCACCGTCCACGATCTGGTGACCGTGGGTGACCGCGAGAAGCGCGTGCTCAACCCGGCTGAGACCGTCGCCGCCCAGGAGAAACAACAGGCGATTGCCCAGGTGTTTGCACGCTGGGTCTGGGAGGATGCGGCCCGCGCTGATGAACTGTGTGCCCGCTACAACGAGCGCTTCAACAGCACCCGTATGCGCGTCTATGATGGCAGTCACCTGACCTTTCCCGGCATCGCCGCCCACCTGCTCCGTGACGGTGACCTGGCCGCCTACCAGAAGGGCGCGGTCTGGCAGATCCTCCAGTCGCCCAGCACCCTGCTCGGCTTCGCCGTCGGCGGCGGCAAGACCTTCACCGCTATCGCGGCCGCAGTCGAGGCGCGCCGCCTGGGCCTCTGCACCAAAGCGCTCGCCGTCGTCCCCAACAACCTGATCGGCCAGTGGGCCAGCGAGGCGCGCCGGCTCTACCCTGGCATCAAGGTGCTGGCGATGGCCCCCGAGGACTTCGTCAAGCAGCGGCGCGGCATCGTGCTCAGCCGCATCGCGATGAGCGACTGGGACCTGGTGGTCATCGCCCACACCAGCTTCACGCTGCTCCCCCTCAGCGCTGATCTGGTGACAACCTTCCGCGACCAGGAGACCGATCGCCTGCGCGCCTACCTCGAGGAGCAGCGCGCCACCGCCGCCACCAGCGACGAGAAGCGCTCGCTCAAGCAGATCGAGCGCGCGATCAAGCAGCTCGAGGAGCGCCTCCAGGGGATGCTCGACGCGATTGCCCGTGACAGCGCGCGTACGATCACGTGGGACGAACTTGGCATCGATATGCTCATCGTGGACGAAGCCCAGGCCTACAAGAATCTCCCGGTACCGACTCGGCTCACCAACATCGCCGGGCTGCCCACGGCCCATAGCCAGCGCGCCCTGGACATGCGCCTCAAGACCTGGGATCTCTTGCGCCGCCACCAGAAGGTCGTCTTCCTCACCGCGACGCCAATCATGAACACGATCGGCGAGGCCTACGTCATGCAGCTCTACCTCCAGCAGCCGCAGCTAGAGGCGGTCGGCATCCACCACTTCGACGAGTGGGTCTCGCTCTACGCCCAGCCGAAGATGGCCTTCGAGCTGAAGCCGGACGGCTCCGGGTTCAGGCAGCACACCCGGCTGGCAACCTTCGTGAACCTGCCTGAGCTGGCGGCGCTGTGGCGCCAGGTGCTGAACGTGCGCACCAAGGCCCAGATGAATCTCCCCGAGCCTGGCCTCGTCACGGGCAAGGTCATCCCGGTGGTGGTGCCGGCCTCAGCCACGCTGAAGCGCTTCGTCCAGGCGCTGGCCGCCCGCGCCGACGCGGTGCGGAGCGGGCGCATCGATCCGACCGTGGACAATCTCCTGCGCATCGTGGGCGATGGGCGCAAGGCCGCCCTCGACATGCGCCTGGTGGTGCCGAACGCACCCCGGTCGCGCCAGAGCAAGATCGGCGCTCTGGTCGCCCACGTGGCCCAGCTCTACCACACCTACAGCCCGCTCCAGGCCACCCAGCTGGTCTTCTGCGACCTGGCCACCCCCAAAGGCACCGGGCGCGGCCCGGACGACCCGCCGACGCGCCTCACCACCGCTGAACTGGCGGGCGATGCCGCCGACGGTGCCCAGGAGGTCGAAACCGCCGAGGAGCGCTGGCTGAGCAACTTCGTCTACTATGAGATCCGCGACGGGCTCGTTGCCCAGGGCCTCCCGCGCGACGAGGTCGCCTTCATCCACGACTGCACGACCAAGGCGCAGCGGGACGCGCTCTTCGCCGCCGTGAACGCGGGCCGCGTCCGCGTGCTGATCGGCTCAACGGGCAAGATGAGCACGGGGATGAACGTCCAGCAGCGCCTGATCGCGCTGCACAACCTCGACTGCCCCTGGCGCCCCGGCGACCTCGAGCAGCGCCATGGGCGCATCCTCAGGCAAGGCAATCGCTGGCCTGAGTGCTACATCTTCACCTACATCACGGAGGGGTCCTTCGATGGGTACCTCTTCCAGCTCATCGAGTCCAAAGCGCGCTTCATTGAGCAGGCCATGGCTGGTGAGATCACGGCCCGCACCATCGAGGACACCTCCGACGTCGTGCTTTCAGCCGCCGAGATCAAGGCCATCGCCAGCGGCAACCCGCAGATCGTGCGCAAGGTGCAGCTGGAGGCCGAGGTGGCCCGGCTGGAGCGGGTGCGCGCAGTCTGGCTCGACACCCGGCGCAACCTGCAGGTCGAGCGGCGCTTCACCGAGGACGAGATCCAGCGTGTGGCGCGGCGGCGCGGCCAGTGGGCGCAGGCGGCGACGATCATTGCAGCCCACCCCCACGAGCCGTTCCACGCAGAGGTCGCCCCGGCGCTGGGGAGCAGCACGTTCCCGTCGTTCCCCAGCCGGGCCGAGGCGGGCGCGGCGGTACGGCGGCTCGTGCATGCCACGCAGAGCGCGGCCGCCTTCCAGCGCCAGCGGCTGACCGGGGTTGTTGCCCGCTACCGCGGCCTCGACCTGGTCGTGCAGGCCCACGCGGTCTTCGCCGCCGACCTGAGCCTGGCTCTCCCCGATGGCACGACGCTCGACACCGTGAGCGCCTCCACCGATACCGGGGTCTGGCAGAGCGTCGGGCGCATCGTGAGCGAGATCCCCGCCACCGTGCGGCGCCTCGGCGAGCGCATCGCCCAGGCGGAGGAGCGCATCGCGACGATCGAGCGCGAGTTCGTTCGCCTGGCGCACTGGGACGCTCAGGCGCGGTACGACGCCGCCCTGAGCGAGCTGAGCGCAATCAACGCCGCCTTCGCCGCGGCTGAGGAGGAGGCCACTACCGCCCGCGAGCCAGCTCCTGACGTGTCCGCAGCGGAGGCCGCTCCCGCCCGCGAGCCGGCTCCTGACGTGCCCGCAGCAGAGGTCGGTGCCGCTCGCGAGCCCACTCCCGTGCAGCCCGCAGGAGTCGTCCCAACGGCATCCGCACCGAATCGCGCCGAGGCCACTCTCGCCGAGGAGTTACTGGCCCTGGCGCGCGAGGAGCAGGCTGACAGCGGGTGGGAGGCCTTGAACCCCGTCATTCCACCCGCGCCCGCCGCGCTCGCCTGGATGGCCGCCGAGATCGAGCGGCTGGACGCGCCGTGCGTGCCGGATATTGCGGCGGTGGCAACAGTGGATCCGGACGAGGTGAGAGTCCCGGTGCTCGCCGACGTGATCGAGCAGATCCATCCTACACACCCGGCGCGCGCCCAGTTTGGAAACACGCTGACACCGCGTCGCGCGCCGAGTCCGGAGGTCAGCCGACCCGCGCATCGTGAGGCGGAGGTTCACCAGTTGCCGCTGTTCTGAGGCAGCATCCGGATATGGACGTAGCACCGTCAGGGGCACCGGCAACTGCCGGTGCCCCTCGTTGGCAATGAAAGGAACCGCATATGGCCCGTTGTCGTGTCCCGCCCGAGCTGCGCAGGTGCCCATGGGCCGAGGGCAGCGTGTGGAATCTGCTCGTGGTGGCCAACCTGCTGCCCTACCGCTTTGCTTCGCCCCTGGCCGACCTGGGGATGTCGCGCAGCCAGCGGCGGCAGCTGCGCCGGGAGGAGGAACTGCTGAAGACGACCCCGATCGCCTATATCCTACCGCGCCCCGGCACTGCCTGTCGATCGCCACAGCCCTGGCTCTACGTGCGAACCAGGCGCACCGGCCACTACCGCGTGAACGACGCGGGCGCCATCGAGCGCTACGGCAGGCGCACCCAGCGCCTGGGCAGCGGTAGCATCACCGAGCATCGCTGGTACCCGTGCTCGCTGCGGGGTGTACGCTGGCTCCAGGTGATCGCCGATGGGCGCCTGGTGCAGCGTGTTGCCGCAGAGGCAACGCCTCCCGAGCCAGGCGCGCCAGCGCAACTCACCCTGGGCATCTAACGCCTGTGCTCAGCTCGCCCCCGCGCTGAGCAAGAGCCCTGTGACCCTGTCCGTTGGCTCCAGGCTCAACAACTCCATCGCGAGAGTCGGATCAGGGCAGGGGAGACCGTGGCGGTTCAGCCAGACCGCCGTGATACCTGCCGCCCGTGCGCCCAGCACATCAGCTGCCCACGAGTCGCCGAGCATCACGGCATCTTCCGCAGCGCAGCCGAGGTGCCGGAGGGCTGCTGCGAAGATTGCCGGGTCGGGCTTGGCTACGCCCACCGCCTCCGAGACGACCAGCGCATCGATGAGGTGGCGCATGCCCAGATGGCGCAGCTTCTCCTCCTGCTCAGCCTGCACGTTGTTGCTCACCACGGCGACCGCCGCTCGCCCACGCAGTTCCTCCAGCAGCGCCAGTGCGCCCGGGACGGCCTGGCGCGAGCGCTGGTAGGCGTCCCGATAGCAGACAGCGGCTGAGGCCGGGTCACCGTCACAGCCGTGCCGTGTCAGAAGACGCTGGAAGCGCTCAATGCGCGCGGCCTCAAGCGAGCGCCCACCGCAGAGCACTTCGAGGTGGATCTCCTCCAGGATCGCCGCGTGGTCGGCCAGAACCACGTCGAAGGGGCGTGCGGCAAGCAGCGCGTGCGTGCGGCACACTTCCAGCAGCGCCGTCCTGCTGCTGTGGGTGTGGTCGGACAAGGTGTCATCGAGGTCAATCAGGATCGCGCGCATCACGAAGACCCCGCTGCCCGCGAGGCTCGCCGCTTCTTCGCCGGCGGCTCCTCGTCAGGCGTATCGCCCGCTTCCGGGTCCCCGTACCAGGAGTAGGCCAGGCGCCGCGACGGGTCGCTGAAACGCACGGTCGCCGGGTCGAAGCGGGCTGGGTCATAGCCACGCGGCAGCCACCTGCGAGTGTCCTCATCCATCGTGCCGGCGACAATCTCCGCGTAGGCGTGGACGCCGCCGCAGTCCTCGGGCGGGCAGGCGCGCGCACCCGCGACGCAGCGCGGATAGCGCACCTTGAAGTCCCGTCGCAGCACATCCACCAGCCGGACTGTATGGCGCCAGTTGTCCCCGAAGTCGTATTCATACAACGCCTCGGGGTTGCGCCATGTGAAGACCGCGGCAAGCTGGGTGGCCCAACTCGGCGGGTCGTCGCAGTCCTGGTGCAGGTTGTGAATGCCGAAAATGAGCTCCTTGCCAGTGCGCGGGTGCGGCACGGTGAAGCGGTGGAGGTGGTAGTCCTGCCAGCCCATCGCATCCTGGATGGCGACGTGGAGATCCCAGAAGGTGGCGTCACCCGGCACCTCGATCTCCCGCCAGACCAGGGGCTCCGTCTCGCGCAGTTCGATGCGGAAGCGGAGGATGAGCACCTGCGTGGGGAGAACCATCTCCCGCCCGCCCTTCCGCAACTTGGAACGTCCGTCGGTGGTCGTCATCGCTCAATCCAGAGTAAGCGGGAGCTGCGGCGCGCTCTAAACGGGCGTGAACAGAGGGCCGGCTCCCGGTGCACGAAGCAGCGTGTCCACGTGACGCCATCATACCCGATCCGGCGCTCATCGCATGGCGAGCGCTTACCGCGCCGTGCCCTTGACTGCTCGGAGCGTGGAGCCGTGATAATACGGTGCCCATAGCCCTGCCCCGGTGCCTACCAGCCGCGCTGCGGCTGGTTCGGTGTGCCCAGGTTTCTCAGCAAGCCGGAAGGGCACGCAGATGGCACAGTTCACCAGCGCGAACGCCGCAGCGCACGGGCGCCGCGGCGGGCAGCGCTCCCACCAGCGCCTGGAGGCGCAGTACGCCGATCTCGTCCTCACCAACCCCTCGGCGGCCCAGCGGGTCGCCCACCTCATCCAGCAAGGTCACCGCCTCGGCCTGGCCCTCCGCGTGATCAAGATCTCCAATCGCCTGAACCGGGGAGGTTGCTGATGCACATCCGTGAACTTCCCCTCCGCGAGCAGCCCGCCAGCCGGATCGCCGACTGCGGCCCGGACGCCCTGAGCGACGCCGAACTGCTCGCCCTGGTCTCTGGCCAACCCGACCTCGCGGTCTGTGAGCGGAGCCTGCGTGACTATTACGGCTGGGTTGGCCTACTCCGTGCCGATATGCGCGCCGTCGCCGCCAGCCTCGGCACCCCGCGGCGAGCAGCAAGTCTCAAGGCCGCGTTGGAGATCGGGCGCCGACTCCTGCTCGCCGGCTACGAGGGCCGCTTCCAGATCAAGTCGCCCGCCGATGTCGCCCAGCTCTTTATGGTCGAAATGATGGCGCTCGACCAGGAGGAGTTGTGGGTGGCATGCCTTGATACGAAGAATAGGCTCATCAAGATCGCCAAAGTCTACCGTGGATCGGTGAATACGGCGATGATCCGGGTAGGAGAAGTCTACAAAGAAGCGCTTCGGCTCAATGCCGCTGCAATTGTGGTTGCCCACAATCACCCCTCAACTGACCCTACCCCCTCGCCGGAGGATATTCTCGTGACAAGGCAAATTGTGGAGGCAGGAAAGCTCCTTGATTGCGAGTGTTTAGACCATCTTGTCCTTGCCGGTAGTCGATTCGTGAGCCTTAGGGAACGAGGTCTGGGCTTTTCGGGTTGATGTCGCGTCCATCGTAACTCCGGAATTGCATCGAGTCCAGCGTAACCCAAGCATACGGAAATTGAGGCTTTGCCGCTCTGCAACGCCACATGGCACGGCATCCCACCAGCAAGGCTCCCGTCGAGGTGACAGTGAAGAGCAGGGAAGATCTCCGTATTCCGGAGTTACGTGAGACAGAATCTCCGCGTTCCGCTGGTGCGCTGGAATATGGGGTAGTCGGAGACGATCTTGAAGCCTTAATGCGATTGGTTCTACCGCACTGTGATGCCAAAGTCGGCGCCAGTCCAGTCCGGAGTTACGCTGACGCGACCGCTCGTCTGTCCCCCTGTTTCGTCCCCCCTCACGTCCCCGCTTTTGTCCGCTCACTTGTCCCCTTCGCAAACAAACCAGCATCATGTATGCTATCCACACAAGCCGATGTATTCCACCGTGGGTTCAAGCGGCGGGACGACCAGGAGGACGGCGATGTGCGAGCAGGTGGAACAAGCGCAGATCACTGCGGCTCATCTTTTTGGTGCCGCCAAGCCCCTGTTCGGCACGGGCGATCTCCTCTCGCTCCACGTTGGTCCACACTGCCCGCCGGCTTTGCCTGCCAGCGGTGCTCAGGGTGGATTGGGGCGGCAGTGACGACCCTGATCGACCCGAGGTCGTGGTTCATGAACCAGAAACGAACGCACACGCACGTTGTCCTTGCCCCTGAGCGCTGCCCGGTGCTGGTATGGGCAGCGGATATCGCATCCCTATCGACGGTTGAGGCGCGAAGGCACCGGTTGACGAGGAGCAAGGGCAAGGATGAGTATGGAACCGCTGGCGCTTTTGACCTTCGCCGAAGTCGCCGCGCTGCTGAAGGTCAGCGTGCGGACGATCGAGCGCATGGCCGATGACGCGGTGCTGGAGCGTCGCGGCGCCAGGCGGCTGCGGCGCATCACCGAGCGCAGCGTGCGCCACTATCTCAATGGGGATGTCACATGGGGCGGCAGAAACGCACGAGCGACGGCGGGCACGACGCCCGCGGGCGTCGCGGGCACGGCCACGGAAGCGTACATCAGGACAAGACCGGCCAGTGGTGGGCGCAAATCCGCGTCGCGCCCCGCAAGTACCGACGGGCGCGTTGTGATTCTGAAAAGGACGCCCAGCAAACACTCACCCGCTGGCTCAAAGAGCAGGAAGCGGGGCTAAATCTCCGCGCCGCCCGTCTGAGCCTGGAGGACTTCGCCACGCGCTGGCTCCAGGGCAAGGTCGACGCCGAGGAGATCAACGCGCGGACCCAGGAGTTCTATAACCGCCACCTGGGCTACGCCCTGCCCCACCTGGGCCACCTGGCGCTCGAAGACCTGGAGCCGCAGCACTGGCGCGATGCCCGCGTGCAACTGCTCAGAGGTGGTCTGGGCCGGCGGAGCGTCAACCATATCCAGACCGTTCTTCAGACCTGTTTAGAGCAAGCCGTGACTGACGGGGCGCTCCTGTCCAACCCCATGAAGCGCGTCGACAAACTCCCCTTGGGCAAAGACAAGTTTGAAGCGCGCGTGCTCACCCCCGAGGAAATTACCGC
>JACAEO010000408.1 GCA_013388805.1 Chloroflexota bacterium
ACCGCGCCCGCCGCGCCGACCGCCACCGCGCGGCCTACGCGCGCCCCGCAGGCCACGGCCACCAGGAGCGTGGCGCCCGCGCCGCCCCCGGCGGGTGCTGCCGCCGGGGGCGTGGACGAGCCACTAGCGGCAAGCGGGCCGCCGTGGGGCTATCTCGCCTTCGGCGTGATGCTCGTCGGGCTGGGGGTGGGCATTGTGCTCGCCGCACGGCGACGCTGAGGAGAACTACACGATGCGCACCAGTGTCTGGCTGGTCCGGCACGGACAAACCCGCGCCAACCTGGAGCGGCGCTACCAGAGCGCCAGTGACAGCCCGCTGACCGACTATGGCCGGCTGCAGACAGCGGCGCTGGCGGCGCGACTGCGGCGGCTGCCCTTCCGGGTGGCCCTGGTGAGCCCGACGGAGCGCACCCGCCTCGCCGCGCAGGCCATCCTCGCGGGGCGCGGCGGTGTCGTTGCCCACCTCGACCCCCAGTGGGCCGAGAGCAGCCACGGTCGCTGGGAGGGTCTGACCTACCGCGAGGTGCTCGTCCGCTACCCCGACGAAGCCCGCGCCCGTTGGGCCAACGGGGTGCACGGGCGCGCCCAGGGCGGCGAAAGCCTGGCAGAGGTCCATAGCCGCGTCACCGCGGCCTGGCAGCGCCTGCTCAATGAGCATCAGGGCAGCCGCGTCCTGGTTGTGACCCACGCCACACCCATTCAGCTGGTGCTCTGCGCCTGCTTCGGGCTTCCGCCGACGGCCCACTGGCACTGGCGCATCGACCTGGGCAGCGTCACCTGCCTCGACGTCTACGCCGCCGGCCCGATCGTGCGCGTGGTTAATGAGGTGCCGCCGCTCGGCCTGGCGCGCAACGACGATGCGCCAGTGGAAGGAGTGGACCATGGGTGAGCCCTCCGCGAACGGCAGGGGCTGGAACCCCTGGTCGGCTATTGTCGCGCTCGGCGAGGCGCTGCGCTTCCTGACGGTCATCCCGCAGCCCTGGCTACCGCCAATGAGCGAACGGAGCGCCGCAGTGGCCATCCCCTGGTTTCCCGCGGCCGGCCTGCTGATCGGCGCACTGTTGCTGCCGGTCGGCTGGCTGGGCAGCCTGTTCTGGAACGACCTCGTTGTGGCTGCCCTGCTGGTGGCGGCCTGGGGCGCCATCACCGGCGGCCTGCACCTCGACGGTCTGAGCGACACCTTTGACGCGGTGCTGAGCTGGCGCCCGCCTGCGCGCAAGCTGGAGATCATGAAGGATAGCCGTATCGGCGCGATGGGCGCCCTGGCCCTGATCGCCGTGCTGCTGCTGAAAGTGGCGCTGCTGGCCGGAGCCGGCGCCGGATGGTGGCAGGCCGTGCTGCTGGCGCCCGTGCTGGGCCGCTGGGCCGATTGTTACGGAATCGTCCGCTTCCCCGCGGCCAGTGAGGGCGGCCTCGGGCGCAGTTTTCACGACCAGGTGCGGCGGGCGGATGTCTTGATCGCCACCGGCACGGCCCTGGCCGCCGCGCTCCTGGTGGCCGGCCAGGCCGGCCTGGTCGCACTGCTGCTTGTCTGGGCGGTCGCCCACCTGCTCGCCCACTGGTGGACGCGCGACCTCGGCGGCCTCACCGGCGACACCTACGGTGCACTCTGCGAGATCGGCGAGGTGGTCGCCCTTGCCGCTCTGACGGCAGCCCCGGCACTGCACTAGAGCGATTGCAGATTGCAGATGTGCGATGGTAGATTGGGCGCGGCGCATCTGGACACGGTCGAGGTCGCGCTGATGCCCGAACAGGTCGCCTGGAACTGCACGAGGCTGAAGCAATGCACACGCTGACCTGGCTCATCTGGCTGAGCGCGGCCTTCCTGGCAATCGTGCTCGCGCCGAACCCGCTCTATCTCAGCCTGATCCTGCTCGCCGCCGTGCAGGTCTTTCTGGCCTGGCGCAGCGACTCGCCCATGGCGCGCAGCTTCGGGCTGTTTATGCGGGCCGGGGCCTACGTCTGCGCCGGCTACGTGCTCTTCAGCCTGATCACGGTAGGCGGCGCCCGTGGTACCACCGTGCTCGTGAGTCTGCCTGCCCTGCCGCTACCCGCCTGGCTAGGCGGGGTGGTGCTGGGCGGGCCGATCACCGCCGAGGCGCTGGCCTGGGGTTTCACCCGTGGTCTGGCGATCTGGACGCTGATGGTCATCTTCGGCGCCTTCAACGCCCTGGTCGACCACCACCGGCTCCTGCGCCTCGCGCCGCCCTCGCTTTTCCACGCAGGACTGGCAATCACCATCGCGGTGGCCTTTGTCCCGGCGCTGCTACGCTCAATCAGCGAGATCGGCCAGGCCCAGCGGGCGCGTGGCCACCGCTTCGGCGGGCCACGCTCCTGGCCGCCCCTGGTCGCGCCCCTGCTTGCGGGCAGTCTGGAGCGCTCGGTACAACTGGCCGAGGCGCTTGACGCCCGTGGCTACGGGCATAGCGCCCGTGCCGGGACCCCTGGGCGCCAGGCCGGCCGGGCGCTTGGCATCCTGCTCCTGGGGGTGGGGGTCTTTGTCTGGCTCTACTACGGCCAGGCTGCCATGCTGGCCACCGGCGGCCTGCTGGCCACCGGTGGGCTCTGCCTGGCCCTGGCAATGCGCGCCCTGGGCAGCGCAACGCGGCGCAGCGTCTACCGGCGCGAGCGCTGGCGCCGCCGCGACAGCCTGGTGATCGCCGCCGCCGCTGCGGTGGTGACCGTCCTGGTGAGCCTGCGCCTGACGGGACGGGGCGAGCTGGTCTATTACCCACTGCCCACGCTGGTGGCCCCCGGCTTTGACCTGTGGGCCGGGCTGGCACTGCTGCTGCTGGCCACGCCCGCGGTGGTCGGCAGCCGTGAGCCACCCCCGCGCCCACCCCGCCGCCGGCCCGCCCGTGAGCACGCCCCCGCGCCCCCGGCGACGTTGCATGATCCTGCTGGCAACCTCCGTTGTTCCCACGCCGGGGGCACACGCATGCTGCGCGCAACATGGCGTATACTGATGCCATGGACGAACTCCCCGCGACCTGGACCATCCTGGCCCTGGAGACCTCCTGCGACGAGACGGCCGCGGCCATCGTGCGCGGCGGTCACGAGGTGCTCGCCAATGTTGTCGCCTCGCAGATGACGATGCACCAGCGCTACGGCGGCATCGTCCCCGAGGTCGCCTCGCGCCAGCACATCCTCACCCTGGTGCCGGTGATCGAGGAGGCGCTGCGCGCGCTCCCCCGCGGCTGGGACGACCTGGACGCCGTGGCGGCGACCCACGGCCCGGGCCTGAGCGGGGCGCTGCTTACCGGCCTCAACGCGGCTAAGGCGATCGCCTGGCAGCGGGGCCTGCCCTTCGTGGGCGTGAACCACCTCGAAGCGCACATCTACGCCAACTGGCTGGGCGCCCCCGCCCCGGAGTTCCCGCTGGTGGCCCTGGTGGTCTCCGGCGGCCATACGCTGCTCGCCCTGCTGCGCGACCACGGCGCCTATGATCTGCTTGGCCAGACCCGTGACGACGCGGTCGGCGAGGCCTTTGACAAGGTGGCCCGCATCCTGGGGCTGGGCTTCCCCGGCGGGCCGGCCATCCAGCGCGCCGCCGCGGGGGTCGGCGGGGCCGCACCACTGCCCCGAGCCTGGCTGCGCGACAGCTACGACTTCTCCTTCAGCGGGCTGAAGACGGCGGTGTTGCACAAGGTCCAGGAGCGGCAGGAGCGGGCCGCGCGCATGCCCCGGCCCGCAGCCGGCAAGGACCGCCCTGGTGCCCCGGCGCCCCAGACCAGCGGGCTCGACCCCCAGTTCGTGGGCCAGATCGCCTATGCCTTCCAGGAGTCGGTGGTGGACGTGCTGGTGACCAAGACCGTCGATGCGGCGCGGCGCTACGGGGCCGCCGCGATCCTGCTCGCCGGCGGGGTGGCGGCCAACCTGCGGCTCCGCGAGGAGCTCACCCGGCGCGCCCCGGTGCCGGTGCGTTACCCGCCGCTCTCCCTCTGCACCGACAACGCGGCAATGGTTGCCGCTGCCGCCTTCTACCGCTTTGCCGCCGCTGTGCAGCATGGCTGGGCGCTCGACGTAAACCCCTCGCTGCGTCTCGGGACGTAGCCGGCGCAGGCCGATCACACGACTGGCAGGACAACGATGCGGTTGGCCACACTGGCGAGCGCTTCGCCATAGCGGGTCCCGGGGCTGGCCCAGCCGGCACCGCGGGCGCCCAGCGGGTTGTGGGCACGGCCCAGGGCCTTGATGGTGCGCGCCGTGCCGCGGAAGGCATCGGGAAAAGGGCGGTAGCGCAGCGCGCGGGCGATCAACGCCTCCTGGGCGGCATTACCCTCACCGGGGCGTAGCGCATAGGCCAGCAGCCGCCCCAACTGGGCCGGGATGGCATCGTGCTCCCAGCTCGCAAAACTCACGCCCATCTCCCACTGCTGGCGCTGGTCGTTGAAGCACCAGCCCGTACAATCCTCGGGCTGGTGCGGCTGCGCGCGCCCAGTCACCCCGATGCCGGCCGGATTGCGCTGCGGCCGCTGGCTCCAGAAACTGGTGAGATTGCCCGTCTCGTGGATCATTTGGGCAAGCGCCAGGATCGGGTCCACCCCCACAGTGGCGGCCAGGCGAAAATAGGCGGGCACGATCACCGCCCGGATGTCCCACTCGGTGTATGCGCCGTGGGGCCGGCTGCAGATGAAGGCTGCCGCCTGCGCCGGGCTACCCGCCGGCTGGCCGATGATCGAACTGTCCGCGCGGTACATCTCCTGGTCCCCTCGCCTCAGCGTACAACCGCTGGCGCATAATCGACGCGCGGGTGGTAGATCGACTGCAGACTATTGACAAAGACCTGCTTGATCTCGGCCAGCTCACGCATGGTCAATGGCGCGTCGTCGAGCTCACCCTCGCGCACCCGGGCGTCGATAATCGAGCGCACCAGGTCGTCAAGGGCCTGGGCGCCGGCGGCGGTGCCGTTGTGCCCGTTCTGCGCGTGGGCAGGCGCCAGTTTGCCGTTCTGGGCCTTGGAGCGGACGGTCGCTTCGACCGAGTCGGCCAGCATCAGAATCGCCTGCTCGCGGGTCTGCGGACG
This sequence comes from Chloroflexota bacterium, assembly GCA_013388805.1. GTDB lineage: Bacteria > Chloroflexota > Chloroflexia > Chloroflexales > Chloroflexaceae > JACAEO01. The sequence continues at coordinate 5,027 of JACAEO010000408.1, forward strand.
GGGACCGGGGTAGCGGAAATCGGCCTCGCGCACACTATCCTGCTCCTGAATGGCCTGCTGGTAGAAGTGCTTGATCAGGCCGGTACCGTGATGGGTCGCGATGAAGTCAACGATCTGGTCGGGCAGGCCGGCACTACGCGCCATCTTGATGCCCTCGCGAACGTGGTCAATAATGATCTGGGCGCTGGTGTAGGGATCGAGATCGTTATGCACATTCTCGCGGCCCATCTGATTGTCGGTGAAGAAGTAGGGGCGGATGGTCTTGCCGATATCGTGGTAATACGACGCCACGCGGAGCAGCAGCGCATCGGCACCGACCGCCTCGGCGGCTGCTTCGGCGAGGTTGCCCACCGCGACACTATGGTAGTAGGTGCCCGGGGCTTCACGGATCAGCTTGCGCAGCAGCGGGCGCGAGGGATGGGCCAGTTCCATCAACTGCAGGGGCGTGACCTGGCCGGCCGCCCGGCTGACCAGGTTGAACACGCCGATCGAGAGGATCGTTGAGAGAGCGCCATTCATCCCTGCGAAGAGTGCCATAGGCACGAGCAGCGCCACCAGGCCCACCGTAGACAGACTGGGCTGCGCGATCAACCAGAAGGCCAGGGCCGCACTGAAGACCGTCGCGGCCACCCCCAGCCCCGCCAGCAGGAAGGGGCGCAGGCGCTCGGCATTGCGGGTCGCCAGCACAGCGACCACACAACTGGCGAAGAGCGTTACTGCCAGGGCGTTGTCCTCCATCACGCCGATGGTAATGCTCATCAGGACCGCACTGGCCAGGCTGATGCGCCCGTTGAAGACCACTGCGAAGACGATCGCGAGTGTCGCCAGCGGGAAGAAGAAAGGCCAGGTTCCCGCCAGGGGCAGCACGAGCCGCGCGAGGATCAGCGTGGTGACGATCAGGACGACCATCACCAGCAGCATCCGTGGCCGGCGCCCGATCTGCGGCTCGAAGCTCACGGCGTAGGCCATGAAGCCCGCGGCAAGCAGCGCAGCCAGCAGCCCGCGGCCCGCGATGCCGGCCCAACTGAGTGGCGCCGGCATCGCCCCCGTCTGCTGCAGCTTCTCGATCGTCGCCGGTGAGATGATCTCGCCCTCGCGCACGATCGTCTCGCCCGCCAGGACCCGCACCTGCTGCGGCGGCACGCTCTCGCGGGCGCGCTGGCGCCGCTCGGCGGTTGCCGCCTCGTCCAACGTCCGGTTAACACGCAGGAATGACTCGGTGAAGAACCTGGCCAGGTCGCGTTGGGTCGGCGAGAGGGTGGTAATCGTGGCGAGCCAGTAATTGAGCCAGCGCTCACGCAACTGGATCAGGGAGCGTTCATCGAGGGCGTAGTCGTAGCGTTCAAGCGCGCGATCGTAGAGCGCAAGCGTCTGCCGGCGCAACTGCTCCCAGCGTTCAGCATCGAGCGAGAGGATCTGATCGGCCTGGCTCGCCGTGATCTGCACCGTGGCGTTGGGCAGTTGCTCCAGCCTGGCAAGCCGTTGCTCGCGCTGCAACGACGGATCCTCGCGCACGCTGGTGATGGTATCGAGCAGTGCGCTGAGCGCCAGGCGTTGCTGAACCGGGATCGCCGGGTCGAAGGCATAGACGAGGTTGTCGGGGCTATTCTCGGCCTGCGACTGGCGTTCAGCCAGGAGCACCTCGCTCAGGTAGACGACCTCCTGGGGCGCCCAGATGCTGATCGGGCTCGGCTGGCCGACCTCAAGGCGCCCGTACTCGCCCGGCAGCCTGAGGGTCAGCGCGGCCCAGATCCCGACAAAGAGCAACAGGCCCTCGAGCAGGAGGGTGAGGTGGAGCCGGCGAGAGGCCGCTGCAGCCGGCTGGAGTGGCCGGAAGCGGGGCAGGCTGGTGGTCCAGCGACGTCGCGTGATGTTCATGTTCTCGTATCGCCGGTCGCGGGCAGCGAGCCCTCTCCGGCGCGAGGCGGCCCCGGTGGCGCCGAGGTCGCAGGCTGCTAGGCGCCTGTCAACAACTCCCGTGCCACCTGGCTCAAGACGCGGCCATCGGCGCGGCCCTTGAAGCGCTCGAGCAGCACCGGCATGAGCTTGCCCATCGCCGCGGGGCCGCTGAGGCCCAGCTCGGCGATCAGCGCCGCCACCTCCGGGCGTAGTTCGTCGGCGCTCAGCATGCGGGGCAGGTAGGCCTGGAGGATGACGATCTCCGCCTCCTCACGCTCAGCCAGTTCAAGCCGGCCACCCTTGCGGTACATCTCGGCCGCCTCGTGGCGGCGCTTAAGCTCTTTGGCAATCACGGCCTCCTCGGCCGCCGGTTCGAGGGCCTGGTGCCCATCGGCGCTGATCGCCGCCAGCGCCGCCTCGCGGGCGGTCGCATCGCCGGCGTATTGCTGCTCGATGGCCCGTGCCGCCGCATCGTAGCGCGCCTTCGCCGCCTCGAGTTGCGCGCTCTGCAGGGCGGCCCGCGCGCTGCGAATGGCCTCGATGCGCAGCTTGTCGCCCGCCTTCATCGCCGCTTTCAGGTCAGCCGTGAGTCGTTCGCTGATCGTCATAGGCGCTGCCCTCTACAACGTGACCCGGCGCGGGAAGACCCGTTGTTTCTCGGCGATAATGATCGCGCGGATCTGGCCCACCGCTTCGTCGAGCCGGTCCTCCCGGTTGATCACGACATAGTCGAAATGTTGCACCTGTTCCAGCTCTTCGGCCGCCACCGCCAGCCGTCGCTCGATCTCGCTCATGCTCTCGGTGCGACGCAGCATCAGCCGCCGGCGCAACTCCTCGGGGCTGGCCGGCGCCAGGAAGATGAAGACTGCCTCCGGCGCGATACGCTTGATCGTGGCCGCGCCGTCCACATTGATGCGCAGCACCACATCGCGGCCGCTCGCCATCGCCTGGCGTACCTCAACCTTCGGGATACCCTTGTACTGGCCATACACTTCGGCCCACTCCAGCAGTTCGTCGTCACGGATCATCTGCTCGAAACGCTCGACGCTGACGAAGTGGTAGTCGTAGCCGTCAATCTCGCCCGGACGGATGGGCCGGCTCGTCGCCGTGACCACGAAGTGAAAGGGGAAGGCCAGTTCGCGCATGCGCATCAGCACCGAGTCCTTGCCTACCCCGGATGGCCCTGAGATCACCACCAGGAGCGGCAGCGGCGGCAACCCGTCGAGCTGTGGATTGTGGTGCGCTGGCAATGTCATCCGTCACCAGTTGACACAGGTGCTCGCCGTCGCCAGCCAAATCCTGGCGACACCATCGCCCTACCTGCGGTACGATACAGGCAGGAAGCTATCACTGACAGGTTGTTCGCACGATGTACTTTGACGCGCTAACGCTCGCCGCAGTCGCCGCTGAGTTGCGCGAGACCATCCTCGGCGGCCGCATTCAGCGCGTGCTACTGACCGGGCCGCTGAGCATCGGCCTCGAGATCTACGCGCGGCAGCAGCGCTACCAACTCGTCGCCTCGGCGCACCCGCAGTTGGCCCGCGTCCACCTGGTGCGCGGGCGACTCACACGCGGAGTCGATCAGGAGACGCCGCTGCTCCTGTTGCTGCGCAAGTATCTGCTGGGCGGTCGCATTGTGGATCTCGAGCAGCCGGCGCTCGAGCGAGTTCTTTTGCTTAGTATAGCCAAACCACTCCACTTGCGCAACCGCAATCCGGATGATACCGGGGTCGACCTGCTGCCAGCCGCCGAGTCCCTTACGCCCGCCATGGCCACAGAGACTGACGAGCCTGACCAGGGCGCGCTGCTGCGCTGTGAACTGGTGATCGAGCCACAGGACCGGCGCAGCAACATCATTCTGGTGGACGATGACAACCGCATCCTCGACAGTATCAAGCGTGTGACGCCGCGGATGAGCAGCCGGGTGGTGCTGCCGCGCCACATCTACGAATTGCCGCCGCCACTGGCGAAGCGCGACCCGACCCGGGCCACGGCGGCCGGCATCGCGGCGCTCGCCGCTGAAGGCGAGCGCGACCTGGCCCGTGCGCTCGTGGCCGCGTATCGCGCGGTCTCCCCCCAGGTCGCCCGCGAGGTGGTCTTTCGCGCCCTGGGCCGGACCGTGGCGCGTGTGGACGAGCCACTGCCCCACTACAGCCTGGCCGCCCACCTGCGCGAGCTCTTCAGCGCCGTCCCGGCGCCGTGCCTCGTGCCCGGCGCTGACGGCCCCGCAGCCTACGCGCCCTACGCCCTCAGCCACCTGGCCGGCGCCGAGCCGGTTGCAAGCATCAGTCTTGCCCTGGAGACCTTCTACGCCGCCCGTGAGGAACTGACCGGCCATCACCAGCGCCGGGAGGCCCTGGCCCGCGAACTGGCAGCCAGCCGCGAGCGCATCGAGCGCCAGCGCGCCCAGCTGGCCGCAGAGTTGGAGCAGGCCCGCGCGCTCGAACAGCTACGCTGGGAGGGCGAGATGATCTTCGCCTTTCTGCATAGTCTGCACCCGGGCCAGGAGCATCTGGTCGTGGGGGATCGGCAGATCACGCTCGACCCACGCCAGAGCTTCGTGGAGCAGGCCCAGGCGCGCTTTCGCGCCTACGACAAGGCGAAGAGCGCGTTGAGCGGCCTGCCCGAACGGCTTGCCGCCGCCGAGCAGCGCTTGCAGAGCCTGGACGAACTGGCCGTGCTGCTCCAGCTGAGCGATGAGCACGCCCAGATCGAGCAGATCGCGCGCGAAGCCAGCGAGCTCGGCTACCGCCGCGCGCCGCCTGGTCCGCCCGGGGCGAAGCGCAGCGGGCGCCCGCTCACCCGTCCACTGCAGCTTATCTCCAGCGATGGCCTCACGATCGTTGTCGGGCGCAGCGCACGCCAGAACGAGGAGGTCACCTTCCGCATCGGGCGCAGCGAGGACCTCTGGCTGCACGCCCGCGGCCTGCCCGGGGCCCACGTGATCGTGCGCAGCGACGGTCGCCCAGTGCCGGAAGCGACCCTGGAGCAGGCCGCCGGACTGGCAGCCTATTTCAGCCAGGCCCGTGACGAGCCCGGCGTCGAGGTCGATCTCTGCCGGCAGGCGCTGGTGCGTAGGATCCCCGGCGGCCCGCCGGGCCTGGTTAGCTACCGTGCCGAGCGCACCCTGCGGGTACCGCCGCGCGCGCCATGGTCGTGAGGTGCGGTTGACACTGCTCGCACCCGCGGGTACAATCGCTGCAAAGCTCCGCAGAGCCCAGGAGAGCGTATGGCCAGGCCGTCCGCGTCCGGCGACGCCGAGGGCGAGCCCCTCTGGCGCCGCCAGTTACACGCGATCATCGAGACCCAGATCGCGCGTCACCCCTTTCTCTTCCAGATGCGCGCCGTCGCGCGCCAGCTCCGGTACGAGCGCGAGAACTGGTCGATCCTCATCCCGCTGCTGGGCCTGCTCTTCGCCGCGGTCTACTGGCGCGAGCGACGGCGCGTGTTCGCGCTCGCCCGCAGACTGGCCGACTAGCGACAGGAGCAGCGTGCAACCCGTTCAACATCCTGGTGCGCGGCATGCGCAGCCCCGCCGCTCACCGTCTCCTCAACGCACTCGTCGTTCGCGCCCGCTGCGCTGGCTGGCGCTTGGCATCCTGCTGCTGGCGCTTAGCGCCTGCGCCGGCGGCGGTGGCGCAGCGGCGCCGACGGCTACCCCGGCCCCTGCGGTCCTCGTCCCCAATGCCTCGGCCTACGCGGCCATGGTGGGCGAGCAATTTGCCATGAACCTCGCCCTGGAGTACCTGCGGCGCGACCCGCTGGCCCGCGAGGAGATCGTCGCGGTCGAACTTCTGCCCCCCGCTGAACTGGTCACCGTCACCGCAGTCGAGCGCTTCGCCCAGTCGCTCGGCAACATCCGCGCCCGCGTCAACCTGGCCCTGGAACTCCGGGCCGAGCAGCCCGGTGCGCACACCTTCACCAGCATTGTGGTGCGCACCACGACGGGCCGCTACGAACTACCCGCCGGCTCGCTCGCCGTCACCGTGGTGGAGGGACGCAGTCCCGGCTTCTACGCCGTGTTCCAGACCCGCGGGCTGCAGGACGCACCTGGCCCGCTCGCGCTGACCCTGGTCAATCCCACCGCGGCCACCTACCGTTTCCGCGAGCTTGTCCCGGCCAATCCGGCGCTCAGCTACGACACGGACGCCGTCAGCCTCACCGCAAGCGACGGCAGCGAGCAGCCGCTGCCGCCGGACGGGCTCACGCTGCCGCCGGGGGCGCGCCAGGGGCTGACGGTGAACTGGCAGGTGGACCTGCCGAAAGACACCCCGCTCAGCATCGAGCTACGCCCCCTGGCGCGCCTCGACGGCCCCGAGGGCCCGGTCTACGTGCCGATGGCCAACATCATGTACCGCAACCTGCCGGCCACGCGCCCCGTCTCCTGAACGCCGGCGCACGCCGCCCAGAACTTGACAACCACAGTGATCGTGTGTTATCTCGTCACGCGATCAGCGCGCGCCTCCAACGTCCTGCCACCGAGCCCACTGGACGCGCCTCGATCTGCCCCGATCTGGCTCCGGGCCCACACGCGCTCGCGCAGTGTCGATCCTCACGCCTTGTTTGAAGGAGCTCACGTGTCTACTGTCATTATGAACGACGTGGCCATGGAGGCCAGGGTGGGCGAGCGGCTGCTCAACGTCGGTCGGCGCAATGCTGCCCACATCGGCTTCCTTTGCGATAATGCCGGGACCTGCCAGGCCTGCCGCTGCCAGGTGCTCGCCGGCGCCGAACACCTCAGCCCGCCCAGTGAGGCCGAGCGGGCCTGGATCCCTGCCGAACGCCTCGCCGCAGGCCAGCGCCTCGCCTGCCAGGCTGTCATCCGCAGCGATGGCGAGATCCGTGTCCAGAGCCATATCGAGTATGCGCGCCAGCTAGTGCTGAACGTGCTCACCCCGCCCCCCGGCACCACCGTGACCGACAATGTCCAGTCGCTGCTTGCAACGATGCTGCGTGACTTCGGTGATCAGCTCGCCCTCTTCCCAGGCAATGTGTTCACCATGCTCGGTCAGGTTGGTCCCATCCGCTTCTTCCTACCCATCCGCGATGGTCAGCGCTTCCTCGACGACACAGCGCGCGTCGTCCAGCGGATGACCTCCGGCGCCGAGCGGCTCGAGCGCCAGCCACGGGCCCGGCCGGCCCCCGACGACCAGTCTGCCTGATGTTAGAGCAGCGCCGACATGAGCCGGGTGAGGTTCTCGAAGAGCCGGTTGTGCAGTGGGCGCTGCAGCCAGCTGTCGAGCTCGATCGAGCGTGAGCGGGCGTGGTAGCTCGCCTCGGCCTGGCGCAGGTCGGCCACGACGTTCGGGTCGTAGCAGAGCAGGGTGACTTCCAGGTTCAGCTCGAACGAGCGCATATCCATATTGCTCGAGCCGATCACGGCGATATCATCGTCGATGCTGATCGTCTTGGTATGGAGCAAGGTCGGGGCGCGGTAGAGACGGATCTTCACCCCGGCGCGCAGCAACTCCTCGTAATAGGAGCGCTGGGCGTAGGCAACCAGGAACTGGTCCTGGGCCTCGGAGTTGTAGATCGTCACGTCGACGCCGCGCAGCGCGCTGCTGACCACGGCCATCATCAGCGCCTCGTCGGGCACGAAGTAGGGGTTGCAGATCACCAGTTTGTGGCGGCTGGCGTGGATCAGGTCAACAAAGAGCCGCAGATTGTTCTCGCGCTCGAAGCCCGAGCCACTGGGCAGCACCTGGCAGAGCGATGTCCCGCCGGGCGTGAACGTGATCGCCAGCGCCGGATCATCCGACTGGCTGAGCCGCTCGCCGGTCTCGGAGAACCAGTCGGCGCGAAATACGGCATCGAGCGCGTCAGCCGCGGGACCGCACACACGGGCCATCAGCTCATCGTACTGAATGGCATCGCGGCGATGGTACCTGCGATCGATGAGGTTGAACGATCCGGTGTACGCCACCTCGCCATCGATCACGACGATCTTGCGGTGATTGCGCAGGTCGGGCCGGTTGACATCATCGAGCCGGTAGAGCGGGAGCATCGGGTAGGCGCTGATGCCGGCGGCCTGCATGCGGCGCAGGGTGGCGCGGTAGGGCGGATACTTGCGGCTGCCCACCGGGTCGTAGAGCACGCGCACCGCGATCCCGCGGGCGACCGCGCGCTCCATGGCCTGAAAGCAGGCCTCGGTGGCTTCGTCGGCGATCAGGATGTAGAACTGCACGTGGACGAAACGCCGGGCGCCATCGATGTCGGCGGCGATCCGCGCCAGGATGTCATCGTAATCGGTGAGGATCTCGACCCCGTTGTCGGCCAGGGCCGGGAGCGCACCGAGCGCAGAGCTCAGGTTCACGAAGGGCTGGTAGCGCTGCGCCACCGGCGGGGCAAGCAGCATGCGCGCCCGCGGGTCGGCCCTGGCCTCAGCGATGAACTGCGTGATGTAGCTATTGATCTCCCGCTGCAGTGCACGCCGCCGCGCCGAGAGCTTTGGCGAGCCGATCAGCAAAAAGACGATCAGCCCGAGCCACGGCAGGGCGAAGATCAGCAGCAGCCAGGCCGTGGCCGAGGAGGGCTTGCGGTTGGCCGGCACAATGAAGAGCATCACAAAGGGGATGAGCCAGCTTATGATCGTTAGCGCAATGGCGATCAGGTACAGGGCAGAAGTCATAGGGTGCTCCGAGACGGGCCAGCGATCGACTCCAGCGCTTGCTGGGCGCTACCTGTGTCAGGCTGCCATCATAGCATACGCGCCCGCCAGACAAACAACGTTCGCATGTGAAGATGCCAGTCCTGCACGCATACCGGACGGAACCCCACGCTCCCTGGATGTGGCACGTCGCGCAGTGTGAAGAAACATCCACACAGCATCCGCGCAGTGGTTGTGATGTTTTACCGGTCAACAACGTGTGACATTTATACAATATGGGCCACAAGCAGCGGGCACGTGGGCCGCTTGAAAGCAAGGAGTAGGTGCGGCTATGGAAGGCGTTACCGTTCCCCTGGCGTTGCAGGACTACATGACGGTCATCTTCTCCGCCCTCGGTCTGGCCATTCTTACCCGGATGATCTATCACCTCGACCGGGCGCTGGGGCGCATGGCGCTGATCGGTAGCGGGCTGGTCGTCCTCGGCGGTTTTCTGAAGGCCAGTGGCAAGCTGCTGACCGCCGCCGGTGGCCCCGATCTCGCCCTGCTGCATCAGGGGCTGTTCCCACTGGTTGCCCCCGGCTTCGTCCTGGTGGCCTGGTCGCTCTACCACATCCGCCGCGTCTTCCGTGACCAGCCACCGCTGCGTCGCCCCTGGCTGGTTCCCCTGCTGGCGATTGCACTGTTTGCCGCCGGCTCAATCGCGCTGGGCATGGCCGGCGGGCCGTGGAAGGTGCCGCTGATCCTGCTGGCGACGATCGGCAACATCGGCATGCTGGTGATGCTCATTCTCGCCGCCTGGGGCCGCAAGATGTGGTTCACCGGGGCGCTCTTCGTGATCACCTTGATCGTGGTGCTGCTGATGTCGCAACTGGCGAATGTGCCGGATATGCCGATCGGCATGATCTGGTTCGAGCAGATCAGCCAGACGATCGCCCAGCTGCTGTTTGCCCTCGGCGCCTGGAACTATAGCCAGAAGATCGAGGCGACCTACGGCCGCGCCATGGCCGCGCAGCCGATCTGAAGGTCATTGCGCGCCTGTCCTGCGATCGCCGCCGTGGCGAGTAGCGGGAGCGTAACGGCAGGCAAAGGCATGTTTACCGCTCCTCCACCTGTTCTGCGCCTATACTCAGCCCAGGCAAGCGGACCAGAACACCTCTGAGAGGAGCGGAGATGTGTCGTCAGTGGTCACGGCGAGCCGTGTGTCTGGTGCTGTCCGTTGTATTGTCCGCGGCTGCGCTGGCCGGCTGTACCACCGGCGCAGCTGCGCGTGTCCCGCCCGACCCGCCGGCTGTGGCCACTGGCAGCCCGGCCGAGGGTCAGGCGATCTTCAATGGCCAGGTAGCAATTGCCGGCTTCGTGGCCTGTGCCGGCTGCCACGCGGTTGATCCCGCCGCCGGGCCGGGCATTGGCCCCAATCTGGCTGCCATTGCCCGGGTGGCGAACGAGCGGGTCGCAGGCCTGATGGCCGCGGAATACATCGAGCGCTCGATCCGGGTGCACGATGAGTATGTTGTCCCGGGCTACGCTCCCGGCATCGCTCGCTCGATGCTGGGGGCAGAGTTCGGCGAGGTGCTCAGTGACGCGCAGGTCTCGGCCCTGGTCGCCTACCTGCTGGCGCTGCCCGCGTCCGTAGCCGCCGCCACGCCGCCCCCCGCGACCGCCAGCGCCACGCCGAGCGCCACCACAGTCGCCAGCGCTACGCCGAGCGCCACCACGGTTGCCAGCGCCACGCCCGGTGTGACGCCGAGTGCGACGGCGGTCGCCAGCGCGACTGCCAGCGCCACCACGGTCGCCAGCGCCACGCCGAGCGCCACCACGGTCGCCAGCGCCACGCCCGGTGTGACGCCGAGTGCGACGGTGGTCGCCAGCGCCACGCCAGTGCCGCCGAGTGCGACGGCGGTCGCCAGCGCCAGCGCCACCGCGGTCGCCAGCGCCACCAGTGTGCCCTCAGCCACGCCGCCGCCGGCCCCGACGCCCGAGCCGCCACCGCCCACAGCTACCCCCACACCGGTCGCAGCCGTGCCGACCCCCGAGCCGCTGCCCTCGGCGCCCGACGACCCCGACCTGGGCCGCTACGCCGGCTGTGTCAGTTGCCACAACCAGCACCCGCTGCAGGTCAGGATGCCCCATCCGCTCAACCCCACCTGCAACGAGTGCCACCGCGGCTCGCCGAACCGCATCGGCTGCCCGACATGCCATAGCACCCACGGTATCGATAATCGGCACGAGCCGCTGCCCGATCTCGCCTGTGCGAGTTGCCATCCCTGATACCAGGTGGAATTGGCAAGCCCGCATTGTCCCGCTCATCGCCACAGCTTTACAGCTCCACACAGGGCTTTGTCGAGGTTGAGCGGTGATGACACGTCACGTACCAGCCCCACCCGGTGCGAGCGCAATCCGAGGAGTCTGCCATGGGCGTTCAACGCAGCTATCGCGGCCCGCTTCGCGCCGTGATTCTGGACTGGGCCGGGACCGCCGTAGATTACGGGTCGTTCGCTCCCAGCACCGTCTTCCTACGTCTGTTCGCCAGCCGGGGTGTGACGGTCAGCATGGACGACGTGCGCGCGGGGATGGGGTTGATGAAACAGGACCACCTGCGCGCGATTCTCGCCCGCCCGGCGGTGGCCGCCGCCTGGCAGGCCGTTCACGGCGAGCCGGCCACCGCCGCTGACCTTGAGGAGCTGTTCGCGAGCTTCGTCCCGTTGCAGCGCTCGGTCCTGGCCGACTATGCCGACCCGATCCCTGGGGTGCTCAACGCGCTGGCCGAGTTACGTGGGCGCGGCATCGCGATCGGCTCGACGACCGGCTACCTGCGCGCCATGATGGATGTGCTTGCCCCGGCGGCCGCAGCGCGCGGCTACACCCCCGACAGCCTGGTCTGCCCCGATGAGGTGCCCGCCGGACGCCCCGCGCCCTGGATGTGCTTCCAGAACGCAATGCGGCTGGGCGTCTACCCCATGGCCGCGCTGGTCAAGGTTGGCGATACGCCGGTGGACATGGAGGAGGGCGTGAACGCAGGCATGTGGACGGTGGGCGTGACCCTGACCGGCAGCCTGCTGGGGCAAACCAGAGCCGAGGTCGAGAGGCTCACGCCTGCGGCGCGGGCGGCGGCCCACGCGCGCATCGGCGACCAGTTGCTCGCGGCTGGCGCACACCTGGTCATCGAGGGCGCCTGGGCGCTGCCGCAGGCGATTGACGCACTCGAAGCACGCCTGCGGCGCGGCGAGACGCCCCTGGTTTGATGCAACCGGATTGTGCAGCGTCATCCCGCCACACAACCCGGTGCGTCGTCGCATCGTGCTCAGTTGTGTTTGAACGACGTTTGCCTGGTTTTTGTCACCCTGAGCGCACGAGCCAAAGCCCTGAGCCCTTCGCTTCGCTCCTGAGAAACATATGGTTCATGTCATTCCGAGTACCTGATGGTCCGCCGCTGAGCCATCAGGTACGCAGCATAATACCATTTCCGATTGCAGATTTTGGATTGCAGATTGCCGCACATGGCGTCACGATGAGCGACAACGGCAACGACAATGCGGAACTGCCAACTGGATTTGGTATAACAGGGCTGGTCGTGCGCCGGAAACCGTTCTTCACAGACTACTCAGCGCACCTCGAAGCGGATCGTGTAGCTGACGTCGTTGTCAACCTCGTCGCTCTGCGAGCTGCGCACCGCCATGACGTAGAGGCCCGTCGGCGCGCCCGCTGGTACCGTATAGGTCCAGCGGATGGTGCCGCTCGCATCGGCGCGCAGCTCGCGGTCGAAGCGCTCGATCGTGCCATCGGGCCGGTTGAGCCAGTAGCCGACCAGTTCATCGACCTTGAAACCCGCGGCGTTGAAGCTGAAGGTCGTGCCGACACTGCCAACCTCGGGTGTCACCTGGGCGGGCGAGACCAGCGGTACGCCATCGGTAATCGCAAAGCTGATACGCTCGATCTGCCCGGTATCCTGGCCCTGGGCGACCATCGTCCACTGGCCGCCGATGGCATCAGCCGGCGCAGTCCAGCTCCAGCTGACCGCGCCGCTCCGGTCGGCGCGCACCCTGGTCGGGCCGGCGATCACCGTTCCATCGGGCCGTTCGAGCCAGGTATCGAGCCGCTCGATCGGGTTGAAGCCGCTGGCCTGGAAGCTGAAGCTGGTGCCGGGCGGGCCGCTGAGCGGGCTGACGCTGGCCGGTGGCCGTGGCGCCACCACGATCGTGAACGCGACGCGCCCCTCTCGCCGGCTCTCCCGCCCGCGGAAGGTCATCGTCCACGTACCGGCCTGAGCGCGGGCCGGGGCCTCCCAGCGCAGGGTGACGCGACCGTCGCCATCGGCCTTGACCGGCGTGCGGCGAGCGTCCTCGACGGTACCGTCCGGCTGGGTAGGCCAGTAGCCCACCTCTTCGCTGCGCGCAAAACCGCTGACGGTGAAGCTGAAGACCGTGCCGGGCTCACCGCTGCCGGGGGTCACGCTGCCGGCGGGCGCCGGGGGACCGGCGGGCGCCGGGTTTGCGCCGCCGACGCTGAAGGGGAGCGCCACCTCCACGCCGCTCTCGCGCCCACGGCTCACTGCCTGCCAGGTGCCGGCCTGGGCGCTGGCCGGGCTGGCCCAGCGCCAGGTCACCACGCCGTTGCGATCGGCAATCAGATAGGGGCTGGCATCGATCGCCCGCCCGTCGGGGGTAGTCAGCCAGGAGCCAACCTGCTCGCCGGGGGTGAAGCCGCCGACCGTGACGGTGAAGACCGTGCCTGGCGCCCCGCTCGGCGGCGAGACACTGCGCTCGGGGGCCGGCGCTGCCGGGGCGATGATGCTGAAGCCGACGCTCAGTTCCCGGTTGGCGCCAGGATCGCGCACCACCATGCGCCAGGTGCCGCCAAGCGCGTTGGCGGGCGCCGACCAGGTCCAGCTAAGCTGGCCGTCGCTCGTGGCGACCAGGTTCGGATCCTTGCCGGGGACGAGGTCGCGGCTGGTGCCGGCCGGGTCAACCAGCCAGGCGCCAACCCGCCTGCCGGGGGTGAGGCCGCTGGCCTGGAAGCTAAAGACCGTGCCGGGCGGGCCACTGTCCGGGCTGACCCGGATCGGGTCGGGCAGAGGCGTGGAGCCGGTGACCGTGAAGGGGATGGCAAGGAGCGTATCGCTCTTGATGCCACGGGCGCTCATCGTCCAGTCGCCATTCGGGTCGCCGGGGGCAATATCCCAGCTCCAGACGAGGGCGCCAGCCGCGTCGGCGACGACCGAGGGGTAGCGTGGTCGGGCGGCGCCGCCGGGCGGAGTGGCCCAGAGATCGACCCGCTCGCCGGGGGTGAAGCCGCTGGCCGTGAAATGGATGCGTGTGCCCGGCCCGCCACTGGTGGGCGAGGCGCTGCCGGTGGCTGCATAAGCAGCCGGCGCGGTGCCGGCCAGCGCCAGCCCGCCTATCATCAGGGTCAGAACGAACGTGAGAAGTGCTGGTTTCATGGTGTGGTGCTCTGTATGTCGCTTGTGCCGTATCCAGAGGCATTGTACTACGTTCAAATGACCGTGGCGCCCGGCTGGCGGCCGAAATGCACCCTGCTGCAGCGCCGCTGCCGGCTCGTGCTACAATACGCCCGTTTTGCGCCGCCAGCGACGACGACCCCTGGGTAAGGAGGTGTTGTATGACGACTGAACCGGTCAATGAAGGTCAGGCGATCACCACGGGTGGCGCCGTAAGCTTTGGGGCGAAGCTCCGCTCGATCCCGGGCCTCGACCCTGATCTGGTTACCGCGCTGGGCTCGATCGGCATTGCCGACAATACGACGCTACTGGCCAGAGGCGCACAGCCGGCGGGCCGCGACGAGATCTGCGCGGCCACCGGCCTCAATGCGACGCGGCTGCTCACCGCCCTGTACATGATGGATCTCGAGCGCGTTGACGGCGTATCGTGGACGAATGCCCGGCTGCTGGTGGCGGCAGGCGTTACGACCGTTCCTGATCTGGCCTTCCGCAACGCAGCCGATCTGCTGCCGCAGATCCAGCGGGCCAACGAGGAGTTGAGCCTGGTGAAGCGGCTGCCCTCGACCAAAGCCATCCAGGGCTGGATCGACCATGCCCGTGGCCTACCCCAGGCGATCTTCTTCGAGGGGAACGCCGAGGTCTATTAGGACCACAATGGTGTACGCCTGGTTGGAGATGCTGCCTCTCCGACGCCGCCTGGCTGCCGGCGTGTCCGGGGCGAGGTCGGGGCCGCACGCAACCTGCCAGCCGATGGCTTCCAGCCAGGCCAGGGCGGCGGATGCAACGGTGGATTCGGTCAGATGCGCCTCTCATTGCTATGCCGGCCCTGCCCCGTGGCCGGCCAGCACATGCGCGAAGCGCTCGGCGGGCAGCGGCTCGCTGAAATAGAAGCCCTGGAACAGATCGCAGCCGAGATCGCTCAGGAAGCGACGCTGGGCATCGGTCTCGACGCCCTCGGCCACCAGTTGCAGGCGCAGGTGGCGTCCCAGGGTGACAATCGCGCTCACGATCCCGCGGTGGCCATCGTCCTCCACTTCGTCCAGCCGGGCTACGAAGCTGCGGTCGACCTTCAGCGTGGTGAGCGGCAGGCGCTGCAGGTAGGCGAGCGACGAGTAGCCGGTGCCGAAATCATCGATCGCCAGGGCGATCTGCAGGGCGCGCAGGTCACGGAGCTGCCGCACCAGGCTCTCAAAGTCGCCCAGCAGCATGCTCTCGGTAAGTTCGAGTTCGAAGAGGGTGGGCGCGAGCCCACTGCGGGCGATCGTGCCGGCGACCATGGGTAAAAAGCCGGGTTGCGCGAACTGGACCGCCGAGATGTTCACGGCCACCGGCACCAGCGGCAGACCACTCTGCTGCCAGCTGACCAGTTGCCGGCAGATCTCAGCGAGGCACCACTCGCCGATCGGCACGATCAGGCCCAGTTCTTCGGCCAGTGGGATGAAGTGCGCCGGCGGCACCGGGCCCAGTTCGGGCTGGTGCCAGCGCAGCAGGGCCTCGGCGCCGGCCAGACGGCCCGCGCGGTCCACCTTGGGCTGGTAGTAGACGCTGAGCTCGCCCCGCTCGACGGCCCGGCGCAGATAGTTCTCCAGCTGCAGCCGCTCGAGCGCCGTCTGGTTAGCACTGGCATCGAAGAGCTGGAAGCTGTTGCGCAGCGTCGTTTTTGCGCGATACATTGCGGCGTCGGCGTTGCGCTGCAGGGTATCGGCATCTTCGCCGTCGTCGGGGAAGATGCTGGCGCCGATGCTCGCGCTGAGGAAGAGCTCGTTTCCATCCACAACGAAGGGCATGCGCAGCATCTCGTGGAGCCGGTGGGCCACGCGGGTCACCTGCGAGGCCTCGGCGAGTTCAGGGAGCACGAGCATGAACTCATCGCCGCCACGCCGTGCCAGGGTATCGCTGGCGCGCACACAGGCCTCGAAGCGCCGGGCGAGCTGGACCAGCAGCGCATCGCCCACGCTGTGCCCGAAGGTATCGTTGATCTGCTTGAAGCGGTCGAGATCGATGAAGAGCACGCCCACCCGGTGCTGGGCGCGCCGGGCCAGCTCGAGCGCCTGCTGGAGCCGATCGGCGAAGAGGGCGCGGTTGGGCAAGCCGGTGAGCGCGTCGTGGTGGGCCTGAAAGGCCAGCCGGCGCATATGCTCGTGCTGCTCCACGGCAATGCTCAGCAGCTGGCTCAGCAGTTCGATGAAGCGCAGGTCGTCGGCGCCGGGCTGCGCCACGGAGCGCCGGTAGAGGCGCAGTACGCCGATCTGGTCGCCCGCGCTCAGGGGCAGCCTGGCCTGCCAGCAGCAGCCCAGGCCGGCCACGCTGTCGGGCGCGTTGTCCAGCGCAACCTGCAGCGGGGCGGTGGAGGCCGTCAATGGCTCGGCCTCGATCATGAGCGCGTCCAGTGCCGCGACGGTAGTTGGCGCCAGCCCGGCGGCCCGCGAGCGGAAGAGGCCGACACCGCGCAGGGCCAGGGCCACATAGGCCACATCACTGTAGCGCTCTGCGGCCACGATGAGCAGTTCGTTAGCCACGGCCTCCAGTGGTTGCTGGCGGGCCACCAGCTCGAGCACCCGCTGACGGGCCATGTCGAGCGCCTCGACCTGCTTGCGCTCGGTGATCGACTCGAGCGCGACCACGGCCCGTCCCCATGGCTGTTCGCCGCAGCTGCTCACGTGCATGGCAAACCACTGGCGTCCGGCTGGCTCCTCGAGGGCGTACTCCATCGAGAAGCGCTGGCGCTGCCGTTGCAGCACCGCGCGCAGCCCGGCAGCGGCCTGGCGTCCCTCCGGGCTGTCCAGCGCCTCCCAGAGCGCCAGGTAGTTCGTGCCCACACCGCCACCCGGCGCGTGCTGGTCGCTGAAGGCGCGCCAGGCTGCGTTCACCACCGCGATCGTGCCGTGCTCGTCGAGGATGGCGACATGGGCCGACAGGCTATCGAGCGCGGTACGCAGCAGTTGCTGGGACTCGATCAGGAGTTGCTCGGTGTGTTTGCGCGCCGTGACATCGTGCAGCGTCACCATAAAGGCCGGCTCGCCCCGCCAGCTAACTGGCTCGGCCTGCAGTTCGGCGAAGATCACGCCGCCGTCCGGCTGCAGCAGCTCAACCTCGGTGGGTGTACCGGCCGTCAGGGGCAGGCCGAGCGGCTGCCCGAGCAGATGCTCCGGGGCGCGCCCAAAGAGCCGCGCGGCGGCCGGGTTGGCGAAGCCCACCAGGCCCTGCACGTCGACAATCAACAGGCCATCGGCACTGTGGGTCGCGATCAGCTGCAGCGGATCGCTGGCCTGTGCAGCCTCGGCATTCGAGTAGGACGGAGGAGTATCGTTGTACATGCCTGCCAGACTCCACAGCGGGTACAGCGCGCCCTGGCTGGCTCCTGGCTGCCCCTATTCACTGGTTGACGGAGGCTCATCGTCGCTGAACATCGCCCCGAGCCGCTCCAGTTCGCTTGGTGAGATATGGGTAAACTGCCCGGACAGAATGCCCGAGATGTTGCGAAACGGTCGCCCGATGTGCATGCCATGGTTGTCAATGGCAAACTCGCGGATCTCCTTATCGTGGATCGAACCGCGCATCTTGAGCACGGTCAGGCCCCGGCGCATCTCGCCGAAGAGCTCCACATAGCGCAGCAGAATGATCGAGTCGGTGATGGTCGAAATATGCGCCTCGGTGATCGACGAGCCGCCGAGCAGGGTAGAGGTGGTGGAGGTATAGAGCCCCACAATCTCCTGGTGTTTGATGAACGAGGTCAGGCCGATCACGAACTCGCGGAAGCCCTTGAGCGTCGAAACGCGCTCGAGCGCCGAGAGGCTATCGATGGCGATCCGCTGCGGCTTGAAGCGCTCGATCTCGCCCTGCATAGCGATCAACTGGTCTTCCAGGCTCGTCACCTCGGGGTAGTTGGCGATCACGCGGAGCAGCCCGTCCTGCTCCATCTGTTCAAAGTCGATCCCCCAGCCTTCGGCGTTGCGGAAGAGCTGGTCGCGGCTCTCCTCAAAGGCGAAGAGCAGGGCGCGTTCGCCCTGATGGGCGCCGGCTGCCATGAACGTCGTCGACATCAGGGTCTTGCCGGTGCCCGTGGCGCCGCTGACCAGAATGATCGAGTCGCGAAAGAAGCCGCCGCCGCACATCCGGTCGAGCTCAGGGTTGCCCGAGGTGATGCGCAAATTCGAAGATCGCTGCTTCAGCTCCATCGCCGAGAGCGGGATCATCACGATGCCCCGCCCCGGGATGACCGTGAAGGGGAAGCTGCCCTTCTGGTGGCTGGTGCCGCGGAACTTCAGGATCTCGACGGTGCGCCGGCGTTTCTCTTCCTCCATCACATTGCGCAGGATCACCACGTCATCGGTGACGAACTCCTCCACCCCGAAGCGCGCGATCTCGCCCTCCTCCTGGGAGCGCTCGGCGGTGATGACGGCCGTCACACCCAGGCGCTTGAGGGCCGAGACGATGCGGAACAGCTCGTCGCGCACCAGGCGGTTGTTGCCGAGGCGGGCAAACATCGCCCCGAGCGAATCCATCGAAATGCGCGTGGCATTGACCGTCCGCACCGCGTGCTCGATCCGCGCCAGCAGCGCGCCAAGGTCGTAGGACCCCATGATCAGCAGGTCTTGATCGGGCTGCGGCGAGGCGTCCACAAAGGCCCAGCGGCCCTGCTGCTCCCAGCTGCTGATATCCCAGCCGAAGCCACGCATATTGCGCCGCAGGTCGGCTGGCGACTCCTCGAAGGTGACAAAGACGACCCCTTCGCCACGCAGCACACCGGCGGCGAGGAACTGGGCCGCAAAGACCGTCTTGGCGCTGCCCGCGGTGCCGGAGAGCAGCGTGGTACGGCCACGGGGCAGGCCGCCATTGGCGATATGGTCGAAGCCGGGAATGCCGGTTGGCAGCCGCTCGATAGCATTCAGCTCAGGATTCAACGAGGCTACTCCTTCTGACCTCGCTCTGTGACGGCGGGCCGGTCCGGCGCCCGCGCCGCCTGGTCAGCTCGGGGGCAGATTCAGCGCATTCAGCACCTCGGCGAGATCGGCGGCCAGATCGCCGATCACCCGACGTTGTGGGAGCGGCTGCTCCTTGATCAGGGTCGGGGTGGCAAGGATCTTCTGCTCCTCGGCCAGTGCCGGGTCGGCCAGGACATCGACGATAGTAAGTTCGCACTCGTAGTCGGCGAGTTCGTGATCGCAGATCCGGCGCAGGATCGCAATCGCACGCTCTGACCGCGGAGTGCGGCCGGCCACGTAGAGCTGGAGAACGATCTTGGTCACTGCGGTGCTCGCAATGCCCGCCGGTGGGGCCTCAGATACGCTTCAATGCTGCAGAAGATGCTTCGCTTCACTCAGCATGACAAACGACGTGATGGAACAGTAACGCCTGAATGCTCGATTCTGGACTATGCCTGAGGCGAGGTTCACGTGGCCTCAGGCCTGTGGCTCTGGAACGGCGCGGGCAAGGGTTCGCCCGCGATAGTAGGCGGCGAGATGGCCCATCAACTCCAGAACAAGCAGGCGACCCTCTTCGAGGCAGGCCTGTTGCCGCGAGACGGGGGCGCCGGTGCTGGCGGCCCGGATCGCCGCGAGGTGGAGCTCAACCACGTCGCGTGGCCCGGCCGCCTCGCTGCCGAGGCGCTCGCCGAGTTCGCGCAGGCGCGAAGAGGACGGTGGCTCTTCGTGGGCGCGGCGCGTCAGCGCATCGTCGATCAGCGCGGCATAGAGCCTGACGGCCTCGCGGAAAAACTCCGGGCTGCGCCGGCGCAGCGGTAGCATCGTCCCGGGTATCACCTGGCCGCTCGCCGGCTGCGAGAGCCGGTCGACGTCGCGCAGTTCGCGCTCCATAGCCGCCAGGCGCTGGCGCAGTTCTGCTGCCTCGGCTGCCGCGCGCGCGGTGCGCCGCTGCTCAGTCACGTTGGTATGGGCGATCACCAGGCCCTGCTGGGCGCCCTGCAGCGGCACCACCCGTAGGACGAACCAGCGTTCTTCGTCGGGGGCGTGGCAGGGGTACTCCAGTTCGTAGAAGGGCAGTTCACCGCGGAGCACGGCGCGCATACCGGCCACCACGGCGTCGGCCTCGCGAGCGTCCGTGCCCATCGCCCGGTCGCAGACGGCAAAGTAGTTCACCCCGACGCCGGTGAAACGCAGTTCCGGGTCGCCATTGGCTCGCGCAAATGCGCGCCAGGCATCATTGACAGCGATGATCGTCCCGTGCTCGTCAAGCACGGCGATATGGACGGTGAGCGAGTTCAGGATGGCCCAGTTGAAGGCTTCGGCGTGGCGCAGCGCCTCCTGGGCCCGCCGGTGCTCGGTGATGTCGCGGAGCGAGATCAGGTGCGCCGGCACACCATCCCACTCGGTGGCCACCACGCGCATCTCGGCCACGTGGTGATCACCCTGGGGATGCAGGATGTCGATCTCGGCGCGCTCGCCGGCGATCAGTGGAAAGCCGAAGAGTTCGCCCAGGAGCGCATCGGCAGAGCGCGCGAGCAGGTGCTCGGCGGCCGGGTTGAGGAAGCGCACATAGCCCTCGCCGTCGACCACGATGATGCCGTCGGCGTTTTCGGCGATGATCTGGCGCAGTCGCCGGTCATCGGCCACAGGCTGGCGCTCGTCCCGTTGCATTGCTGCCCACTCCTGTGGATGGCGCCGGCTGCCGGCGCGATCTGATGCGTTGCTGATATGATCGCCGCTTCGCGCCGTTGTGTCAAGCGCCTGCGCTGCCGCAGTGCGCGGGGCGGAAGTTGTCAGCCTGCGCTGCGCGTGGGCTGGCCCGTTGATAGTTGTTAGCGCGCCTTAGACAAGGTTCAAAAGCGAGCGTTTCAACGTTACCGTTGCTCCACAGCTCCACAGCTCTACACCCCCACACAACCGGCCTGTAGAGCTGTAGAGCTGTGGAGTTGAACCCCAGATTGCCAAGCAGGTTTGAACCATGTCTTAACGCCCCTTGACCGCCGTCCAGAGGTCGGTGAAGGCCGTGTCGCCCTCCTTGCGCACGGCCCACTCCAGACGCGCGCGCACCTCGTCGTCCGGCGCGAAGCCCTCGGCGTAGAGCGCCTTGAGCTCATCCGAGAGCAGCGGGATCGCATCCTGATTCGGGGTCAGGTAGCCGATCCACTCGGTGTTCTGCGCAGCCACGGCTGGTTCCATCAGGAAGTTCATGAAGACGTGGGCGGTGTAGCTGTTGGGCGAGTCGGCGACGATCGCCAGGTTGTCCATCCAGATCATGCCGCCCTCGTTGGGAATCACGAAGCGGATGTTCGGGTTGCCCGTGAATTCGTCCTCCAGCCCCTTGCGGGCCTGCAGCGCCGCGCCGTTCCAGGCGTGGGCGATCACGTACTCCTCCGCGGCCAGTTTGCGGTTGGTATCCGAGCTGTTGTAGGCCGCCAGGTAGGGTTTCTGAGCGATCAACAGGTCCTTGACCTGCGCGAGGATGGCCGGGTCGGTCTCGTTGAGCGAGTGGCCCAGGTAGCGCAGGGCCGCGCCGGGCGTCTCCCGCTCGTCATCGAGCATGCTGAACTTGCCCCGGTAGGCTGCCATGCGCTCGGGGTCGAAGAGCGCCGCCCAGCTGTCCACGCCATCAGGGAAGACGGTGGCGTTGTAGGCGATGCCGGTGATACCGTACATGTAGGGCACCGAAGTGGTGTTGCCCGGGTCGAAGGGCTGGTCGAGCAGGCTCGGGTCGATGTGGACCAGGTTGGGGAGCAGGCTCTTGTCGAGCGGCGCCAGCAGGCCCTCGGCGGCCATAATCGTCACGGCGTAGTCCGAGGGCGCCACCAGGTCATAGCCAGTGTTGCCCGCCCGGAGCTTGGCGATCAGATCCTCGTTCGAGTCGTAGGTGTCGAGAATGACCCGCACCCCGTACTCCTCCTCGAACTGGGTGATCAGCGCGGGGTCGATGTAGTCGGTCCAGTTGTAAAAATACAGCTCACGGGAGAGACGGTTGCGGTCCACGCCACCGGCGGCCGGGGTGCTGGCACCCCCGCCCTGCGCCTCTGTTCCACTGCTGCCATATTCGTTGCTGGTGCTGCCCGGGCTGGCGGCGCCGCCGCCACACGCCGTGAGCAGCACCATCACGAGCACGATCAGGATCGCAGGCATGCCACGCTTCATCGTTCGCAATTCCTTCCTTATCTGTCATCGCCGTCGCTGAACCGAGTGCGAGAGCACCACCAGGGTGATCGAGAGCAGGAGCATGAGCGTGGAAATCGCGTTGATCTCCGGGGTCACGGCGCGGCGCACCTTGCTGTACACCTCGACCGGCAGCAGCGAGGTGCCGGGGCCCGAGAGGAACAGGCTGATGATGAAGTCGTCCAGCGAGAGGGTGAAGGCCAGCAATGCGCCACCGATGATCCCCGGCAGGATCAGGGGAAAGGTGATGCGCCAGAAGATGCGCCAGCCGTCGGCGCCCAGGTCGGCGGCGGCCTCTTCGAGCCGCCGGTCGAAGTTCTTGAGGCTGGTGCGCACCACCACGACCACGAACGAGATACTGAAGGCGATGTGGGCGATGATCACCGTGGTCAGGCTGCGGCGCAGGCTTTCACCGGTAATCAGGCGGATCAGGTCGAAGGCCAGCGCCGAGAAGGCCAGCAGGGCCACTGCCATCACGATCTCGGGGATGACGATCGGCAGGTAGAGCAGCGCGTCCATGCCGCTGCGCCCGCGGAAGCGGTAGCGCTCCATAGCCAGCGCCAGCAGTGTGCCAAGCACGGTCGAGACGATGGTGGAGACGAAGGCCACGGCGAGCGTATTGAGGCTCGCGCCCATCAGCCGCTCATTGTTGACCAGGCGCACATACCACTCGAAGGTAAAGCCGGTCCAGCGCACGCCGAACTGGTCACGGGTGAAGGAGAAGACCACCAGGATGACGATCGGCAGGTAGAGAAACAGGTAG
The DNA here is from genome assembly GCA_013388805.1 of Chloroflexota bacterium. Taxonomy (GTDB): domain Bacteria; phylum Chloroflexota; class Chloroflexia; order Chloroflexales; family Chloroflexaceae; genus JACAEO01. Next base: position 27,853 of record JACAEO010000408.1, read on the forward strand.
AGCAGCACGGCGTGCGTGGCGAGCGCCACGCCGCTCCAGGTCAGCCGGCCCTGTGCGACCGCCGGTCGCGACGCGCTCCGCGAGGGGGTTGCCGAGGTGGCTTCGATCATCGATCTTCCTCCGTGGTGCTGCGAAAGTAGAGCAGAATGAGCGCGAGCAGCACCAGCATCATCACCATGGCCATCGCCGAGCCGAGTGGCCAGTTGGGCGGGTTGGAGCGGAGGAAGAGCCGCTGGATCAGATTGCCGATATAGTCAACCTTGGCTCCCCCGAGCAGTTCGCTCACCACGAACTGCCCGATGGTGGGGATGAAGACCAGCACCGCCCCCGCCGCGACCCCCGGCATGGTCATCGGTAGCATCACCCGCCAGAAGGCGCGCGGTCTGCTCGCCCCCAGGTCGGCGGCGGCCTCCATCAGCGTGAAGTCGAAGCGGTCGAGCGCAGCATAGAGCGGCAGCACCATAAATGGCAATTCGCCATAGACCAGGCCAAGCAGGGTGGCGCCTTCGGTGTTGAGCAGGTTCAGCCGGGGCAGCCCCAGCCCGGCCAGCGTGCTGTTGATCAGCCCGTTGTTGGCCAGGATGATCTGCCAGGCATAGATGCGCACCAGGAAGTTGGTCCAGAAAGGGATGAGGACCAGAAAGAGCAGCACCGTGCGCCAGCGGGGCGGCTGGCGCACGATGAACAGCGCCAGCGGGTAGCCCAGCAGCAGACAGATCAGCGTGGTCAGCACACTGATCCAGATCGAGCGCAGATAGGCGTTCACATAGACCGAGCGGGTGAAGAGGTCGTAGTAGTTCCCGACGGTAAACCGCCAGACAATGTTGCCCCGCGGCCCATTGGTCATAACGCTGTAGATCAGGATGATCACCAGCGGCAGGGCGAAGAAGAGCACCAGCCAGAGCATCCCCGGTGTCAGCAGAGCGGCCAGGCGCCAGCGCGCGCGCCGCCGTTGCTCCTGCTCCAGTGTGTTGAGCGCCATGGGCGATCTCCTCATACCACATTCGGGTGAAGCGTTGCGGCCGGCTCCTCACTCCTCACTCGGTCAGCACGAGCGCGTTGTCGGGCGGGCAGACCAGCACCGCCGGTTCCCCCGGCTGCCAGTAGGCGTCGCGGTCGAGCGTGCTGAGCGTATTCTGCTCCCAGATATCGAAGGTGCGTTGTTCGTTGAGCCGCACCGTGATCCGCGTATCGCTACCGATGTAGCTGACCAGTTCAACGCGCACGGGCAGCGCGAAGGCGTGGTCGGCCCGCGCATCGCTCGGTGTCACCAGGCGCGCCTTCTCGGGGCGGATCGAGAGCGTCGCCTGCTCGCCCACCCTGACCGGGCGCGGCGTCACGCCACGCAGGCGCAGGCCATCGGGCGTCTCGATCGTGGCGGCGTCGGCGCCGTGCTCGATCACCGTGCCGTCGATGAAATTGGTTTCGCCGATGAAATCGGCAACGAATTTACAGGTCGGTCGTTCGTAGATCTCGGTGGGCGTGCCGATCTGCAGCACCTTGCCCTGGCTCATCACCGCGATACGGTCCGCCATGGTCAGGGCCTCTTCCTGGTCGTGGGTCACAAAGATGAAGGTGATGCCAACCCGGCGCTGCAGGCTCTTGAGCTCGAGTTGCAACTCCTTGCGCAGTTTCTGGTCCAGCGCCCCGAGCGGTTCGTCGAGCAGCAGCACTTCGGGCTGGTTGACCAGCGCGCGGGCCAGCGCGACCCGCTGCTGCTGGCCGCCCGAGAGTTGCCGTGGGCGGCGCTCGCCCAGGGGGCCGAGCCGCACCTGCTCGAGCGCCGCCTGCACGCGCGGGCCAACCTCGGCCCGTGGCACGCGTTTCATCTCCAGGCCAAAGGCCACGTTCTGCGCGACCGTCATATGCGGGAAGAGCGCGTAGGATTGGAAGACGGTGTTGACCGGGCGGCGGTGGGGCGGGATGGTCGCCATCTCGCGGCCATGGATGCTGATGGTGCCGCTGCTGGGGTACTCGAAGCCGGCGATCAACCGCAGCGTGGTGGTCTTGCCGCAGCCGCTGGGGCCGAGCAGAGCAAAGAATTCACCATCGCGGATCGCCAGCGAGACGTGGTCGACAGCGATGACCTCAGCGAAACGTTTGACCACGTCGCGCAGTTCGATCGCGTTCCCCTCGCTCAATCTTCGGTCCTCCCTGGGCAGAACAAAGCGATCCAGCAGCGCGTCGTGGTGCGGCGGGCGGCATCATTGCGGGGTTCCCGTCGGGGAGATACTTCGAGTATACCACAAGTAAACCCCATCAGGTGACGTTCCCCCCGTCCTAGGCAGGGCTCGGCCAACGTCTTTGGGGCTTGCCCGCCCATACGCATCAAGTTACGGGCTGCGGCCGTGCCGCTCACCCACACGGAAGGATGAAAGCTTTGTTGTGTTGGCAGTTTCTGCCAGCGAAGCTGACAGAAAC
>JACAEO010000084.1 GCA_013388805.1 Chloroflexota bacterium
CGCCTCGGCTAGTGCTTGCGAAGGCCACCTGCGTGGCCTGTTGAGCCCACGAAGGTGGGCTTTGCCCCCCGTAGCCGAGGGCTTTCAGCCCGACGGGGAGCGCACCTACAACTGTAGTATTAGTGCCGCAGCATCGCGACGAGATGGTCGGTCGCGGCTGCGAGCACGACCAGGTGCAAAAGATCGCCGGCCTCGAAGCGTGTCCCGGGCTGGGGCAGAAAGGTCCGGCCATTGCGGCTGATCGCCACCACCTGGATCTCGCCGGGGCTGGCCAGGGCGCTCACCGGGCGCCCGACGAGCAGCGGCGGCACCGCCACCTCAAGCAGATCCACGTCGCTACCGAGGCTGGCCACCGGCTCGAGTTCGGAGTAGCTCAGCAGTTCGGCGATGCGGTTAATGCCCCAGGTGGTGGTACAGACCGTCTGGATACCCAGCCGCTGGTAGATCACGGCTGCGCGCGGGTTGTAGACCCGGGCAACGACCCGCGGCACGTGGAAGACCAGGCGCGCCAGGCGCGCGGCCACAACATTGACCTCGTCGCTGGGGGTGACGGCGGCCAGGGCGTCCTGGTGCTCAATCGCTGCCTCGCCCAGCACCCGTCGATCGAGCACATCGCCGACCAGCGTCCGGCCGTGGAAACCGGCCGGCAGGTGCGCCAGGCTTGCCGCAGAGGGATCGATGACGGTAACCGTGTGGCCGGCGGAGCTGAGCCGGCGGGCCAGTCCGGCGCCGATCCGGCTACAGCCAAGGATGATCACACGCATGGCACGCCTCACCTTCCATACCCCGGGCCGGGCAGCGTCCGATCGGCGAGCGGCCGGCGCCGGCGCCGGCTGCGCAGCGCCGCCTTGCGTAACTCGTCGGCGATCAGCAGCACCGGCATACAGGCCAGCAACAGCAGCCAGCTGGCCAGCGGCAGCGGCGCAGTGCCAAAGACCCACTGCAGCCAGGGTAGGTACGCCAGGGCAGCGATCAGGCCGAGCTCGACCGCGATGCCAACCCACACCAGCGGGTTGGCGCCCAGGCTGAGGCTGGCGATCGAGGTGCGCTCGGTGCGCTGGGCAAACAGGTTGCCCACCTGGGTGGCGACAATCGCCGCCAGGGTCATGGTGGTGGCCAGCTGGTAGAGCGGGCCATTGGCGGGCAGATCGAGCCATTGCCCGGCGTACCCGGCGCTCCAGTAGATGGAGTAGAAAGCGAGCATCGCCACCCCGGCCTGGATGAGGCCCAGGAAGCAGAGCGCGCGCAGCAGCAGCCCGCGGGTGATGATGTGGTCATTCCGGTGGCGCGGCGGGCGCTCCATCACACCGGACTCGGCAGGCTCGGCGCCAAGCGCCAGCGCCGGCACGATGTCGGTGCCCAGGTCGATCGCCAACACCTGCATCACCGTCAGCGCAAGTGGGATGCGCCCGCCGCTGAGGGCAAAGAGCACAAACGGCACCGCCTCGGGCACGTTACTGGTGAAGATATAGCCGACGAACTTGCGGATGTTGGCGTAGACCGCCCGTCCCTCCTCGATCGCGTGGACGATGGTGGCGAAGTTGTCGTCGGTGAGGATCATATCCGCCGACTCGCGGGCCACATCGGTGCCTGCCAGCCCCATAGCCACCCCGATGTCGGCCTGCTTGAGCGCCGGGGCATCGTTCACCCCATCGCCGGTCACGGCCACCACCTTACCCAGCCGCTGCAGCGCGGTCACGATGCGCAGCTTGTCCTCGGGGGCGACGCGGGCGAAGATCACCTCGTTCTGCAGCGCGGCGGCCAGCGCGGCGTCGTCGAGGCTATCCAGTTCGGTGCCACTCACCAGGCGCGGGCAGTCGTCCTGGACGATCGCAAGCCGCCGGGCGATACTCTCGGCCGTGAGCCCATCGTCGCCGGTGATCATGATGATGCGGATGCCAGCGCGGTGGCACTGGGCCACCGCCGCCGCCACCTCCGGTCGCGGCGGGTCGTACATCGCGGCCAGGCCGAGGAAGACCAGTTCACGCTCGATCTCGTCGGCGCAATGCAGGGGCTGACCAACGGGCAGGCGGCGCGTGGCCACGCCGAGCACGCGCAGGCCGCCGCGGGCGAACTGGTCCTTGGCGGCGCACACCGCGGCGCGGCGCTGCTCGTCGAGCGGCACGTCCCGCCCATCAAGCCGGATGGCAACACAGCGCGCGAGCAACTCGTTGGGCGCACCCTTGGTGTAGACGACCAGGTCGCCGGCGCGATGGATGGTGCTCATCAGCTTGCGACGCGACTCGAAGGGCAACTCGTGGATGCGTGGCGTCGTCGCCAGGGTGGCCGGATCGAGCCCGGCCTTGCGGGCGACCACCTGCAGGGCCGCCTCGGTCGGATCGCCGAGGATGGTCCAGCTCGTCGGGTCGCCCTGGCCGGGTGGCGCCTGCCCGGGAGGGAGCAGGCGGGCATCGTTGCAAAGGGCGGCGGCGCGCACCAGCGCGTACAGATCGTCATCGGGGGCAGGCGCGCACGGGCGCCCGTCCAGCTGGATCGTTCCCACCGGCGTGTAGCCGCTGCCACTCACCTCGAACTGGCGCCCACCGGCCCAGAGATAGCGCACCGTCATGGCATTCTGGGTGAGCGTGCCGGTCTTGTCGGTACAGATCACCTCGGTGCAGCCCAGGGTCTCCACCGCCGAGAGCCGCTTGACCAGCGCGTTGCGGCGGGCCATCCGCTGCACACCGATCGCAAGGGCCAGGGTCACCGTCGGCAGCAGGCCCTCGGGCACGAAGGCAACGATCATGCCCATCGTGAAGATGAAGCTCTCGGCCAGCCCGATGCCCGCCATGCCGACCGCGAGCAGGAAGAAGACCACCCCGACGCTCACCGCGATCGCCGTCACGACGCGTGTGACGCGGCCCAGTTCCTGCTGCAGCGGGCTGGAGGTCTCGGCGACGCTCTGGGTCATGTGCGCGATCGCGCCGAAGGCGCTGGCCATCCCTGTGGCGAAGACCAGAGCCTTACCCGTGCCGGCCACCACGATCGTGCCGGCAAAGACGACATTGGGCAACGCCGCCCGCTCGTGGGCCGCAGCATAGGCCTCGGCGCGCTTGGGAACGGCGCGCGACTCGCCGGTCAGCGTCGACTGATCGACCCGCAACTCGCTCGCCTCGACCAGGCGCCCGTCGGCGGCAACCAGGTCGCCCTCGGCCAGGAGCAACAGGTCGCCCGGCACCACCTCGGCGCGGGGAATCTCCTGGACGGTGCCGTCGCGCAGCACATGGGCACGGGCCGGCAGCAGGGCGCGCAGGGCCGCGGCGGCCCGCTCGGCCCGGTACTCCTGCCAGAAGCTGAACAGGCCGTTGATCAGGTTGACCGTCCAGATCGCGATGCCGAGCTCGGGCATACCGGCCAGAAAGCCGATCGCCCCGCCGACCCAGAGGAGCAGGGCCATGAGGTGGGTGAAGTTCTCCAGGAAGCGCCAGATCAGCGGCTTGCCCCTGACCGTCTGCAGGGCGTTGGGGCCGTAGCGGCGCAGACGCGCGGCGGCCTCCGCGGCGCTGAGGCCGCGCACACTCGTGCCCAGCGCTGCGTAGGCATCGGCGATCGAGCGCTGATGCAACTCGCCCCAGGCTGCCTGGCCAGCCTCCGTGCTATGTGCCGCGCTGCCCATCACTCTGCCTCGGGCGCCAGCCCGTGCTGGAGCGCATAACGCACCAGGTCAGCGACCGTGTGGAGGCCGAGCTTGTGCAGCAGCCTGGCGCGGTGCCACTCGACGGTGCGCACGCCGATGCCGAGTCGTTCGGCGATCGCGGCGCTGGTGAGGCCCTCGGCGACCAGGGCCAGCACCTCGCGCTCCCGCGGGCTCAGCCCCTCCGCCTCCATGCCCGGATCCTGGCCCTCGCTGGCAAAGCTCCTGATCGCCCGCTCGGCCAGGCGCGGGCTCAGGTAACGCTGGCCCGCCGCTACCTGGGCGATCGCGTGGAGAAAATCATCGGCCAGCGCCTCTTTGAGCACATAGGCCATCGCCCCGGCGCGCAGCGCCTCACGCACGTGCGGCTCGTCGCCGTGGATCGAGAGCACGATCACCCGCGTCTCGGGCGCCTGGGCGCGCACGGCGCGGATCACCTCGATGCCATTCATCCCCGGCATACTCAGGTCAACGATCAGCAGGTCGGGGTGGTGCTGGCGCACCAGCGCCACCGCCTCGGCACCGGTGGCCGCCTCGCCGACGACGCGGCAATGGAGCCGCGTCTCGAGCAGGAGGCGCAGGCCCTCACGGACCACGTGATGGTCATCGGCCAGCACCAGCGTCAGTCCATTCATGGCACTCCTCGCTGCTGGCTCAGGCAGGGCTGTGGGCCGCCGTATCGATCGCCGGCGGCTGGGCCAGGGGCGGGCCGGCGCTGCAGAGGCTGCGCAGCGTGCGGGCCGCCTCGCGGGCCAGCGCCGAACCCTCGCGGCGTGCGCCGATCAGGGTCATCCCCTCGAGCGGTGTGGCCAGCAGCAGCCGCGGGCCGGTGAAGGACGCCAGCGTCGCATCACCCAGCGCGGCGAGGCTCAGCACCAGCACATCGGCGCTGGCGAGCGCCGCGCGCCGCTCCGGCGTGTCCTGCTCATCAAAGGCGGCAAGCGTAGCGCCCGGGAGCTCGTGGCGCACCGCCGCCTCGAGGGCCTGGCGCAACGGCGCAGCGGCCACCAGCACGATGCGCCGCCCGGCGCCCAGCGTACCGCGCGCCGCGCCCGCCTGCCGCAAGAGCAGGCCGTAGCCCACGGCGATGGCCAGTGCAAGCACGCTATAGCCCACGATCCAGCCGACGTCCCCGGTCACCTCCGGCCCGCCCTGGCCGAGCAGGGCCACGACCAGCGTGCTGATGAGCCCGGTGGTCGCCGTCACTGCCGCGATCACGCCAAAGAGCAGCCCGGCGTACAGGTAGATGCGCCGGCTGAGCACCCGCTGCTCCTCGACATTGGCCCGCACCAGGCGCTCGCTCCACCAGCCGGCCAGGCCGTAGACGGGCAGGGCGACGATCGCCGTCGCCGCATACCAGCTGAGCGCGGTGAGCCAGGCGCTGCCGACGACTTCAGCGCCCAGCCACAGGCGCAGCAGCGTGCCGATCAGCCCGCCCAGGCCAAAGTAGAGCGCCACCAGGCTCACGGCAGCCAGCAGGTAGCTGATCAGGCGCCGCGCGGTGCCGACGCGCTCCTCGGCGCCACTGAGCCGCGCCGTGACCACGAGTTGCTCGCGATGGTAGAACAGGATGGGCAGCGCCACGATCAGCGCCGCCGCCGCTCGCGTCTCGCCGGCGAAGGCATTCGCCCAGCCGGTCACACCCAGGCTGGCCTGCAGCCCGGCGGCCAGCAGCGCGGTCAGCCCGGTGAGCGCCGCCACCAGGCTGCTGGCGATCACCAGCGCCATATAGACCTGGCGCAGGATCGCGCCGAGCTCGTCGATCTGCAGCGGGCCGGCGACGCGCACCAGGCGCCGCGACCAGAGCTCGTGGGGTAGCCAGAGCACAACGCCGCTGATCAGCGCCGCGGCGGGCCCGGCCAGCTGCCGGGCATAGCCGGGCGCACTGAAGACGAACTGCTGCAGCAGCCCGTGGATCAGCACCCCGGCGCCGAAGCTGGTCAGCGCCAGGCTGATCCAGAGGATCAGCGCGAGATACCAGCGGCGGAGGGTGGCATGCGGTGCGGCGCGCTCGACCAGTTCACGGTCGCTGCTGAAGAAGCGCCAGTGGGCCAACCAGACCAGCGCGGCCACCAGCGCGTTGGCCAGCGGGCTGATCAACTCCAGCGCCGACAGGCGCTGGCTGAAGCGATCGAGCGCCAGGGTGAGCGCCTCCTGCAGCCCGAACAGCGCGACCAGCGCGGCCACCAGCAGCACGGCATAGGCATACAGCCGGCGCAGCGCCGAGAACTGACCCTCGGGCTGGCGGGCATCCCGCTGGGCCAGGGCCCAGTGGCCCGCCCAGAGCGGCGCGCCAACCACGATCAGCGCGACACTGCTGCCTAGCCGCAGGGCGGCGACACCCGCGCCGAGCGCGGCGCCGCCGAACAGGCGCGTTGCGAGGAACGCCAGCAGCCCGCTGACGCCGAAGCTCATCATCCACAAACCAATGAAGGCGGCGACATAGATGTAGAGTCGCCGCACTGTGCGTGTTGCCATGGGTCACCTCCCGCGCAAGCCAGGGTTGGTTCGACGCACGCACCCCGCCTACCAGAAGGGCCAGCCGATAATGCGCCAGGTCTCGCCGTCGCGCTCGAGCAGGATGTCGTACTGGGTGCTCCACTCGTTCCCGCCAAACAGCCCACCCGGGCTAAAATGGGTGACGGTGACCGTCACCGTCGCGGTCTGATCGTGGATGGCGACGGCATTGACGCGCAGTTCACTGTCGCGCTGATAGCGGAGCTGTTCCTGAAACTCGGCCAGGGTGCGCTCGCGCCGCGTCGTCTCGCTGAGCATCCCGTAGGCGGTGGCATAATCGCCGCGGTAGGTCGCGTCGAAGAAGCGCTGGACCACCCCCTCGGGCGTGGAGAGCGGCGCAAGCTCTGGCTGCTGGCGTCCGCCCAGCGCAATGGCGATCAGGGCAATGATGACCAGCGCCAGCGCGCCGCCGACCAGAGCGAGCAGGCCCCAGCCCTGGCTCCAGCGGGGCGCGCCAACCTGCGGATCGCGCGTTGCTCGAAGCATGGTTTACCTCCTCCTGGCCAGTGCCCCGGCACACAGAGGATGCCGCACGCCGGCCAGGGTCGCATCCTGTATTGTAGCAGCGCAGCGGCAGTCTGTGCGTTATCGTCGCACAATACGCTGTGATTGTCTGTGCACTTGCCGGACAGGCGCTGGGCGGTGAAGAGCCCTTCCCCCGTGGTATCGGGATATTTTCGCCGGATCGGGCCGGCTGGCGGTACACTGAGGGGTGAAGGGCAACTCGCCGTCTGGTGCTGCCCTGTTTTGTCTGCCTATGCACCACCCGGCGGCCCCGCCGTGAGGTTGGATCGAGTGTTCATTCCTTGCCGAGACGCAGTCTCCCGTCGCGGCCATGCCGCTGTGCGGGGGAGGAGGGTGCGAGGATGCGGACGATACTGGTTCCCCTGGACGGGTCACCCTTTGGCGAGCACGCGCTCCCGGTCGCGATCGCGCTCGCGCGGCGCGGGTCGCTGCAGCTGGCCCTGGTCCATGTTCATCAGTTGATCGTGCCGGCGCCCGGGCCGGCGGGCGCCGCGTTGTACGATCCGGCGATCGATGCCCTGGTGCGTGAAGAAGAGGCAGCCTACCTGGCCGACGTCTCGCACCGGATCGCGGCGGTCTGGGACGGGCCGGTGACGATGACGCTGCTTGAGGCGCCGATCAGTGATGCGCTGTGCCGCTATGCCGAGGAGCTCGACACGGCGCTGATCGTGCTGAGCACCCACGGGCGTGGCGGCATCGCCCGCGCCTGGCTGGGCAGCGTTGCCGATCGGCTGTTGCGTCAGGCTCCGGTGCCGACCCTGATCGTGCACCCCGGCGACGGGGCGCCCGACCTGAGCCGCGAGCCACCGCTGGGCCACATTCTGATCCCGCTCGACGGCTCGTCGCTCGCCGAGCAGGCGATCGAGCTCGGCACCTGGCTTGGCCAGCTGACGCATGCCCGCTACACCCTGCTGCGCGTGGTGGAGCCGGTGGTCCGCGGCTTCTTCGTCAACGGGGTCGAGCCGAGTGTGGACGTCGAGGCCCAGGAGGTCGCCTGGCAACAGGCTACCGCCTATCTCGAGGGCGTTGCCGCCCGACTGCGCGACCAGGGTCTGGCCGTCGTGCCCGAGGTGCGTGTGGGGCGCCCGGCGAACGAGATTCTGGAGTGCGCCACGGCCTGCGGCGCCCACCTGATCGCGATGACCACCCACGGGCGCGGTGGGGTGGCCCGGCTGCTCATCGGCAGTGTCGCCGACAAGGTGCTGCGCGGCTCCACGGTGCCGCTGCTCGCCTATCGCCCGGAGGAGGCGCGCACGTAATACCAGGTGGAATTGGCAATCCCGCATTGTTCCGCTCATCTCCACAGCGCTCCAGCTCTACACAGGGCTTTGTCGAGCTGGAGCGCTGTGGAGGTGTGGAGTTGAGCCAATGCGATGCCAGCAAGCAGAATCGGTGTAAGGCCGGTTGCAGACCAGGGATACCGCCCGTCTCTGCACCGCGCCTGATGGGGAGGAGGGTGCCATGGAGCTGAAGCCAGCCGTGGTTAGCGCATATCTCAGCCAGCACTTCGGCGCGCCGGTGCAGGTGCTCCAGCTTGCCACCCTCGGCGCAGCCGAGCCTGGCCCGCCTCCAGACACGCCGCAGACTAGCCCGCTGAAGATCCTGGGCTACGGCCAGCCGGTGCTGGTGCGCTACTGTCTGGATGGCCAGGAGCGGCGGGCAGTGCTGCGCACGATGGCCGCCAACCCCTTCGGTCACGAGCGGCGCGCCGACCGCGCGGCCGGCATGATCCTGAGCTACGACAGCTTCAACGACCTGCCGCAGCACGTGCGCGCCCTCGATGTCGGCGTACTCAGCCCGGAGGGGCACCTCAGCTCGATCGGCGCGGGCGAGGTCTTCCTGCTCACCGATTATGTCGAAGGCAGCCTGTACGCCGACGATCTCACACGGCTCGCGGCGACCGGTAGCGCCACGGCGCAAGACATCGCGCGGGCGCAGGCCCTGGCCGCCTACCTGGGGCGCATCCACGCCGTGCGCCACCATGACCCGACGCTCTACCGCCGCCACCTGCGCGATGTCTTCGGCAGCGGCGAGGGCATCGTCGGGCTGATCGATAGCTATCCGCCGGACTACCCGCTGGCCAGCCCGGCCTGGCTCGCGCAGGTTGAGGAGCGCCTGGTCGCCTGGCGCACGCGGCTCAAGCTCCGTAGCGAGCGGCTCGCCCAGATCCACGGCGACTTCCACCCCTTCAACGTGCTCTTCCGCAGCGGGACGGAGTTCACCCTGCTCGACCGCAGCCGGGGCCCCTGGGGCGAGCCCGCCGACGATGTCAGCGCGATGGCGATCAACTATCTCTTCTTCTCGCTCCAGCGCTCGGGCACGCTGGCCCCGCCCTTCGCGGCCCTGTGGCACAACTTCTGGCAGACCTACCTGGCGTGCACCGGCGACGAGGAGGTACTACGCGTCGTGCAGCCCTTCCTGGTCTGGCGCGCCCTGGTCGTCGCCAGCCCGCTCTGGTACCAGGTGGCCGACGATGTGCGCCGGTGGCTGTTCCGCTTTATCGACGAACTGCTTGAGACGCCCGTCTTTGACCCGCTGGCAGTGGGATGATACGGTGATGGGACGGATTGCCCCGGGGTGGGGGTTCGGCCCCACCC
>JACAEO010000414.1 GCA_013388805.1 Chloroflexota bacterium
CTGCGCTACCTGGCGCGCACCCAGGCGGTGAACGGCAGCTGGGCCGACGACGAGGCGACGACCGCCCTCGTCACCCTGGCCTTTGCGCTGGCCGGCCACACCAGCCAGGTGGGCGCCTACCGGCCCCAGCTCAGCCGGGCTGCCCGCTGGCTGGCCAGCCGCCCGGCCGCTGACGCGCTGGCTGCGCTGGCCGCTGATGCGCTTGCGGGCGCAGCAATCGCACCGGCAGCCGTCGCTGCGGCCGCCGAGGCTACCATGCGCGCTGCCGGGCTTGGCTATGCCGATCTGGTGGCGTTGCAGCGCCACGGCGGTGACGCCGACGGAGCGGCGCTGCCCCCCGACGCCGATGCGCTGCGCCCGCCGGCGACGGCCCTGGCGCTCACCGCCGCGCTGGCGATCCTCAGCCACGGGACGTACAGCGAGGGGCGCAGTTAAGGACGCGCGAAGACGTCCCCGTACACCGGGCAACGAACTGGCTCGGCGCCAACGTTCCAGATCAGGGGCACGATGCAGACCCAGACACTCGCCGAACAGATCCGCGCTGAGGCCCGCAAGGTGCTGGTGGGCCAGGATGAGCCATTCACGTTGCTGCTGGTGGCGCTGCTCGCCGGCGGCCACGTGCTGCTTGAAGGCGTGCCCGGCACCGCCAAGACGCTCATGGCCAGGACACTGGCTCTGCTGGTGCGCGCCGACTTCAAGCGGGTCCAGTTCACCCCCGACCTGATGCCCTCCGACGTGGTGGGGACCCAGGTGTTCGATCTGGGCACCGGCCAGTTCCGGCTGCGGCGCGGGCCGATCTTTACCCAGTTGCTGCTGGGCGACGAGATCAACCGCGCGCCGGCCAAGACGCAGAGCGCCCTGCTCGAGGCGATGGAGGAGCATCAGGTGACGATCGAGGGTGAGCGGCTGCCGCTGCCCGAGCCCTTCTTCGTCGTCGCCACTCAGAACCCGATCGAGTACGAGGGTACCTACCCGCTACCTGAGGCCCAACTCGATCGCTTCCTCTTCAAGCTGCTGATCGACTACCCGCCAGGCGAGGTGGAGCTCGAAGTGCTGCGGCGCTACCACCACGGTTTCGATGCGCGCCAGCTGGAGCAGGCCGGGCTGCGCCCGCTGATCACGCCGGAGGCGCTGGAGAGCTGCCGCGCCGAGATCCGCACGGTGGTGGTGGAGGATGGGGTGATCGGCTACATCGGGGCGATCGCCCAGGAGAGCCGGCGCAGCCCCGATCTGCTCCTCGGTGGCTCGCCCCGTGCCAGCATCACCCTGCTGCTGGCCGCCAAAGCCTACGCCGCCATCCAGGGCCGCGGCTTCGTCACCCCAGATGACGTCAAGGCCCTGGTGCGCCCGGTCTATCGCCATCGCGTCATCCTGCGGCCCGAGGCCGAGATCGAAGGCCTCACGCCCGACACCGCGCTCGCACGGGTGCTTGGCCGGGTTGAGGTGCCGCGCTGAGCCTGCGCCTCGAACGCACGCCCGGCTACGACGCGCGGCTGCGCGCACCTGGCACGGTAGCGTTCATGTTCGCCAGCAGTATCGAAAATGCGTCACACCGATTCTGCTTGCTGGCAGCGCATTGGCTCAGCTCCACACCTCCACAGCGCTCCAGCTCGACAAAGCCCTGTGTGGCGCTGGAGCGCTGTGGAGCTGAGCGGAACCATGCGGGATTGCCAATTCCACCTGGTAGCACACCCCGTGGTATCATGGCGCTATGCTTGACGATCGGACCAGGCTAGACTTCCCGCCCAGCGGGGCCGCCGAACTGCCGCTGCTCTTCGCGCCCCGGGTGCTGCGCTGCACCGCCGCGGGCCCGGGCGGCCATCCGCTGACGGTGCTGATCGATACGGGCACCGATCCTTCGGCGATCGACCTGGGGCTGGCTCGCCGCCTCGGCCTGCGTCTCGGTGACTTCGCCCTCGGCTCCGATGCCACCAGCGACGGCGTGCCCTTTACCGAGACGGTGCTGCCCTGGCTGCGCCTTGGCGATCTGCACCTGCGCGAGCTCTACCTGCTCGCCGTGGACCTTGGTCACGCGCCGTTTAAGCTCGACCTGGTGCTGGGCTACAATGTGCTCAGCCAGCTGACCCTGACCATCGATTACGCCGGGCGCCGCCTGCGCCTCTGCCACCCCGATCTCGACCCACCCGCCCCGGGTCCCGGCGGCGCGGTGCTGCCGCTGCGCTTCTTCGAGCATTTTCCAGCCCTCGAGGGCGCAAGCCTGCTGGCCGCCACCGGGCGCGGCGCGACAGCGGCTCTGCACCCCTGCCTGGCGTTGCCCCTGCTTACCATCGACACCGGCTCGAATGGCGCGCTGACCCTGAGCGCCGACCTGGCTGCCCGCGCCGGCCTGTGCCGCACCGACGATCAGCCGCCCGCCCGGGGCCATGGCTTTGCCAGCGGCAGCAGCGTGCTGCAGGGCGTGGCCCCGGGTCTGCGCCTCGGCGCCTTTGAGCTGCGCGAGGTCGGCCTTGACGCGCCCGAGGGACGTGGCGGCGACCTGGGCCGCGCCGGACGGGCCAATCTTGGCAATGGCGTTCTCGCCCGCTTCGACCGCGTCACCCTCGACTACCGTCGCGCGCTGTGCGTATTGGAGCCTGGCGACACGATATTCGGCAGCTAAGGCATGTTGCAGAGTCGGGCGTTCTCGCTTGACAGTTGCTCCACAGCTCCACACCTCCACACAGCCGGTCTGGAGCGCTGGAGAGCTGTGGAGTTGAAGGCTTGACGTGCCGGACGCACCACATGCGTGCCATCCTCACCACCATCACGGCGGCGCTGCTGCTGGCCATACCCACGGCGGCGCTGCCGCTCGCGGTGGCGCCCGCCGTACCGCCGCCCGCGCGCACCCCCCAGTGCCCGGCGCCCGGCTACCCCGACACGGCGGCGCTGCTCGCTGCCCTGCCGGGCGCGACCTATGCCTGCGCCGAGGAACTGGCCGCGGCCCTGCGCCCCCGCGCCGACCTGGCCACCACCGACGCGCTGATCACCCTCGCAGCCACCGGGTCCCATGCCCTCGCCCGGCGCAATGCCCTGCGCGCCCTCGGCCGCCTCGCGGAGAGCCCCCGCGGCAGCCGCGCCCGCGAACTGGTGCTGCAGGCCCGCGCCGCCCGGCTCCGCGCGACGCTCAGCGGCCTGCTCGCCGGCGAACAGGATAATTTCCTCGTCCAGGACGCCGTCTGGCTCGTGGATAGCTTCTTCTATCCGAGCTTCCACGACGGGCCGACCCTCGCACAGCTGGCAGCGGACCCGGCGCTGGCCCCCGCCCTACGCTACCGGGCTGCAGCGGCACGGGCACGCCTGATCTACGCCCGCCCCGGGCCGCTCGCCAGCGACGACCGGGCCTTTATCCACGCGGGGCTACAGTCGGACAGCCCCGGGGTGCGAGCGGCGGCGGCGCTGGCCGTCGCCCATCTGCGCAATGCCCAGCTTGACACCCGGCTGCGTGCCGAGCTCGACACAGCCCTCGCCGCCGCCTGGGCCGCCGAGCCAGCGCTGCACCTGGTCCCCGATGAGCCGCCGCCGGTGATGGGCTTCGCCGAGAGCAGCCCCACGCCGCTCACCGCCCGCGCCGCCATCGCCCGTGCCCGCGACCGTCTGGGCGGCGGTACGACCCACCTCGCGCGGCTGCGCGCCGACTACGAGGCGCTGGCCCTGCCCAACCGGCTGTCCGCCAACGGCGTGACGCTCCGCTCCGGGCTGCCGGTCGCCCAGCTCACCCCGCTGCTGGCCGAGATCACGCGTGCACAGGCGACGTTCGACGCCATTGTGGGGCCGGAACTGAGCAGGCCCATCCCCGGCGAGGACGGGCCAGCGCTCAGTGTGCTCATCTTCGCCCGCCAGGGCATCTACCGCGACTATCTGCGCGCCTTCACCTCGTTCACGGTCGATGTCGACGGGGTCTACGACGAACGGACGGCCACCCTCTACACGCACGCCCGCACTGCCGAGCAGAGCGCCAACAGCCTGGAGCAGACCCTGCGCCACGAGCTTGCGCACCACCTGGCCGGGCGCCAGGTCTTCCCTGGCCACTGGCAGAGCCCGGGCTACCACGCCGAGCCGAAAGGCTGGGCC